>JAWXBA010000419.1:0-3859 GCA_034439775.1 Gemmatimonadota bacterium | reverse complement strand
TGCAGGATCGGATGCTCGATTCCCTGCTGCACACCCAGCAGGCGATTCATGCCTTCCGCAGTGCCACCGTGGCCGACCTGGCCGAGATTGCCCGGCAGCTGGTCCAGATCCAGGAACTGACCGGCCAGAGCCAGCAGCGGCTGAGTGAGCTGCGCAGCGACCTGGAGGCCCGGATCCAGGCCAGCCTGCTGGGCGGGCCACCGGTGGCGGGGGGCGCGGTCAACGACACCTCCGCGGCGCCCCTGCTGCCGATGCCCTCGGCCAATCAGATGTACCAGGCCGCCATCATGCAGTTCCGACGGGGCAGCCTCGGTACCGCCCGGTTTGGCTTCCAGGATTTCCTCAGGGCGTGGCCCGCGGATGTCCAGGTGCCCGATGCCCTCTACCACATCGGCGAGACCTGGGCCACCGAGAACCCCGACTCGGCCATTGCGTACCATTCCCAGGTGGTGGATCGCTTCCGCACCTCTCCCCGGGCCCCGACCTCGCTGTACAAGATCGGGCAGGCGGCCGAGGCACGGAACGACCCCCGGGCAGCCCGGGCGGCGTATGAGCGCCTGATCCGGGAATACCCGCGGGCCGCGGATGTGCCACTCGCCCAGGACCGCCTGAACGCCCTCCGGCCCTAGGCCGCCCCACCCGATGCCCCGCGAGTCTGCGGAGATGCCGTTCCTCGACCACCTCGAGGAACTTCGCAACCGGATACTCCGTTCCCTGGCCGCGCTGGTGGTCGGGGTCGGGGTGGGCATCTGGGTGGTCCAGCGGTTTGCGATCATCGAGATGCTCAAGGGGCCGATCGCCCCGTTCCTGCCCAGCGGGCGCCTGGTCATCCTGAGTCCCACCGAGCCGATCATGATCGTCCTGAAACTGGGGGCGATCCTCGGCGCGGTCCTGGTCAGTCCATTCCTGCTGTTCCAGGTCTGGGGATTCCTGTCCCCGGCACTCTATGAGAAGGAAAAAAAGGCGATCGTTCCCGCCCTGACAGTGGGGTTGCTGTTGTTCCTGACCGGCGCCATGCTCGGATTCACGATCGTGGTGCCGCGGGCTCTGCCGGTGCTGTTCGGGGTGCAAGTCGGGGTGTTCGAGAACATGATCACCTACGACAAGTACTTCGGGTTCGTGATTCAGATCTGCCTGGCGCTCGGCATCAGTTTCGAGCTTCCTTTGGTCATGATCATCCTGGCCGTCCTTGGCGTGGTCACGCCAGCCATGATGTCCCGCTTTCGGCGCCACGCGATCGTCCTGGCGTTCGTGGCCGGCGCCATCCTGTCGCCCGGTGCCGATGTTTTTTCCATGCTCCTGATGACCGCGCCGCTGATTGTGCTCTACGAGGTGGGCCTGGCCGGCGCCAAGATCGTCCAGCGGGGCAAGCTGAAACGGGCCGCGGCCTCGGCGGCGCTCGTGGGGCTGCTCGCACTGGCCTCCGGGGGGACTGGCCGGCTGGAGGCCCAACGTCCGCCTCCCCCGCCACCGGTCCGGGTCCGGATCCTGGCCGATTCGCTCCGGGCCGATTCCGCGGCAGCCGATTCGGTGCGCCAGCGGGCGTTGCGCACCCGCGACTCGGTCGCCGCCGCCCGGCTCGGGCTCCCCCGGTCGCCCAGCCGGCAGTTCGCCCCCGCCGACTCGATCATCCGGGACCTGCTGGACCGGCTCGGGTTTTCAGTCACCCGGTTCCGGGCGGATACCGCGTTTATCCGTGCCGAGGCGGGAGAGATCGACCTGATGGGCCGGGCCATGGCGGAGCGCGGGGGTGCCACCGTCGAGGCCGATCGAATTCGATATCGCCAGGCGGGGTGCGAGCTGCTGGCACTTGGCAGCCCGCGGCTGTTCGGACAGGGGTCGCCGGTGATTGGCGACACGGTCCGCTTCGACACCTGCCGGGAACGCGGTGTGGTGCAGTCGGCGCTGACCACGGTGGAAGAGCAGGGAGCCAACTGGTTCGTGCGCGGCAACCTGGCCATCGATTCGGCGCAGACCAGGGTGTACGGGGCGAATGGGGAATTCACCAGCTGCGACCTGGCGGTGCCGCACTATCACTTCAGCGTCAAGCAGGTGAAGTGGGTCTCGAACTCGATGATGGTGGCGCGCCCGGCGGTGCTGTACATCCGCGATGTGCCGATCCTCTGGCTGCCGTTCCTGTTCCAGGACACCAAGCCGGGCCGGCGTTCGGGGATCCTGCCGCCCCAGTTCGGGCTCAACGATATCATCCGCCCGTCGGGACGATACAACCGGCAGGTTACCGGGGCCGGCTACTACTGGGTGCCCAATGAATTCCTGGACCTCTCGGCCCGGGTCAACTGGTACGCCAACCGGTACTTCGAGTGGGTGGTTCACACCAACTATCGGTGGCTCGACCGCTTTGTCCAGGGTGACCTCGAATACAGCAGCCGGCGGGAGCCAGAGGGCGCTCGCGGGTACCGGATTGGCTGGAACCACAGCCAGAATTTCAGCTTGAGCACCAGCCTGAACGCGCGGGTGGACTACGCATCGAACACCTCGATCATCAATCGCAATGCCATCGATCCGCTGCTCACCACCCAGCAGGTCAGCAGTTCCCTCAACTTGCAGCGCCGCTTTGCCTGGGGCTCCGCCGCTCTCGGTGGCACTCGTCGCCAGTCGCTGACCGACGGGGTCGGCCAGCAGACCCTCCCCTCGTTCAGCATCTCGCCCAAGCCCTTCGACATCGGCCAGCATGTCACCTGGTCTCCCGGGCTGACCGCGTCGAACGTGACGGAGTTCGGGACCTCCCGCACCCCGACGATCGTGGTCCGGCCCAATGGCACGGTGGACACCCTGGCCGTTGAACTCAACGCGCGCTCCACCAACCTGAACCTGGACACCCCGTTCCGGTTCGGCACCTTCAACTGGCGCAACGCTCTCCGGGTCACCGATCGCGAGAACGGCCAGCGAGTGGTGAGCACCTACCGGGTGCCCGATGAGTCGACTCCTGATCCCACCGACTCCGTGACGGTAAGCCGGGTGGCCAATGGCGGCTTCACCACCGACCTGCGCTGGGAAACCGGGATCAACCTCCCGATCCTGTTCCAGGGCTCCTGGAAGCTGCAGCCGAGCCTGAATGTGGTGGATGTGCTGCCGAGCTACGGGTTCGGGGTGCGCAATGAACGTACCGGGGGCGAGTGGGTGTTCCAGGGCAAGCGGGCCGAGCTCAGCCTCAGTGCCAACCCGACTTTTTTCGGCTTCTACCGCGGGTTGGGGCCACTCAGCCGGATTCGGCACAGTATCTCGCCCGCGCTGCGTTTCGCCTACTCCCCGAGGGCGGCGGTATCGGAGCGGTTTGCCGATGCGGTCCGGCTTCCCGGAGGGGAACTGCAGCGGGAAAGCCCCATCTCACGTCGCGCGGGTATTTCGCTGAGCCAGAACTTCGAGGGCAAGTCAAAGCGGGCAGAGGGAGACACCCTGACCGATGAGCGCAACCTCCCCAAGGTCCGGCTGTTGAGCATTACCACCAGCGGGGTGGAGTACGATTTTGAACAGGCCAAGGACGAAGGCCGAACGGGCTGGGTCACCCCGACGGTAACGAACGGGCTCCAGAGCGACCTGGTCCCGAATCTCCAGCTCTCGCTCACCCACGACCTGTGGGATGGTCCGGTGGGGTTCAAGGACACCAAGTTTGCGCCCTTCCTGACGAGTGTGAGCGCCAGCTTCAACCTCTCCGGAGGGACCCTGCGTGGGCTGGCGTCGTTGTTCGGATTGGCCGGCAAGGCGCCATCGAGCGGACCGACGCGGCCAACCCAGCCCGCCTTCCAGCCGGGCTTCGGGCCCCAGGAGACCGGGGGGCGCGGCCCAGGGATGCAGCAGTTCGGAGGTGGGGCCAGCGGTTCGTTCCAGAGCACGGTGA
>JAWXBA010000418.1:0-3422 GCA_034439775.1 Gemmatimonadota bacterium | reverse complement strand
GGATGGGTCGGGTCGTGCAGGTGCCAGGCCTGGTGGCCGGCGCAGTGTGCCTCGGTAAAGACCTGGATCAGGCAGTCCCAGTCCTCCTCTGCCAGGAAGTGCCGGGTCAGTTCCGCTCGGCGTTTGGCCCCCTGAATGAGCCGCTCGGTGAACGCCTCCCAATCGGCGGCGTTCTGCCGGTGGCCATCACAGATCGGGCCTTGCGGGTGAGCTCCGAATCGTTGCAGGACGGCGGCTTCCAGTTCGGGTGGGTGGGCTTGGAACCCGAAGATCGAGTCGTGGCCACCCCACTCGACCAACTGCACCCCGTTCAGCGTCGGGTCCAGCTGGCTGAGCGGAACATCGAGAACGGCTACCCGGTGGCCCGCCCGGCTGAGGGTGGCCCAGAACGGCTCACCATGGACGCCATTAGTGTGGTACGGATTGGCCAGCGCATAGCTGCCGGGCTGGATCGCGGCGAGATAGTGGACCCCGTGTCCCGCAGGCGAGAGACCGCTCTGAAACGATGGCCAGGTGGACCCGACGAAGAAGCCCGCCACGCTGCGAACCTCCCCGGAGCTCCCCCGCGCTGCAGCGCGGGCCAGGTGCGGCAGAGTGCCGTCGGCCATCCACCGCCCGAGCAACTGTGGGTCGACGGCATCCACACCCAGGATCAGGACTCGGGCCGGGCTCATGGGGACTCACTGGCAGCGGGAGGGGCGCTATTCTTTGGCGGTACGGCGAGGCGGGCAACCGCCAAGGCACCCGAGTCGAGGAGCGTGTCGGGAATGTTGATGACGGTCGGTGAATTTGGCAACGAGTCCCGAGTGCGCGCTGATGTCTGCATCGTCGGTGCCGGCGTCTGTGGCATCAGCCTCGCCCGGGCGCTGGCGGCGAGGGGCAGGGATGTCCTCCTCATCGAGAGCGGCGGTCGCGCCCCGGATCAGCAGCTCCAACAGCTGAATGCCGGCAAGGTTGTCGGCGAACCCTATGTGGGACTCATGGCCTCACGCCATCGGCAGTTCGGGGGGACCGCGCAGACCTGGAACACGCCGGTCGGTGCCGGGGTCGGCGCCAAGTACGTCCCGCTCGATGCCGAGGATCTGGCCGGGTGGCCGCTGGCCGAGGCTGAGCTTCAGGGAGCCTACGCCGACGCTCAGGAGGTCTGTGGACTGGGGTCGTTCGCCTATGACGCTGCCGGGTGGGGAACCCCCGGCAGGCCGGTGTGGGAGGGTCCCGGGGATCTCCTACAGAATGCCGTGTACCAGTTCGGGCCGGCCGCACTCTTTACGCGGCGCTATCCCGCAGAACTCATTGTCTCTCCCCGGGTGAGCGTGCTGCTGGATGCCACGGTCGTGAGGCTGGAGACTCGCGATCGATCGGTGAGCGGATGCCAGGTCGCACTGTCCGGGGGGCGGCGAGTGGTGGTCCAGGCCGATCAGGTCGTCCTCGCCACCGGGGGGATCGAGAATGCCCGGCTCCTGCTGGCCAGCGGATTCCAACATGACTGGCTTGGCCGGGGCTTCATGGAGCATCCGCGCGACTACTCCCTCGTGCTCCACCCGCCCAACCTCCGCGCGCTGGAGGAGGCCCGTTTCTATGACGCCCATGCCGCGCCGGATGGAACCATCCTCTGCGGCCGGCTTGGCGTCACGGCCAGGGGGCGCAGGGTGGAGGGGTTGCCCAACGCATCGGTGAGCATTCACCTCCGACGCCGTGGTGCGGAGCCACTATGGCGCCGCCTGCTTCGGCAAGTCGGCATGGTCGGAACGTGGCACGCCGGTGGCTATGGCTGGTCGCGACGCAGCCAGCTCGAGCGGGACTTCGATGCCTTCCGGCTGGTGGTCAACCTTGAGCAGCGACCGTCCCGCCAGAACCGGATTACCCTGGACGGCGGCGCGGATCGGTTCGGCGTCCAGAAGGCGGTGTTGCATTACCGTTGGACCCCGGAGGAGCAGGCTGGCCTTGACCGGCTGCGCGGCCGCCTGGCCGAATGGTTTGCGGCGGGGGGGCATGGCCGGCTGGAGTATCGGGAGGGGCTTCCCCCGGATCCGAATGCGCATCACCACGCCGGGACGACCAGGATGTCCGAGGATCCTGCGGACGGCGTTGTCACGCCGAGCTGCCGGGTGCACGGGGTGGAGAATCTTTATGTCGCAGGGGCCTCGGTCTTCCCGACCGCGGGGTTCGCCAATCCGACCTTGACTGCTGTCGCGCTGACCCTGCGCCTGGCCGACGCGCTCAGCGCTACCTGACTACCGCCGCCAACCAGCGCCGGGGCCACCACAGCTTTCGGGTAAAGAGCAGGTGGCGGTATCCTCCCGGCGCCACCAGTGAACGCAGGTGCCATTGCCACGCCGCGAGGCGCTGCCCCTCATCGAACAGCAGCCGGTCGGCGATTTCGTGGCAAACACCGGCCATCGACGCTCGTATCGCAGCCAGCACCCCCGGTGAGAGCGGCAGGGCCATGAACTGCCGGATCGCGGCCGGCTGGGCCAGGCAGTAGGCCAGGGTTCGGTGCGCCCCGCCCGGGGAGTTCTCGTGGTAGATCACCGTCGGGGTGGGGAGGAAGGCGAGTCGGGCCCTGGTCGCCAGTCGAAGTCCCAGCCAGGTGCATTCCCGAAACGGGGGCATGCCCTGGAATAGCCAGGCGCCGACCCGGTCGCTGCGGCAGAGCCAGGCACCGGGCAGGAGCCAGTTTTCCCTGAGCATCTCCGTCGCGGGGTCGGACGCCACCGCTGCGAAATCCCTGCGCCGCCGTCGATCTCCACTCGCGGAGCGGATCAACCCGTCGGTCACCACCGCATCGGGCTGTTCCGGGCCGCGAAGGACGGCGATCCGGGCCGCCAACGCACCGGGCAGGAGGATGTCGTCGTCGTCGAGGCCACCAAAGTAGGTGGTCGCGACCCGGTCCCGGCCGGCCCGGAACGCAGCGGGAATACCACGTTCAGCGATCCGGATTACTTCAACCTGTGGTTGGCGATGCAGCTCGTCCACCAGTGCGGGATCGGCCTCGCTGCCGTTGACGACGACACACGCCCGAACCATCACCCCTTCCTGAGAGCGGATGCTGGCCAAGGCACGCAGCAGCCGTTCACGACGCTCGGCCAGGGCGAGTGTCGGCACCAGGATCGTGACTGTGGGAAGAGTGGAGTCCGTCAATCCTGGTGAATCCCCGTGGGGGTGTGAGTCTGCGATCGAAATGCTGGGCTTGTCAGGAAGGGGTTGGTGGCAGGCCGGGGGATCCGGCACCGATCGAGAGTTAAGGCCGTCGAGGTCGATTCGCCAGCCTGTTGCCCTTGTCCCTTGCGGGTGGCGCGGTATTCTCAAGACTGCGGGCCGCAGGAAACGGCTCCGCTCGGGTGGCGAAACTGGCAGACGCAAGGGACTTAAAATCCCTCGGGGAGCAATCCCCATGTGGGTTCGATCCCCACCCCGAGCAT
>JAWXBA010000417.1:0-6007 GCA_034439775.1 Gemmatimonadota bacterium | reverse complement strand
GGCGCCGCGGCTATTCCTCTCGATCAAAGAACGGATCGGGACTCTGGCCCAGGAACTCCACCCACGCCTTCTTGGCGCAGGGGTAGTGCTTGTCCGCCTCGACCAGGTCCATGAACTCCGCGACCGTCTTCCGGAACCGCTTGGCGAGCGCGGTGCTGGCGATCTCCCCGTCCTCCGCGAACGCGGTGTGGGCCTGCGCCAGCGAGAACATGTCCGGATACACCCGCGATCCCAGGTGCTCCAGCGGTACCCGCAGCGACCAGAGGCCGCGGTTCCCGCCGATCATCGAGGGCGACGCCGAGAGCAGGAGCCCGTGCCGGCCGTTGAAGGGCTGCGGCTGGATCCGGGAGACCCAGTCGACCGCATTCTTGAGCAGCCCCGGCATCGCTCCGTTGTACTCCGGCGAGGCGATGACGTAGGCGTCGCTGGCCTCGAGGGCGCGGTGCAGCGCCAGCGCCCCCGGCGGGAACCCCTCGCCGTCCTGCACATCCTGGTCGTAGGACGGGCAGACGAACTCCGCCATCGGCGCCGCCGTCACCGTGCCACCCTGCTCCGCGATGACCTGGCTGGCCAGGTCGGCCAGGCGCCCGTTGAGGGAACCGCCCCGCAGCGAGGCGGCAACGACCAGACATCGTACCGGCTCGCGGTCCGGCATCGTGGTGGCGCCTTCGGCACCAGGCATCGGTGAGCTCATCGGTCCTCCTGGGTCGGGATGGCACCAGCGGAATCCAGTACCTGGCGCACCTTGGTTGCGGGCGTTGTCGGGGAGGGAAATCGGCACGGTACCGCTCCTCGGCAACGGGAACGCCAATGATACCACCCCCTGCACCCCGGCCAGGAGGCCCTTGTGTTGACTCTCGACACCAGCAGCCGTATCGTAGTGTCGAACTCCGACACGAGAGCCACATGGCCGAGACCAGCACCGACGTCCTCCGCGGCACCCTCGACCTCCTGATCCTCAAGGTCGCCGCCACCGGCCCCGAGCACGGCTGGGGGCTGGCCCAGCGGATCGAGCAGCTCTCCCGCGACGCCTTCCAGATCGGTCAGGGTTCCCTCTACCCCGCCCTCCAGCGCCTGGAGCAGAAGGGCTGGATCGACAGCGAGTGGCGGGTCACGGAGCAGAATCGGCGCGCCAGGTACTATCACCTCACCGCCTCTGGTCGTCGCGCCCTCTCCGCAGAAACCGCCAGCTGGCGGCGCTATGTCGCCTCGGTGGACCTCATCCTCAACCCCGCCTGAGGCCGACCATGATCCGGGATCTGCTCCGCGCGCTGGGCAAGCGCCTTCACGCCCTGGTCCGGTGGGGAAACACCGATCAGGAGATGAGCGATGAGATCCGCTTCCACCTGGAAATGGCAACCCGGAAGCTCGAAGCCAGCGGACTGACCCCCGTCGAGGCGGCCCGCCAGGCGGGGCGCGACCTGCGCCTGACCTTCCGCGGTCTCCGCCGCACCCCGGGCTTCGCCCTGGTGGCCATTCTCACCCTGGCGCTCGGCATCGGCGCCGCGACCACCATCTTTGCCCTGGTCGACGCCACCCTGCTGCGGCGTCTCCCCTTCCCCGAGCCGGCTCGGCTGGTCCACATCTGGGAAACCAATCCTGACGGCGCCGACTTCTCCACCTCGGAGCCGAACTACCTCGACTTCCGCGACCACAACACCACCCTCGAAGCGCTCGGCGGCTATCGTGCCGAACAATGGTCGCTCACCGGCCGTGGCGAGCCGCGGGCACTGAGCGGAGTGGCGGCCACCGCCTCGCTCTTTGCCGCCCTCCGGGTGGCGCCGAAGCCTGGATCCCGCTGGGCGTCAACCCCGCCCACGATCGCGACGACCACTGGCTCGGGATGATCGGGCGGATGAAGCCGGGGCTGGATCCTGCCGTCGTGGGGGCCGACCTGGCGCGAATCAGCACCACCAGCACCGAGATCCACCCCGCCATGCAGGGATGGGGGGCGCGGGCGCTCTCGCTGTCCGAGTTTACCGTTGGCACCGACCTCCAGCGCACCACCCTGCTGCTTTCGGCGGCGGTGGCGGTGCTCCTCCTGCTGGCCTGCGCCAATGTCGCCAACCTGCTGCTGGCCCGCGCCTGTGCCCGCGAGACCGAACTGACCATCCGGATCGCGATGGGCGCCGGTCGCGGCCGCCTGATCAGGCATCTGCTGGGCGAGAGTGGGGTACTGGCACTGCTCGGCGCTGGAGTGGGGCTCCTGGCGGTGCTGTGGATCGTCACCGCAGTCCGCCAGTGGCCAGCCGGCACACTGGCGGGGATCGAGGGACTCGTCATCAGTCCGCGGGTGGTGGTCTTCAGTCTTGCCGCCATGATCATCGCCTCCCTCTTGGCCGGCCTGGCCCCCGCGCTCGGCGCCACACGGCTGGACCTCCACTCCACCCTCAAGCGCGCCGGGCGGGGGAATGCGGCGGCGGGATCGCACCGGCTCCGCGAGTTGCTGGTCATCGGGCAGGTGGCGCTGGCGATGCTGCTCCTGATCGGCGGCGGCCTGATGATCCGCAGTGTCGTCCGGCTCAATCAGGCCGACATCGGGATGACCACCCAGCACGTCTGGTCGGTGCCGCTGCCGCTGCCGCGGTCGCGCTATCCCGAGGAGTGGCAAGTGGCGCGCTTCTACAATGTGGTGGCGGCGCGAATCGCCGAGCTGCCGGGAATCGTGGCGGTCGGGGCGACCTCGGTGGAACCGTTCAGCGGCATGAACCTCGTCAACGACGTCACCCCGGAAGAATTGGCGGCGGAGCATCCGTCGGCGGGGTACCTTCAGGCGGTCTGGCGGGTCGTCTCGCCGGGCTATTTCGAGGCGTCAGGGGTGCCGCTGCTGCTCGGCCGCGACTTCGGCGAGGATGATCAGTTCGATCGGGTCCCGGTGGCGATCGTCTCCCGCTCGCTGGCAGAACGGCTCTGGCCGGGGCAGGATGCGGTGGGCAAGCGGCTCTACTGGGGCGGCACCGATGGCACCCCGCGCACCATCGTCGGGGTGGTGGGAGACTTGAGTGACGTGGCGGTGGAGCGCGAACGGGCCCCGACCCTGTTCCTGACCACCCGGCAGTTGGCCTGGCCCGGGATGTCGTTGATTGTCCGCGCCGAGCGCGACATTCCAGGGATTGCTGGGCTGGTGCGCCAGGCGGTTTGGGCCGAGGACGCCGGGCTGCCGGTCCCGGTGGTACGCCCGTTGGCCGAGAGCCGGGCCCAAGCCACCGCCACTCCGCGGCTCGGGGCCACCATCCTGGCGGTGTTCGGCGCCGCGGCGCTGGTGCTGGCGCTGGTGGGGCTCTATGGAGTACTGTCCTACGCCGTGGTAGAGCGGACCCGCGAAATCGGGATCCGGATGGCGCTCGGCGCCAGGCCTGGTACCGTGCTGGGGTGGCTGGTGGGCCGCGGCATGCGGCTGGCGGCCATTGGAATCGTGGTGGGGCTGGCCGCCGCGCTGGCGCTGACGCCGCTGGTGCGCGACCTGCTCTTCCGTACCACCCCGACCGATGCCCTGGTTCTCGGCGCGGTGCCGGTAATCCTGGTGGCGGTGGCGGCGGTGGCGGCATTTGTGCCCGGGTGGCGGGCCACCCGAATCGATCCGGCCACGGCGTTTCGGGCGGAGTAGGGGCGCCCGGCAGGGCGCCCTATTCAACGCCCGATCGAACGCAGCGGCGCCATAAGGGGCGCCCTTTTCCGCTTCCCTTACCGGCACGCCGATGAAGCGCAACACGTTGAACATCGCGTCGCTGCTCTCGATCCTCCTCCTGCCACTTCACGTTGCCGGCGACGTCGTCCGCGGGTTCGACGCGGGAGGGCCTGGGTCCTCATGCTGCTGCCCATCCTGCTCGTCCTGGCCTGCGGAACGCTGCTGCTCGCCGAACGGCGATCGGGGTATGTCATCATGCTCCTTGGCGGGCTGCTGGCGCTGGGCATGCCCATCCTCCACCGAAACAACGGGTTCACCCCCGCGGTCGCCCGGTCATCCGGCGGCCTCCTGTTCATCTGGACGCTGGTAACCCTTGGAGTCGCCGGCGGCCTCATGATCATCCTCTCGGCGCACGGACTGTGGAGCCTGCGCTCGCGAAAGGGATGAGGGATGACCCCGGTCGAAGATCCGCCAGGGGCTTTCGCGGGGATCGGCGAGGTAGGGACTGGTGCAGCGGCGACATCGGTGGGAAGTTGGGAGGCGCCTGAGCGGGGCGGTCGACCGCAGGCGTGCGGGGCGGCAATTGCGGATCAGGCCGCGAACTCGAGTCGTGCATTGACACTCACCTGGGCGTCGGCTCGTGGCATGGTCCGGGTCAGGTGGCACAGCTTGGCAGGTCGCTACACTCGTTGGCGGCATTTCCTCATCCGTCCTGCCCAGACGATTTGTTGGGTATCGACACAACTACGACCGGGAGCCCAGTCTCATGGAGAACAAGCAAGGCACACACGGGAGTTACCAGAAGTTCTTTGCGATGATCGGAACCTCAATGGTCGCGATGTACTTCTTGATGTATTTGAATTCCTACGAGATTCTCGGCCACGCCTGGTTCAGTGAAACGCGGCTGTTCATGACGCTCATCATGGGTGCCGCGATGATGGTGATCATGCTGGCGTTCATGCTGGGGATGTACCCGAGCCGCAAGGTCAACAGGGCCATCGTCCTCGGCGCGGGCCTCCTGTTGCTGTCCGCGGTGTGGCTGGTACGCAGCCAGACAACGGTCACCGGAGTGGACTATATGGAAGGCATGATTCCGCATCACTCGATCGCTATCCTGACCAGCGAACGCGCCAGGATTGATGACCCGCGTGTGCGCAAGCTTGCGGACGAGATCCTTGCGGCGCAGCACAGAGAAATCAGGGAGATGGAGTGGCTGATCGCGGATATCAGAGCCAACGGGGTGGCTACCAACCAGGCGGAGGCGGACGCGAGACCGGTGCCGGCATTCTCCGGCAGGCAGGAGTAGACCGTGGACGCACTGCACCTGACCGCCCCCAGCGTCTGCTCCGCTGCCGCTTCCGGCGGCCGGTGAGTGCTGGCGTGAGGCGGCAGGGTTTCCGGCGATTCCAAGGCGAAGAGGTCCGATGAGCGACGTGAGCAACAGCCAGGAGCAAGATATGGCAGCCCCTGCCGAGGCGGCAGCAGAAATGGAGCGATACGAGCTGCTCCAGCGCCTGGAGGACGGGCTGGAAACGCCGATGCTCATTCTTGCCTTCTTGTGGCTGGCGCTGTTGGTCTTGGAGTTGATCTGGGGCGTGAGCCTGTTGTTCGAGATCATTGGCACGATCATTTGGGTCATTTTCATTCTCGACTTTGCGGTCAAGTTCGCCTTGGCTCCGCACAAGCTCGCGTACCTGAAGCTGAACTGGCTGATCGCCTTTTCGTTGCTGATACCGGCGCTGCGCCTGTTCCGCATCGTCCGGGCGTTGCGACTGCTCCGGCTGGCCCGCGTGGGGCGTGGTTTACGCCTGGTCCGCGTCGTCAGCTCGCTGAACCGCGGCATGCGTGCGCTCCGCGCCAGCCTGGGTCGGCGGGGTTTCGGCTACGTGATCGCCCTTTCGATTCTGGTCACGTTCGCCGGCGCGGCCGGAATGTTCGCCTTCGAAAGCGGGGCTCCCGGCGGCATCAGGAGCTACGGTGAGGCCCTGTGGTGGACCGCAATGCTGCTCACCACGATGGGCTCGCAGTACTGGCCGCAGACGGTCGAGGGCCGCTTACTGTGCCTCTTCCTGGCGTTGTACGCGTTCGCCGTTTTCGGCTACGTCACGGCAACGCTGGCAACCTTCTTCGTCGGCCGCGACGCGGAGAATGACGAAGCCGAGCTGCCGGGGGCCAGACAACTGGCCGCTCTCCGGGAGGAGATGATCGCCTTGCGCGCGGCAATCCACGAACTCCCGCGGCAGGCGCCGTAGTGGTGAAGCGCAATACGGGGGAGTAGTGGCCGGTCTGATATCTGGTCTGACGCACAACAGTCAGCTCTGAGGGACATGGCCCTCCTCCGGGGTGCGGTGGCCGGTCTTCCGTTCGACCCGGGTCAAG
>JAWXBA010000416.1:0-10926 GCA_034439775.1 Gemmatimonadota bacterium | reverse complement strand
TCCTAACACAGGACGATCGCGATCTGCATCTAATCGTTGAGGACCCAGATTCATCCGGAATAACGATGATCATGGAGATTCCAGACTCGGCCTGCGCCTTGGGAACGGGCTGGGAATCTGCTTTTGCCAGCGCCCGGAGGTTTGTTTTGGCCGCGCCTCGCGGAGCGCTGCTGGAGTTCGAAGGGGTGGGATTCTTTGACTTCATCCACAACCAAAGAGGCCGTGGGCCAAACGGATTTGAAATTCACCCCGTACTGAGGGTGCGCCTGGTGGCTCCGCCTAGGTAGGGTCTCCCTAGGAAGCCCAATCTGACGACCGAATGGTCAGCTTTCACCCGATGAGCGGTACCCGGTTTGGAGGACACCTCGTATAGGTTTCTGCCTTCAGATGATGCTGGCCCGAAGGGCACGGGCTCAGAACTCGATCGCCTTCCCCCCAACTACCAGTACTTGCCGTCGCGATCGTCCCGGTTTCTTTGACCTCTATTGATGGCTAGAGCAACCCCTCCGCGGCATGGTTGCGGAACAGCTCGGCCCGCTGGATGTAGCCCAGCACGGTCTCGGTCCGCTCCCCCACCAGGGTGGCCAGGGAAACTCCAGCAGTCTGGAGACAGACCGTCTGGAGATGCCCGGCGGAGGAGAACCCTGTCAACCGGGCCACCGCATGCCGGTCGTAGCCTGGATTGGCCGCGAGTTCAGCCGCCGCCACCACCCGGAGGAAGTTGACGACCCGTTTGAGGTTGGGAGCGCCACCGGCGCCAAACTGGCGGGAGAGATGCTCCCGACTGCAGCCCAGCTGGTCGGCAAGTTCGGCAGTCTGGTGATTGGCGCCCGGCACCTGGACCAGCAGTTCCCAGGCGGCCAGTTGGATTGCTTCGGTCAGCCGGAGGAGCTTCGGCGCATCGGCCAGGCCACGCCGACGCGCGGCGGTGGCGGTGTGTCGCGTCACCAGGTCGCCGACCACGGGATCATCGACCCCCTCCACGAGGATCGCCGCCATGCCGAGCCGGTGACAGGAGAGCAGCAGGTCGGCGTCGTCGGCCCGCAGTGCGCCGTAGCTGATCAGGGGAATCGCAGGGAAGCGCTCCCGGAAACTGGCGAGCGCGGTCCGCTGGAGCTGTTGGGTGCCGAGCACGACGGCCTCGACCCAGCGCTGCTGCAGGATCGGCTCCAGCGCGGCGGGCGACCGGCAGGCCACCAGGCGGGAGCGGCCGCGACTCAATCCGCGCCGCAGGGCAGCCATCGCCGCTGGCCTGTCGAGCAGGGCGAGCACCGCCGGCATCGTCTCAGGTCGCGGCGGGGCGGGCGGCGAGGAGCCGGGGAGCGGCGTGGGGCCGCCCCGCGCCTACCGCCACGAGGGTCCGGGCCATGTCGCCGGCCCGCTTCAGGACGCTGCGCGCGTTGTCATAGGACAAGTCCTGGAGCGCTTCGTCGAGCGTGCACCAGCGGCAGGCGGTGATGCCCTCCGACTCCTGGGGAATCGCCTCCGCGCTGGGGGACTCGAACAGGAAGAAGTGACAGAACTTGTGGATATAGCGCCCGCGAAACCGGAAATGCCAGTCGATGATCCGGATCGGACCATGCAGCATCAAGTCGGTCAGCCCGGTCTCCTCGTGGGTTTCGCGGCTGGCGGCCTGGGCCGGGGTCTCCTCATCCTCGAGGTGACCCTTGGGCAGCCCCCAGTGCTGGTAGCTGTCCCGGATGATCAGGAACCGCACCACCTCGTCGGCGCCACGACGGAAGACAATCCCGCCGGCGCTGACCTCCCGCTCGGCACGCCGCTTGGGGGGCATCAGAATACCGAGAACTTCAGGTAGCGGCGCGGGTTGGCCTTGATGTCGGCGAGCAGTTCCCGAAACTGGGTCAGGGTGTTCCTGGTCTCGAGATACAGGGTGGAATCGGAGGCCAGCAGGCTCAGGGTACCGCGGCCATCCTTCATCCGGGCCAGCACGGTATCGACCGAACTCAGGGTGTTGGCCATCGAGACCCGCTGGTCGGCCAGGGTGGTCGAGACGGCGCGGAGGTTGGCAGCCACCTCGCGCAGGTCGGCAGTGCTGGCGGCAGAATTGGCAATGACCTGGCCGAGTTCGCCCGCGGCGGTGCTGGAATCGACCCGCTGCATGACGGTGCGGGTGGCGAGCGAGAATTCATTCACCACTCCCGCGGTTGTGGCGAGGTTTTCGGAGAGCCGGGTCAGGACGGTGGCCTGCTGATCGGTGAAGGTGGCCAGGCTCTGGCTCATCTTTCGGATGCTGGCCACCGTCTCGCGCAGGTCCGCCATGACCTGTTCATCCAGGGTGCCCTCGACCCGTTCGGTGATGGAACTGACGTTGTTGGCGATCCGGTTGGCCTGCGAGGTGAGCTCGCTGATGTCGGGCAGGATGGCACCCGGCCAGGCATTTCCTCCGACCAGGGCCGCCTCAGCCAGCAGGGCCCGGACCGTCTGGTCCTCGGGGGCCGCCGTGCGGGAGATGATGGTGGCCTGCCACTCGCCGAAGAGGCTCGCCGAGGCGGCGATCACCACCGGTTCCTGGGGCAGTTCCACACTGGAGCTGAGGGCGATCTCCACCTCGACCCAATCGTCCGGAGCCAGTCGCACCGCAGTAACCCGGCCAACCCGGACGCCGCTGCGGGTCACCGGTGCCCCGGCGTTGAGGCCACCGATGGAGCGGAAGCGGGCAACCTGGACCAGGTCGCGCTCGCGGAAACTGGTCTGGCTGAGGAAGATCGCCCCGACCATGACCACCACGAAGGCCAGGAGCACGGCGAGACCAACGGCAGCTTCGTTGTACCGTTTCATGGTCTGCTTCCCGGGGCAGGCGCCGGCTCGGTGCCGGTGCGCCCCTCAATGAAGTTGCGGATGACGGGATCGCTGCTGGCCTGAATTGCGGCCACGGTGCCGGCTTCGCGAATGCGGCCTTCATGGAGCATGGCGACCCGATCGCCAACCCGGAAGGCGCTGCGCAGGTCATGGCTCACCACCACCCCGGTGATCCCCAGCGCCTCGCGCGCACGCATCATCAGCTCGTCGATGACGGCGGTGGTGACCGGATCCAACCCCGACGTCGGTTCGTCATACAGAATGTACTCGGGCCGCAGCGAGATCGCCCGGGCAATTCCCACCCGTTTCCGCATCCCGCCGGAGAGCTCCGCCGGATATCGGTCCTCCACCCCCTCGAGTTCCACCAGGCGGAGACTCTCGGTCACCCGTTCCGTCACCTCGTCCGCGGGAATCTTGCGGTGCTCGAGTGCCAGGCGAAGGTTCTGGTCAATCGTCATCGAGTCGAAGAGGGCGGCGAACTGGAACACGAAGCCGATTCGTCGGCGGAGCGCCTGGAGACCGTCATAGTCCAGCTCCGGAACCGACTCGCCCCCGACCAGCACGTCACCCTGATCCGGCTCCACCAGCCCGACGATGTGCTTGAGCAGCACACTCTTCCCCGAGCCGGACGCTCCCAGGATGACGGTGGTCTCCCCGGTGGGGATGACCAGGTCCACCCCATCGAGGACGACCCGGTCGCCGAACGCCTTGTGGACCCCGCGGAACTCGATCATGGCAGGGGAGCTGGGGTGAGCGTCGATTGCCGGGCACCAGCGGCGGACGACTCCGATGCGCGGCCATGGCACGGCAGCGCCGACACCCGACACCCGACACCCGGCACCCGCCGGCCCATCACAGCAGCACCAGCGCCCAGAAGGCATCGAGCACCAGGATCGCCATGCACCCCAGCACCACGGCGCGAGTGGTGGCCCGACCCACCCCGGCGGCGCCGGCGGTGGCATTCAGCCCGGAAATGGCGCCCAGCGTGGCCACGGCGCACCCGAAGCTCGCCGCCTTGACCAGACCGTACCAGACATCCTTGTCCTGATAGAAGATCTTGGCGCCCTTCCAGAAATCCACGCTGCTCAGGTCGAGCAGGAGGCTGGCGCTGAGCATGCCGGAGACGACCCCAAGGGCGCCGGCCAGCGCGGTGACGACCGGAAACATGAGGGTCGCGGCCACCACGCGCGGCAGCGTGAGCCAGGCAGGAACATCGATGGCGAGTGTCTCGAGGGCGTCGACCTGCTCGGTGACCCGCATGGTGCCCAGTTCGGCGGCGATGTTGGCGCCGACACGGCCGGCCAGCGCCATCCCGGTCAGGACCGGCCCGAGTTCGAGCAGGATCGACTTGGTGACCATCGTCCCCACGAAATAGATCGGGACGGTGTTGGTGAAGATGTAGGAGGAGAGCAGGGCGAGCACGATGCCGGTGAACACCGCGAGAAAGAGCGCGATCGGGATCGAGTCCACGCCGAGCTGCCGCATCTGCGGCAGCACCAGCGGCGCCCAGGTGCGGGGCTGTCCGATGGCCCGGCCGACGTCGGTGGCCCAGCGGCCGAGTCGTGCCAGCCGTGGGAGACCGGAAGATGCTCCGGAGGATGCGCTGGCGTTCACCGGGTGGAAGGTAGAGACAGGCGCTACCCGACGCCAGCGCCCCGACAGGATGACAGCCACCGGGTGGGCACTGGCTTGCGAGCGGTCGGAAAGCGGCCCCCCCCCGGCCCTGGCACTTGCGGCTGGACGACCGCCGGGCAGCCCGAAACGGCCGCTGCAGGCCCAGCAACAGCGGCCGTTCCCTGCTTGACACGGCATGGGACGCGGACTAGAGTTGGGGTCTGCCAAGGGGCCTGTAAAATCGGGCCACACGATCGAGGGGGCGTAGCTCAGTTGGGAGAGCGCGTGAATGGCATTCACGAGGTCAGGGGTTCGATCCCCCTCGCCTCCACTCCCAGGGATTGCCGTAGCGGCGGCAAGGCAGAAGCTGGTTGCGTCGCGTGGGTTCCGGCTTTAGAATGTTGACCCACAGCGCTGCGGGAATAGCTCAGTTGGTAGAGCACAACCTTGCCAAGGTTGGGGTCGCGGGTTCGAGTCCCGTTTCCCGCTCTCGCGCAGCACGAAGGTCGCAGGAGCAACAGTGGAGATGTCCACCGGAGGACGGGTGGCACAGCAAGCGTCGCGGGGTGGAGCAGTCTGGTAGCTCGCCGGGCTCATAACCCGGAGGTCGTGGGTTCAAATCCCACCCCCGCTATGATGGACAGGCGGGCAGGCGGAAAGGCGGACAATGCCAGCGGAGTGCAGCCTTCCGCTCGGCGCGTTCACCGGCCCGCCGGCCCGCCTTTCCGCCTGAGAAGGGGCGGTTAGCTCAGTTGGTTAGAGCGCTACGTTGACATCGTAGAGGTCACAAGTTCGAATCTTGTACCGCCCATGGGCCGCGCTCATAGCTCAATTGGATAGAGCATCTGACTACGGATCAGAAGGTTGGGGGTTCAAGTCCCTCTGAGCGCATGCAGGATGAGGAGGGCCGGGACTCTCCGGTCCACGACAGTACGGGGCGTAGCGCAGCCCGGTTAGCGCGCCTGCTTCGGGAGCAGGAGGTCCCGGGTTCAAATCCCGGCGCCCCGATGGAAGCGGTGGGGAGAGCCCGCCGTGGAGGATGGGTATCAGGTTTCGGGTATCAGGTTTCGGGTATCAGGGGTGGCGCTTCCGGATTCGGCATCGACAAGGTCTGCTGAAATGAGGACCGGACACCTAATTACCCGATACCTGATACCCGATACCCGCACCACCGGGCCCGTAGCTCAGCTGGATAGAGCGCTTGCCTCCGGAGCAAGAGGTCGCGCGTTCGAATCGCGCCGGGCCCATCCCGTTCACCCACACCCCTCGGCACAGCAGTGCCGGGGGGTGCGGCTTTTCCCCCCTTGCCCACCGGCCAGGAACCGCTAGCTATCAAGCGCCCCACGCTGGCCCGGTCGGCAGTCCGCCAACCCTCGCGGCGCGGGTCAACGCCCTTTCCCGCCTTGCGGGGGAGCTCGGTATGCGCGGCAGGACGCCAGGATGGATGGTGGTGGTCGGATTGATGGCAGGGGGGGTTGGCACCGCCTGTCAGACCGGGGAGGCACCGGCGGAGGGCGAGGCTCAGCTCGCACCCGCACCGGAGGCGCCGCATCCGCCCGGCGCGTGGCTGGCGGTGCCTGGCTCCCAGCACGCGGAGTGGGTCGACTCGGCCGGCATCGGCCGGAACGCGGAAGGGGCCGTGACGATCCGACTGCTCCGCGAGACCCTGGGCGAGTGGCGGATCGCCAACGTGGAAGTCCGCTGTGACCGACTCGAGGGTCGGTGGCGCTCGGAAGAACGGTGGGACGGGGCCTCCGAGGTGGCGCAGGAAGGGGCCCCCGACGCCACCGACGATTGGATCGCCAGCGTGCCCGGCGGACCACGCCGAGTGGTGTTCCTGGAGGCGTGTCGCCTGGCGGGGGTCCCCACCGGCCCGGTCTGATTCGAAGGCAGCTTCACGAACCCTGACGCCCCTGGGAAGATCGATGCCCGGGGGCGTCAACTTTGCAACCGGCCCCGGCGGCTCGGGGTCCTCAACTCCTCCCGGGGGGCAAGCTCCGGTGTTATCCTCCCTCCTCCCCACCGGACCAGGACGCACAACGCCGCGCTGACCGGTGGGTCGCCATCCCGGAGGCTTCTCCCAACGTCGGGCCGGCCCCAGAAGGGTGTCGACCGACCGGTACGTCGGCCGGCCACCAGCAGATCCGATCCTGACCGAGCCCCCGTGCCGCCACCCGGCGCAACGGGCTCAGGAGCATGCGTGTATGCAGGTGAATTTGCACCAGAGCTTTTCCCTGTTGGCCGCCGCCGATGGTGTCGCAACACCGTTCCCGATCTTCCTCCTGGCGCTGGCGGCGATCCTGGTCGCCGCAGTGGTCCTCGGCGCCGCGGCCCAACGGGTTGGACAGCCGGCGGTGCTCGGCGAGCTCCTGGCCGGCGTCCTCCTCGGCCCCTCCCTGCTCGGCATCATCGACCCGGCCGATCCGGTGATGCACGCGATCGGCGAGCTCGGCGTCCTGGTCCTGCTGTTCCAGATCGGGCTGCACACCAACCTGGCTTCGATCTTCAAAGTGGGAGCCCCGGCCCTGACCGTGGGCCTGGTCGGCGTCATCGTCCCGGCCTTTGCGGGGTATGGCGTGGCCTACGGGCTCGGCATCCACGGGGTGGCCGCCCTGGTCTGCGCCGCCGCCCTGACGGCCACCTCGATCGGGATCAGTGCCCGGGTCCTCTCCGATCTCCGCGCCCTGGAGACCATGGAGGGACAGATCGTCCTCGGTGCCGCCGTCCTCGACGACGTCATCGGACTGATCATCCTCTCCATCGTCGCAGGCATCGCGGGCGGCTCGGCGGTGACCGTCTGGGGCGTGTCCAGGACGACGGGCATTGCGCTCGGATTCCTGCTGGTGGCGATCGCAGTGGGCAGCAAGACGGTGCCGGCCCTCTTCAACCGGATTGAGAAGCTCCCCGGCAGCGGGGCCCTGGGCATCCTCGGGCTGGCCTTTGCCCTGGCGCTGGCCGCCTTGGCGGACTTTGCCGGTTCCGCCATGATCATCGGCGCATTCGCGGCCGGGCTGGTCCTCCACAACACGCCGCACCGCAAGCAGGTGGAGAAGTCCTCCACTGCACTGGGGTACTTCTTCGTGCCGGTGTTCTTCGCGGTCGTGGGTGCGGCGGTTGACCTGCGCTCGCTGGCGGACCCCGACATCCTCCTGATCGGCGGCCTGCTGACCGTCGTCGGGGCGGCGGGGAAGTACATCTCGGGCTTTGCGCCGTTCTGGCTCAAGGCCAACAAGCCGCTGATCGGCGCCGCGATGATCCCGCGCGGCGAAGTCGGCTTGATCTTCGCCCAACTTGGCCGCACCACCGGGGTCCTGGACGCCGGGCTGTTCAGCGCCCTGCTGCTGATGGTCATGGTCACGACCTTCATGGCGCCGCCGCTGCTGGCCTACCTGGCCCGGCGCGGCCATACCGCCGGCACCGGCACGGGGCCGGGGCGGCGGGGCGATGGCAGCGGAATCGACGACCTGGTGGCGGGAGAGCGACCGCGGGAGGACTGACGTCAGCACCGGTTCCGGGCCGGGCCGCCACGGGCTGGATCAGGATTGCAGCAGGATCGCCCGCATCCTGAGCGACATCTGCTCGATGGTCTGGAGGGCCCGTCGGATTTCGGGGTCAAGGTCCGGTTGTTCGAGCAGCAGCAACTGGGTCTCGGCCAGGATCGCCGAGAGCGGATTGGCCAGATCGTGTCGGAGCTGCGCGAAGGACTGGTCCGGGGGCGTGGAATCCATGGTACCTCGGGACGTCGTGGCGATCGCGGTCAGGCGATAAAGGGAACCGGGACAAAAGTCAGTATCAGCACCAGGACGCAGAGCCACCCGATCACTCGACGACGCCCCGGCACCGGATGGGTTGGTGCCAGCACCGACGGATGGGACCAGCCACCACGACCGATCAGAAACGCCATCGCCACCCAGAGGTACCAGCTCCAGGAGTATTGCGCCAGGTAGAGGAGCCCGGCCACGACCACCAGCCCGACCTGTGCCTGCCGTCGACCCAGCAACCCGTAGAGGACATGTCCCCCATCCAGCTGGCTCAAGGGCAGCAGGTTGAGGGTGGTGACAAACGCCCCGACCCATCCCGCGAACGCCGGCAGGCTGAGCCGGACTGCTCCCGCGCCCGGCACCAGCCAGGCGGCCATCCAGTGGGTCAACAACGAATCGCCCAGGAGGATTGGCTGTCCGGCAAACTCCACGAAGGCGACCGGCCCTCCCAGGGGAACCAGGACCCGCTCAGAGGTCAGGTAGCCCCAGACCAGGACAGCCACCACCGCCACCAGCCCGGCGAGCGGGCCGGCGGCGCCGACATCCAGGAGCTGGCGCCGATCGAGCACCGGACTCCGGATCGAGATATAGGCTCCCAGGGTGCCGATCGGCGACAGGGTTGGCGGAATCGGCAGGAAATATGGTGGTGAGACGCGCATGGCGTATCGCCGGGCGGCGAAGTAGTGTCCCAGCTCGTGAATCAGCAGGATCCCGAGCAACGGCACGGCGAACCGCCACCCCTCGACAACGTATCGCCAGTCTCCCTCGGCAAGTCCGAGGAAGAAGAAACCGGCACCCTGCAGGATGCCAAGCAGGCCGGAGCCGGTCCATGGGTACCAGGCCCCGGCCAGCGCGGCGCCGGCACCAAGGGCGCAGAGGATCGTCACCGCCATCAGCGTCAGGTGCAGCCACCACCGGGGCGGCGGATCGGGGCGCAGGGGGCGGACCAGCACCAGGCGCCGGGCCGACCGGTCCCGCCAGTACCACGCTCCCGGCCAGGCCTGGAGGAGAGCGTGAAGGGACGGGCCGGCCTCCTGGCCCGGGGCCACGACGGCCTCGATGAACTCCCGGCCGCCGACCCGGGTGGCCTGCCAGGTGTCGAGGAGTGGCCCGAGGGCGTGCAGCGCGGACTCTTGACGGCTCATGGCATCCCCACTACCTTTAAGTGCAGCCACAACCTCTAGCACCATCCCCCAGTCCAACGCACGCTCGCCTCAACGCCCGCTACGGGCCACCCATCCCATACGACACCGTAAGCCGAAGCGTCCAAACGCAGCACCCCAGACAACGCCGGTCATCGCTTCCCGGCGCGACACCTCCGAGTTCGAGGCACCAGCCTCCGAGGCCCCAGCCGTGGACATCGCTGAGCTCAAGCAGAAATCCGTGGCCGAGCTGCACCAGCTCGCCCAGCAGTTCAACATCACCAACTACTCAGGCCTCCGCAAGCAGGACCTGATCTTCCGGATCGAGCAGTCCCTGCTCGACCAGGACACCCCGATCCGGGGCGAGGGGGTGCTGGAGATCCTGCCGGAGGGATACGGTTTCCTGCGCAGCCAGGACTGGAACTACCTCTATGGTCCGGACGACATCTATGTCTCCCCGAGCCAGATCAAGCGCTTCGACCTCCGGACCGGCGACACGGTGCTGGGCCAGGTTCGTCCCCCCAAGGAGGGGGAGCGGTATCTGGCGCTGCTCAAGGTCGAAACGGTCAATTACGAGCCGCCGGAAAAGACCAAGCACCGGATTGCCTTCGACAACCTGCGCCCCCGGTATCCCGATGAGCGGATCCGACTGGAGCGGACCGCGACCAGTGACCTGGCCATGCGGGTGGTCGACCTGCTGTCGCCGATCGGCAAGGGCCAGCGCGGCCTGATCGTGGCCCCGCCGAAGGCCGGCAAGACGATCCTGCTCCAGAAGCTGGCCAATGCGATCAGCGAGAACCACCCCGAGGTGGTCCTGATCGTCCTGCTGATCGACGAGCGGCCGGAAGAAGTCACCGACATGGAGGAGAACGTGAAGGCGGAAGTGATCGCCTCCACCTTCGACGAACCCGCCGACCGGCACGTCCAGGTGGCCGACATGGTCATCGAGAAGTCCAAGCGCCTGGTCGAGCACGGCCGCGATGTCGTGATCCTGCTCGACTCGATCACCCGGCTGGCCCGGGCCCACAACGTCGTGGTGCCCCACTCGGGCAAGATCCTCTCCGGCGGCGTCGACGCCAACGCGCTCCAGAAGCCGAAGCGGTTCTTCGGCGCGGCCCGGAACATCGAGAACGGTGGCTCGCTGACGATCATCGCCACCGCCCTGATCGACACCGGCAGCCGCATGGACGAAGTCATCTTCGAGGAATTCAAGGGCACCGGCAACATGGAACTGGTCCTGGACCGGCGCCTGGCCGACCGCCGGATCTACCCGGCGATCGACGTCCAGAAATCCGGCACCCGGAAGGAGGAAATCCTCATGGACAAGGACGAGCTCAACCGCGTCTACCTCCTGCGGAACTTCCTGGCCGACATGCCGGTGGTCGAGGCAATGGAATTCCTGCTGGAGCGGATGAAGCGCACCAAGACCAACAAGGAGTTCTTCGCCACGATGGCGCAGTAGGGCATTCCTCCGGAATGCCCACCCTGCCCCGCCGAAGACCATGACCCTCCCGCTGACCGGCCGGATCCTGGCCCTGGATTGGGGGGAACGCCGGATCGGGCTGGCCCTCTCCGACCCCACCCAGTTC
>JAWXBA010000415.1:0-14282 GCA_034439775.1 Gemmatimonadota bacterium | reverse complement strand
TGACGAACGCGGTGACGATCGTGGTCGTGCCGACCGAGTCGATCGAGGCCGCCTCGGACTCGCCGGCCAGGTCCACGAAAGTGCGAATGTCCTCGGTGCGGGTGTTGGCCAGCATGAACCGGCGCATCGGGATCACCGCGGCGCGATAGGCATCCATCTGGCCGATTTCGCCGCGGAGGTACGGCTGCAGCGCGGAGTCGTTGGCGTCATTGAGGACCGGTCGCATCACCAGCACCGTCAGCAACAGCGCCACCGCCACCAGCAGCTGGGTGGGTGGCGCCGATTGGGTGCCAATGGCGGAGCGGAGGAAGGCCAGCACGATCAGGATCCGGGTAAACCCGGTCATCAGCAGGATGACCGCCGGAATCAACGCCAGCACGCCCATCAGGACCACCACGCCGACCGCGCCCGACAGCTCGATCGACTGGTCGCCGGAGCCGACCCGGAGGTCCACCGTTGGTGGAGCCGGGGGGCGGACCACCGGCGCCTGCGGCGGGGCTGCAACCTGCGGGGCGGCGGCCGGCGGCGGCGCGGTGATCACCTGCGCTCCGGCCATCGCTGGCGCGAGCATCAACAGCGCCGCCAGGCCAAACCGGGCCAGCAGGTTCGGGCGGATGGCGCCGCGCTCTTCCGCCTTGCCCAGCACCTCCTCGCGGGCGGGTCCGTCGAGCTCGCCAAGGAGAGTATGATCCTGGGCGACCCCGACGATGAGCACGCGGTCGGCCACCCGGACCAGCATCACGCCAGTCCTCGGGCCGGTCCCGACCCGGTCGAGCACCTCCAGGGTGCCGGCACGACGGTCGCCGACCGGCATCCCCTGGAGCCGGCCGAGCAGGCGCAACGCCACCAGCATGACGCCAACTGTCACCAGCAGCGCCGCCACGGCGGTCAGCATGCGTCAGCGATCCCCTCGCGAGGGGGCGGACTCGTGGGGCCGGGGCAGCACGCGGGTAATGCGCACCCCGAAGCGCTCCCCGATCACCACTACTTCGCCCTCGGCCATGCGGCGATCGCTGACGTAGATGTCCACCGCCTCGCCCACCAGGCGATCGAGCTGGATGACCGATCCCGGGCCGAGGTCAAGCACTTCCTGCATGCTGAGGGAGGTGCGGCCGAATTCGATGGTCACCGGCAGCATCATGTCCAGCAGGGAATCGAGCCGGGCTCCGCCCGCCGCCGGCCGTGCCGGGGTCGGCGGGTCCAGGGATTCCAGTTCCGGGGTGCGGGTGGGCCGGACGCCGACAGTAGGATCGCTCATGGAGCCTCAGTCCTCCGCATCACGCGGGAAGGTGTAGGTGTGGTGGAATCGACCGGCGCCAGCACGCGCAGCCCGACATGTCCCTGCTGACGGCCAAGGGCGCCGACAAAGAGGCGGCGGCCGTTGACATGCAGCTCGACGTTGCCATGGAAGGAGTGGTTGGTCTCCAGCACCTGCCCCGGTGCCAGGGTAGCGCCGTCGCGGGCCGAGATCTTGAATCCGGGCAACCGCACCACCACTGGCACCTGGGCCGCCCGCACATGCGACTCGACCAGTACCCGGGGTGGTTCGGCGGTGGCGAGCGCCAGGTCGGCGGTGGCGCCGTGGATGAACGCATCGAGCAGCCCCGCCGGGAGGATGATCTCCATTCGGCCCGCCGTACCCCCGGCTTGAAGATCCAGCGCCAGCAGGTAGACCCGGGCATGGCGACCCACGACCTCGATGCGCTCCACGATTTCCTCGAAGCGAATCGGACCGGGTGCAAAGGTCGCGATGTCGCGGTAGCCGTGGCGGAGGGCGGCCAGGAATCCCTGGACCAAATGCCCCAGCACCGCCTGCTCCAGCGCCGTCAGGGTGGCTGGCCGATCGCCGGGGTCCCCCTGGCCGCCGAAGAGCCGATCCACCAGCGAGAGCGCCAGCGCAGGTTCCACGATCACCAGGCCGTCGCCGGTGTCACCCGGCAGCGGCACGATGTAGGTGACGCACGGCGTGGCAAGCCCGTCCCGGATCTCCCCGAACGTGACCATCGCCGCTTCACGGAGCGTCAGCGTCACCGCCTGGCGAAGGTGGGTGGTGATGACCTGACCCAAGGTCGGCAGCAGCCGGGTGTGGATGCCATCGAGGATCGCGCGACGGTCGCGGCCAATCCAGGGTGGGCGCCGGAAATCGTAGAGCTGGGCGTCTGGGGCAGGGGCGGTGGGGGCAGTCACGGCTACTGGACGATGTACTGCGGAACGAAGACCCTGACCGGGACCTTGCCCACGTACGCGGTGGCGAGCGGGGCCAGTTCGACCCGCAGCTGGTCGCGAATACCCGGAGCGGTCAGCTGGTCCATAGTCTTGCTCTCCAGCAGCGAGGAGATGGCGTCGCGCAGGGGAACTTCGGCGGCGCGGAGCCTGGCCAGCGCCGCCGGGTCGGCGATGTCGAAGGAGACGGTGATGATGAGGTGGTGCTGCCCACGGGAGCCGGCCGGATTCACGATCAGCCCGTCCACCGTGAACAGCGCCGATGCCTCAGCGGTGGCCGGCCCGTGCCCCCCCTCTTCCGCCGCCCCCTCGGCCGCGGCCTCCGCGGTCGGTGCGGCGCTGGCCAACTTGGGACCCACCACCATCATGCCGACGCCGAAGCCGGCAGCCAGGGCCACCAGGGCCACTCCGAGGGTCGGCACCAGGCCGGACGCGGGGCGTGCTTCTGCTTCGGGAGTTGCAGCTTCCATGGGGTCCAAGCTCCAGGGTCGAGGGACGGCCAGCGTGCCGTCTCAAGGCAACCCGCGTACCACGCTGGCGACGAGTTGGAAGTTGTTGCTGTATTGGGACTTAACTTGGTGGCATGGAACGATGAATGGCCCGAGGCGGCAGTCGCTGCCGCCCGGCGGTCAAGGTTGCCGCCGGGCGGCGAGGGGCGTGGGTGGACCGGCGCCCTCGCCCTTCCCGTGACCCAGAGTCTAGCGCTTCAGGTTGACCAGCTCGGTCAGCATCTCGTCCGAGGTGGTAATGACCCGGGCGCTGGCCTGGAAGCCGCGCTGGGTCACAATCATCGAGGTGAACTCCTGGGAGAGGTCCACGTTGGAGTTTTCCAGGGCGCCGGCGGTGATCCGGGACGAGCTGGTGGTGCCGGCAAAGCCGAGCACCGGGAGTCCCGAGTTGGCCGACTCGCTGAACATGTTGTCGCCGCGACGGACCAGGCCGCCGGGGTTGTTGAAGCGTGCCAGCGCCACCTGCGCCAAGGCCTGGCTGATGCCGTTCGAGAAGACCCCGGTGATGGTGCCGCTGGTGTCCACCTCGATCGAGAGGAGGTCGCCGGACGCGAAGCCATCCTGGTGCGAGACGACGGCGTTGGAGGCACCGGCAAAGCCGGCCAGGCCGTCGAAGTCGTTGATGGTACCGGGGAGCACGTCGACATCGAACGGCCCTGCGCCACTGGTGGGGGTGATGGTGAGCAGGCCGCCACCAGGATTGGTGAACGTGGCCAAGGTGCCGTTGGCGTTGAAGGTGGCGGTGCCGGTGCCGGCAGTCACGGTGCCATCCGGCGAGGTCGCGACCCAATCCCAGGTGCCGTTGCCGGTGTTGGTAAAGAGGAGGTCCAGGCTGTACGGCGTGCCGGTCTGGTCCAGCACGGTGACACCCATCGAGTGGGTGTCGCCCACCAGGGCATTGGCGCTCAGGTTGCCGGTCAGGGTCACGAACTCGGTGGCCTTGGCGGCGGTGCGCTTGCCGAACGGCAGCACGATATCGCCGATCCGGGACGAGGAACTGAACGCGCCGGAGCTGTCGGCAATCAGGCCCTGCACCACGAAGCCGTTGTTGGCGGCAATGAGGCGGCCATCGGCATCCAGCTGGAAATTGCCGGCCCGGGTAAAGAAGCGCCGAGATCCGCTGTTGACGACGAAGAAGGCGTCACCCTGGATGGCCAGGTCGGTGTTGAGGCCGGTGGCCTCGAGGGCGCCCTGGGTAAAGAGCTGGTCGATGCTGCCGATGCTCATCCCCGACCCGATCTGCATCGGGTTGACGCCGCCCAGGTCGCCGGGAGGACGGGTGGCACCCTGGAGGAGCTGGGCAAACGCCTCCTTGAAGGTGACCCGGGAGGCCTTGAAGCCGAGGGTGTTCACGTTGGCGATGTTGTTGCCGATCACGTCCAGGCGCGTCTGGTGATTGCGCAAGCCGGACACCGCGGCGAAAAGGGAACGCATCATGCTAGGGGGACTCCTCAATGGGGGGGGGGGCTTCCGCCTTGGCGGCAGTCAGGATTTCGACAATATCCAGCATCGGCACCAGCGACCCGTTGATCCGCAGGGCCACCTGCCCGTTCACGAACGACATTCCCTCCACCCGGCCGACGGTGAAGGCGTCAAAGCTGACATCCACGCCGTTGCTGTCGCGGGCGGTCACCTTGTAGCTGTAGTTGCCGACTGGCAGGGCCAGGGCGTCCAGGGTCAGGTCGGCCCGGCCCGGCGCCTGGGTGCCAAAGGATTGGGCGCCCATCCTCTTGCCCGACGCATCGAAGACCTCGATGCCGACCTGATTGGCGCCGGCGGGCAGTTCGAGGATCACCCGCCCCGGGAGCTCGCCATCACTGGCCAGGGTCGCCCCGCGCAGGGTCACGTCGCGGCCGATCAGCGCCGAGCCGAGCTGGCTCTGCCCCACCAGTACGCTCTGGGCAAGGTCCGCGGATTGGCCATCGAGCTTCTTGCCGATGTCGAGCAGCTGCTCCACCGTGGAGAACTGCGCCAACTGGGCGGCGTACTCGGCGCCGTCCATCGGGTTGAGCGGATCCTGGTTGCGGAGCTGGGCCACCAGCATCGCCAGGAAATCCTGCTTGCCAAGGATCGGACCCTGCTTCGCCTCGGGGGCGGTGGCCGCCGCCTGGCTCGAAGTGATGGTCGGGACAACGGGAGCGGTCACGCGGACTCCTCTGGTTCGGGATGACGGGACTGTTGGCGTTGCTTGCCGTCGGGATCCGCGCGCCGCTGCCCCTGGCGCGGCTCGGAGTCGTTTCGGGCATCGGCGTTGTTGGACGCGGCGGTGGAGGACTCGGTCCGAATCGCGCCAGGCGCAACCACGCTCTCAGCACCGAGTACCCGAACCGAGAGCTGGGCGTCGCTGAAGCCGCGGTCCCGAAGGGCACGCTGCAGCTCGGGCAGCCGTTGGGTCAATGTCACGGCGGCCGCCACATCGGCCACAATCGTGGCGTGCACCACGTCGCCGCGCAGGGCCACCCGAATTCGAGTGGCGCCCGCAATCTCCGAATCCAGGATCACGGTGACCTGGGAACCGGGTTGCGATGGCAGCGCTGGTGGTTCCGGCGGGGCCGCCATCCCCCTTTCGGAGGCTGGCGCCGTCCGATTCACCGTCATTGGGCCTGTCACCGGCGGCGCCACAGGGATCACCGTGGTTGGCTGCGCGGCGGTGGTCGCCGGCTCGGCAGCGGCTGCAGCCGGGGCGTCCCCGGTGGCTGCGTCCGTGTCTGCCGACTCCGCCTGGGGCGCTGCGCTCGGCGCGATCGGTCTGCTGAGTGCCGCTCGCCGCAGCGGCTCGGCGGCACCTTCAGCCTCCGCTGGAAGTGGCCGCAGCCGGGACTTGCCCGCCAGCGCCGCGGGGGTCTCCGCAGTTGGCGCATCCGCCGTCGAGGCGTCCAGTGGTATCGACCGCTGGATATCGCCCTCCTCCACGCCCTCTGTGAGGGTGGCGACCTTTGCGGCGCCTGCCCCGGCAAGCGATTGCGGGCCGTTGGGCACCCCCACCCGACGTAGGCTGGAGGTCGCGATCATTGCTGCCCGAGTCGCACCGATCTCCGGTGTGAGCGCCGACGCTGGCGTCTCCAGCAGTTCCCGGAGGGCCTGGACCACTACTGCCACTCGGGCATCAGGTTGGGCCGGGGCAGGATGATCGAGGGACGGCGCCACCAATTCCCCGTGGAAGGGCTGCGCGGGCAACGCGATATCGACCGCTGAAGCGGGTCTCCCTGGCCGGCGCGTTTCGAGGCCCACCGCCCGGACCGTCGGCGCATCCGCCTCGAGTTCAGGCCGGTGAGTGGCAGTGGTGGCAGACGCCGGGCGCGGAGTTGCTCCGATGGCGGCAGCTCCTTGCAGCGCGGCACGCAGCTCCCCGTCAAGACTGGAACCGTGGTTCCTGATGATGACCGGAGCCTCGCGCTCAGCCTCGCGCGGCTCCCTCGCCCCGGAATTGTCGGTATCCGCCCCATCAGTCTCAATCGGCGGGACCATCGCGTACTCCAAGTCGCGAGCCTCGGGCGGCGCCGGACGGGGGACGGCACCCGGTGCCGGTTCCGCGTCGGAGGCTCGTTCGGTGCTCTCCGGCTCCGCCACTTCCAATCTCTGCGGCTCTGCCAACTCGGAGGGCACAAGCCCCGCCACCTCGGGCACTGGAGCGGCAATCGGGACCGGCACTGCTGGAGCTCCCGGCACCCGGAGTCGCTCCGTAGCCGTCGCCGTCGCGACCGCTCCGGTCGCCATCTCTTCGGGTGGTGCCAGGAAGTCGCCGTCGATCGCTGCCGAGGGCACCGGTGACGGCGGCGGTGCCGGTGGTGCCAGCGCCGCCACCAACTGCGCCAGCATTTCTCCGAACGCCTGCGTCCCCATCCCATTCTGGGGTGGGGCAGCGGCAGGAGTCACGGCAGCTGCCGGGGCCGGAAAAGCGGTGGGAACCAACACCGTCAGTGACCCCCACCGAGGAGCAGCGCCCGGGTCAGTCGCGCACCCCGTTCGGTCGGCATTTTTTCGATCAGGGCCACGGCACGCGGCAGCGGCAGCCGACGCAGGGCGGCCAGCACTTCGGCCTCGGGCAACCGATCGAGCATGGAGACGGCAGTGGCCACCGGCAAACTGTCGATGGCAGCGGCCAGCGATGCGCCGCTGTCCGCGAGTGCCGCAGTCGGGGGCGCCTCGCCGGCAGCCGACGGGGGATCATGACTCTCGGTTGGCGCGGGTTCGTGGGTCGCCGCCGCGGAGTCGGCCTCCTGTGCCGCCGCGGTGGAATCCACCGCCACGTCCGCCAGGTCGGGCGTCGCAGTCCGTGCCGGCGACAGCCACGTCCCGCCGGCGGTTCCCGCCACGAAGGCAATCATGCCCACCACAACCAGTTTGTTCATTCGTCATCCCCTGTTTCGGTGACCTGCCGAGCCACCTCATCGGTATCGGCCTGCTCGGCGCGGGCGGCCGCGATCGACCACTCGGCCACCCGCTTTTCGCGCAACAGCTCCAGTGCCCGCCGCGCCTGTCGTGCATCGGTGAATCGTTCCTGCTGCGCCATCCGGCTGGCCTCGGCGTCGCGGAGCGCGCCGACGTCCTGCTCCTGCCGGGACCGCGCCGCCTCGGCGCTCAGGGCGTAGGCGTCCCAGAGTCCGGCCGGCGCGGCGGCAATCTCACTGGTCTGATCCTGCACCCGGTCCAGGTCGGCTGCGCTGGCCTGCGAGGCCAGCCGGCGCGCACCCTCGGCGGCCGCCGCCCGCTGCATGATGGCGGCCTGCAGCTTTTCCGCACTGGCTCGCAGTTCCAGGATCCGCTGCAGCGAGAACTTGAATCCGCTCATGCCGCCGTCCCCGCTTCGATGGCGCTGGCCCGTGCCGCCAGGCTGATCACCGCGTTGCGGGTGTCGGCGTACGGCGAATGTTCTTCCGGTCGCTGGTTCAGGAACGCCAGGAACGCCGGCCGGATCGCAATGGCCGCATCGACGGCCGGAGTGGCACCCGGCTGGTACGCCCCGACAGCGATCAGGTCCTCGTGGGCCTTGTAGGAGGCCTCCAGCCGGATCAGCTGATTGGCGGCATCGCGGTGCGCCGGGGTCACCACGGCATCGCGCACCCGGCTCACGCTGTCCAGCACATCGACCGCCGGGAAGTGCTTGGCCGCCGCCAGGCGGCGGGCCAGCACCACATGCCCGTCCAGGATCGACCGCGCGGCATCGGCCACCGGTTCATTGAAGTCATCGCCTTCCACCAGCACCGTATAGAGGCCCGTGATGGTGCCCTTCCGGGCGGCCCCTGCCCGTTCGAGCAACCGGGGCAGGGTTGCAAAAACCGAAGGGGGGTATCCCTTGGTTGCTGGTGGTTCGCCAACGGCGAGCCCGATTTCGCGCCAAGCCATCGCCACCCGCGTCACCGAATCCATCAGGAGCAGCACGTTCTTGCCCTGATCGCGGAAGTATTCCGCTATGGTCGTGGCCACCAGCGCCCCCGCTGAGCGGACCACCGCAGACTGGTCGCTGGTGGACACCACCAGGACCGACCGGGCCAGCCCCTCGGGGCCAAGATCGCGCTCGATGAACTCCCGTACCTCGCGTCCACGCTCACCGAGGAGCGCAATGACGTTCACATCCGAGGACGAGCCGCGCGCGATCATGCCGAGCAGCATGCTCTTGCCGACACCGCTCCCGGCCATGATCCCGACCCGTTGACCCAGCCCAAGCGACTCCAGTCCATCGATGGCGCGGACACCGGTCGCAAATGGGGCGATCAACGGTGGCCGATCGAGCGGCGAGGGCGGATCAGCGTGGAGCGATCGAGTCACCACCGGCCCCAGCGGCCCCCGCCCATCGATCGGGTTGCCGAGTCCGTCCAGAACCCGGCCCACCAGACCCGGCCCGACCCGGACCCGTAGCGGGCGCCCCAGTGGCGCCACGATGGCGCCGGGCTGGATCCCCTCGAGGTCGCCGATCGGCAGGAGCATGACGCCGCGCTCCTGGAACCCCGCCACCATCGCCAGCCCGGTGCGGGTGCCGGTGGTGAGTCGGCAGATCTCGCCGACTGCCACCGGAATCGCGGAGGACTCCACCACCTGGCCAATGACCCGGGTGACCCGCCCATACTGCGCCAACCGATCCACGCTCCGGATCCGATCCAGGACCGGCAGCGCCGCGATATCAGCCATTGGCCAGCCGCTCGTAGACATCGAGCAGCGCCCGGTCAAGCCGGCCGTCGATCACGGTGGCCGGGCCCTCCAGGAGGCAACCGCCCCGGTGCACCGCCTCGTCGGCCACCCAGCTCAGCTCGACGGTGGCTGGCACCGGTGGCGTCAGCGCCCCCGGCATCTGCTGGAGCACCCGCAGGTCCTCAGGGTGCAGCCGGATTGCCACCGGCCCAGACAGGGGAGCCAGGACCAGTGCCCGCGACACCAACTGCTGCAAGTGACCGGTGTCGGTGGTGAATTCCCGGCCGACCAGGTGCCAGGCAATGGCCACTGACATCAGGTTCACCGTCTCGGCGAACCGGGCCTGGAGCACATCACCGGTCTGGTGCATCGCCGCCGCCGCAGCCTGGCAGGCGGCGGCGGCCATCTCGAGGCCTTCCTCTCCCGCCGTCGCCAGCGCGGCGCGCCCCTCTTCCCACCCCAGCGCGTAGGCCGCTTCCTCGCGGGTGGGCCCGGCCACCGGCCGGTCGGCGCTGCTGGGCGCCGCCACCGTGCGCAGGTCGGGGGGCTGCCACGCCGAGACCCGTTCGGGAGGGTCCGCCGGCCGGCCGTCAGGCAATGGTGTCCTCGCTGCCGCCGCGATCCACCGTGATCTCGCCCTGCTCCTGCAGCTCGCGGGCGGTGGCCAGGATGGTGGCGTGCGCCCCCTGCACTTCCTTCACCTTGACCGCACCGAGGATTTCCATCTCCTCCTGCAGCGCCTCGACGGCGCGCTCGGACATGTTCTTGAACACCTGACGTCGCAGCGGCTCGCTGGCGGCCTTGAGTCCCAGGGCCAGGTCGCGGCTCGGGATGTCGCGCAGCAACCGCTGCATCGACTTGTCATCCAGCAGCACCAGGTCCTCGAAGACGAACATCAGGTCGCGGATCTGCGAAGCCAGTTCCTCGCCGCGCGCCGCCACCGCCTCGAGCAGGGCGTTGCCGGTGGCGAGCTGCACCATGGTCAGCACCCGGGCCACCGCGGCCGGGCCGCCAGTGGCTTCCGGACCGCCGCCGAACGCGACATCGATCCGCGCGCTCAACGCCCGCTCCACCTCGGCCAGGACCTCCGGCGCCACCGCGCCAAGCCGGGCCATCCGGTAGACGACGTCGGTGCCGAACGCGGCGGGCAGCGCCTCGATGACGCCGGCGGCCAACCGCGGCGCGAGGTGCGCCAGGACCAGCGCCACCGTCTGCGACTGCTCGCCGTGGAGGATCCCGATCAATCCTTCCGGGGTTACCCGGGCCAGCTTGGCCAGGCCCGACGTCGCCGCAGGCGACTTGATCCGTTCAACCACACCGCGCGCGCGCTCGGTGCCCATGGTGGCTTCGAGCAGCGCCCGCGCGGCATTCAGGCCGCCGTCGGTCACCTTTTCCGTGGTGTGCCGGGCCGACTGGTACTCATCCAGCACATGCTGGAGGAGCGCCACCGGCACCGAGGGCATCCGGGCAATCTCTTCCGATACCCGCTCCACTTCCTCGGGCGTGAGCTGCTGGAGCACGCGCGCCGAGGCGTCGGTGCCCAGGGCCAGGCAGAGAATGGCAGCCTTGCGCGCACCACTCATCCGCTCCGCACCGGCGATGGCGCTCATGCGGGGTCTGTCAGCCAGCCGCGCAAGACCCGTGCGGCCGATTGGGGCTCGGCGATCGATTCGCGCTGGGCCTGTTCGCGGAGCGGGGTGCCGCTTGTCCCACTCCCGACGGCCCCGGCACGGCTCTCCCCGGAGGCAAGCTGGGGTGCCGCAGCGCCACCCTTGCCCGGAGCAAGCGCCTTCCATCCGAGCACGAACGCCACGATCAATGCCAGCAGGCTCATGACGGGAAAGGCGAGCTGCGACACCAGCTGGAGCACGCCGGGACCGGCCGGTGGCACCACCGGCGGAACGAGGTCGGCAGCGGGAACCGCCACGACGCCGCGGAACGGGAGTGCCACCACGGTGACCCGGTCGCCGCGGGCTTCGTCAAACCCGATCGCATCCCGGATCAGCGAGGTGTAACGGTCGCGGTCGATATCGGTGAGCCCGTCCTCCGAGCCCAGCGCGCGGGTATCGACCATCGCCGAGACGGTCAGTCGCGTCACGGTACCGACCCCACCGATGATCCGCTCCACCGTGCGCGAGTTGAGGTACTCGTTCACCACTACCGAGGTGCCCGCCGCGCCATCCACGTTTCCCGAGACCGGATCGCTGCGCTGTTCGCTCTTGAGCACCTGGCCGGCGGTGTCGTACGCCTCGATGGTCCGGTCCACCTGGTCGAAGTTCAGGTCGGCCGCCACCTGCACTCGCACCGCCTCGGGTCCCAGGGCGGCCGCCAGCATGCCCTGCACCTTCTCGCTCAAGGTGCGCTCCACGCCAGACTGCATCTCATGCTGGCGACTCGACAATCCGGCGGCGACTTCGTCGCCACCGCCACCAGAAAGCGGCCGACCGGAATCGTCGATCACCGCCACATGGTCGGGCGAGAGCTGGTCCACGCTGCTGCTGACCAGCTGGGCAATGCCGCGCACCTGCTCCGCGCTGAGCACCGCATCCGCCTTGAGCGCCACCACCACCGCCGCCTCGGCGGGGCGGTCCTGGCTCCGCAGCGGGCTCGCGGCGGGCAGCGTCAGGTGGACTTGCGCCCGCTGCACTCCGCGCAGGGTGCCGATGGTGCGCGCCAGCTCGCCCTCGAGGGCACGACGGTAGGTCACCTGCTCGGTAAAGTCAGTCATTCCCCAGGCCGGCCGATCGAAGAGCTCCAGTCCCGGTCGCGAGCCGGCCGGCACCCCTTCCTGGGCCAGCAGGACGCGCGCCCGCGCGGCATCCTCCTCGGCCACCAGCACCTCAGTGCCGCCGCCACCCAGCTGGAACTCGATGCCGCCCTGGCCAAGTGCCGCCGAGACACTCGCCGACTCCTCCAGCGCCATGCCGCGCTGAAGCGGAACGAAGCGTGGCGCGCTGGCCGTGCGCGCCGCAAAGACCGCGCCGACCAGCAGCACCGCCGCCAGGCCGAGCACCACCATCCGCCCGTTTGAGTTCAATTGGCGCAGCACGGAGAGATGTCCCTCACACCTGGAGGTTCATCAGGGTGCGATAGGCGTCGATCATCTTGTTGCGGGTCTCCACCAGCAACTCGAGCGACAAGCTCGCTTCCTCCGCGGCCGCCATGACTTCATGCAGTTCCACCGGATCACCGCGCAGGAAGGCGGTGATGATATCGGCCTTGGTATCCTGCAGCTGGTTCACGTCGCCGATGGCGCGGGCGAGCAGGTCGCCAAAGGGCGACTCGCCCTGCGGAATGCCCAGCGGCTGGCCCAGTCCGCGCTCGAGCGGACTGACAATTGGCGGGGCGGTGGGACGGATCGGCATCGTCATCGTCAGGCCCTCACATCCAGCTGTTGACCGACCACCGGCGCCACTTCGGTCGGGGAGCCTCCGGGCCCGTACCCCAGCACCCCGGTCCCCTCGGGCACCTCGAAAAACATCCGCTCGGCGCGCGAAAGGATGGACCAGAGCCCGGGCGGTTTGCCCGCGGCCTGCGCTGGCACAGCGGATGCGGCGGGAGGGGTGGCGCCAGGAAGCCGGACGAGTGCGCCGGCGCTGGGAATGCTCGAGATCGTCACCAATCCACTCGGCTCAGATGTCCAGCGCCCGGCGAAGCATTGCCTTGGCCGCCTGGAACACGCTCGCGTTGGCGTCGTGGAGTCGGCGGGCCATCATCAGGTCCACCGTTTCCGTGGCGAGATCGACATTGGGGAGTTCCACGTAGCCGGTGTCCGACGCATCGGGATGACCCGGGTCGTACACCATCCGGCCCGGTCGGACGTCGTCCACGATGCTGGTGGTCGGGTCGCCGGTAACGGGATCGATGCCGGCCACCGCCACCTGACGGCGATACGCTCCGCCTTCGCGGGTGCTGGTGGTTTCGGCGTTGGCAATGTTGCGGGCAATCACAGCCATGAACTGCTGCTGACGGGACATGCCGGCTGCGCTGATCCCCAGCGGCCCGAGCAGGTTCCGGATCGGCCGAGTGGCGGGAGGCACCCCAGTGGGCTCAGCCACGATCACGGATCGCCGTGCGGATGTCGGCGTACGACCGCTGCAGCAACCTGGCCGCCGCTTCGTAGCGCAACTGGGTGTCGGCCAGCGCGGCCATGTCCTGGGTCAAATCCTGGTCGGCGGAGGCCATCGATGCCTCGAGCTGACCGTCGAAGTCCCCTACCGTGCTCCGGCCCATCCCCTTGGCCACCCGATCGGCAATGGTGCGGTGGGTGGCGACGTTCTCGTCGAGCCCCGTCCGCAACGCGTGCGAGACGGTTCCGGCGCCAAACAGTCCCTTGATCATGCGCCCCCCGGGGTGTAGTTGGAGACGCGTTGTGCAAGTGCCATACCGCTTCAGCGATACGCTTGCAACATATTGCTTTGTAAGGAGTTAACGACTGTTGTGTGGGCTGCGAGCGAGGTTGGGATCGCTGGGATGGAAGGGTCAGGCGGAAAGAATTTCCCCCCCCCGGTCAATTCGGCCGCTCAGCATCGCGGTCGGGCCGGGGGTGTTGAGACGGTTTCGGAGGGTGCGTTCACTGATGCCCAGCAACTTGGCCGCCTTGGCCCGATGGCCCTCCGACTCCCCGAGGGCTCGCGAAATCGCCAGCGACTCGAGCTCCGCGAGGTTGAGCGGCAGCTCACCGGCCGAGGCCGGTACGCTCCCCGATTCTCGGGACTGGGCGGGGAGCCGGAAGTGCTCCGGTCGCATCGCCGCGCCCGCCGAGAGAATGACGGCACGATGGAGAGCATTGAGCAACTCACGAACGTTCCCTGGCCAGGGATACTGCTCCAGGAAGTCCATCGTGGCAGGCGGCAAGTCTGGCACCGGCACACCCAGGGCACTGCAGGCCACCGGAAGGTGGCAATCGATCAGGTCGGAAAGGTCTTCGGGGCGTTCGCGCAGCGGTGGGGTCCGGATCGGCATGACATGCAGCCGGTAGTACAGGTCCGATCGGAATCGCCCCGCCGCGACCTCGGCCGCCAGCTCTCGATTGGTGCTGACCACCACCCGCACATCGGTGCGCAGCAGTTCGCGCCCGCCGACCCGCTCGTATTCCGATTCCTGGAGGACTCGGAGCAGCTTGGCCTGGAGGTCGAGGCGCATCTCGGAAACTTCATCGAGGAAAAGCGTGCCGCCGTTGGCGCGCTCAAAGACCCCGGCGGCGCGGGCGGTGGCCCCGGTAAAGGCGCCCTTTTCATGACCGAAGAGGGTGCTCTCCACCAGCCCCTCGGGCATGGCGGCGCAATTGATGGTGATGAACGGACCCGAACTCCGCCGACTCTGGGCGTGCAGCGCACGGGCCACCAGTTCCTTGCCGGTGCCCGATTCGCCCTCGATCATCACCGCCGCATCGGTCGGCGCCACCAGTCCGATCAAGCC
>JAWXBA010000414.1:0-4129 GCA_034439775.1 Gemmatimonadota bacterium | reverse complement strand
GTGCGGGAGACTGCGGATGGAACACTGGTCCTCCTCTCCCCCGACTGTGGCCTATCTGAGCAGGGTGAGTTGGGAGACCGGGGCAAAGCTGCGGCGGTGGTGGGCGCAGGGACCAACCTCGGTGAGTGCAGCCAGATGCCTGGCGGTGCCGTATCCCATATTTCGGTCCCACCCGTACGGCGGATACCGCCGAGCCAACCGCTGCATCAGGTCATCCCGCAGGGTCTTGGCCAGGATCCCGGCCGCCGCAATGGTGTAGCAATGGGCGTCACCACCGACCAGCGCCTGGTGTGAGTGCCCGAGTTCCACTACCGGCAAGCCGTCGACCAGCACCTCACAGGGGGTGGCGCCGAGTCGTGACAAGACCCGTTCGAGGGCACGCCGCATGGCCAGGATCGTCGCGACCCTGATGTTGAGGCTGTCGATCTCGCGGCAGGAGGCTGCACCGAGCGCCCAGAGCAGGGCGGTGGTACGGAGCGCCGGGGCCAGGCGATCGCGGCGGGAGGCGGAGAGGGTCTTGCTGTCGCGAACGCCGGCCAGCATGGCCACGTCCCGGGGAAATACAACGGCCGCAGCCACCACTGGACCAGCCAGGGGACCGCGGCCTGCTTCATCGATGCCGATCAGGAGCCGGTCTGCCGCCCACGCTGCCGATTCCCTGGCCAGCGTCGGGATCGGCGGCGCCACGGCCTAGACCTCGCGCCGCTCCCGAATCCGGGCGCTCTTGCCAGACAAGGCACGGAGGTAATAGAGCTTGGCCCGGCGGACCCGGCCACGCCGAATCACCTGGATCGACGCCACCAGCGGGCCATGCAGCGGGAAGATCCGCTCCACGCCAACGCTCGCCGAGATCTTCCGGACGGTGAAGTTCTCGCTGATCCCGCCGCCGCGACGGGCAATGCAGGTTCCCTCGAACGCCTGGAGGCGCTCCTTCTCACCCTCGCGCACCCGAACCATCACCTTGATGGTGTCGCCGGCCGCAAACTCCGGGATGTCAGTGCGCAGGTTCTCCCGCGCAATCTCGGCTACTCGCTGCATCGTCGTACCCTCCGCGCCTCACGGCGCTCTGCTGTAAGCCACTGCCACCATCAGGGCGCATGCCCTGGGGTCTCATGATTCTGCCAGAGGTCGGGTCGGCGCTCGCGCGTCAACCGCTCCGCTTCCGCCTGGCGCCACGCCGCAATCCTGGCATGGTCTCCCGACATCAGCACCTCCGGTACCGCCAGCCCCCGATACTCCGGTGGCCGTGTGTAGCTCGGCGGGCTCAGGAGCCCGTCGTAGTGCGAGTCGCTGCTGGCCGACTCATGGTCTCCCAGCGCTCCCGGCAGGAGCCGAACCACCGCGTCGATCAGGCAGAGCGCCGCCGGCTCCCCACCGGAGAGAACAAAGTCGCCGATCGTCCACTCTTCGGCAACCAGCCCTTCCACCACCCGCTGGTCCACATCCTTGTAGTGCCCGCAGAGGATGGTGAACCGCTCCTCCAGCGACAACCGCACCGCCGCGTCGTGGTCAAACCGCCTGCCCCGCGCCGACATCATCAGGATCCGGCCCGGGGCCCCCAGCGATTCCACCGCCTCGAAGAACGGCTCCGGCTTGAGCACCATTCCAGCGCCACCGCCGTACGGGTAATCGTCCACCGTCCGGTGGCGATCGTGGGTAAAGTCGCGCAGCTGCACCAGCCGCGTTTCCACCCGCCCCGCTGTCCTGGCCCGCCCCACGATACTCGCCCCGAGCATCGGCTCGAGCGCTTCGGGAAAAAGGGTCACGACGTTGATCGTCAGCATGCGGGCTCCGGTTCCGTTCCGGTATCAAGGGCGCACAGGGGTGCGCCCCTACCATGGCCCCGTTCCCCTGCACCGGGGGCGCACAGGGATGCGCCCCTACCATGGCCCCGTTCCCCTGTACCGGGGGCGCACAGGGGTGCGCCCCTACCATGGCCCCGTTCCTCTGTACCGGGGGCGCACAGGGGTGCGCCCCTACTCCATCCACCCTTCCGGCACCACCACCACCAACCGCCGGCCTGCCCGGTCCACCTCGGTCACGAATTCTTTGCGGTACGGCAGCAGGAACTCGCGCCTGGGGCCCTGGATCTCCAGGGTGATCCCGCCGGGCAACTCCAGCGCCGCCGTCACCAGTCCCACCGGCTGTCCCGCCGGATCCACCGCCTTGAATCCGGCCAGTTCATGGATCCAGACTTCGCCTTCTCCGGGTGGGGCCACTTCCGTTTCCGGTACTGCCAGAAACATCCCCGTCCACGCCTCCACCGCCGCGCGGTCTTCGTACCCGGTAAACGTCACCAGCCACTGCCGGTGGTATCCCCTGCTCCGGGCGACTGCCAGCGGTCCAGCAACTGTCTCCCCGGCCAGGTTGACCAGCCACAGTTCGCGGCCCCGGGCAAACCGGTCCTCCGGTTCAGTGGTCAGCGGAAACACCGCGCACTCCCCCTTGAGGCCGTGCGGCTTGCGCAGGCGCCCCACCGCGAGGAGGCGCGCCTCGTCCACCATCAGGCCCGGGAAACCCCGGCCTTCCGAAAGATTGACTCCACCGTCTCGGAAGGCGTGGCGCCCCGGCCAAGCCACTCGACCGCCTTGGCGGCATCGAGTTGCACCTGCTGGGCGGCCTCGGCCTTGGGGCTGTAGGTGCCGATGATCTCGATGAAGCTGCCATCGCGCGGGGCGGTCTTTTCCGCCACGACGATCCGGTAGATCGGGAGCTTCTTGCGGCCGACGCGCCGCAGGCGAATCCGTGTTGCCATGTTCCGTCCTGGGTTTGGGCGGGTCAGCCCGGGAAACCACGCCCGAAGGGGAGACGCATCCCCGGCTTGCCCGCGACCTTCATCATCTTCTGCATCTGCTTGAACTGCGCCAGCAACTGATTCACTTCCTGCACCGTCCGCCCCGAGCCCCGGGCAATGCGCATCCGGCGTGAGCCGTTGAGCAGGTCGGGCGACTTGCGCTCCTTCGGCGTCATCGAGAGCACGATCGCCTCGACATGCTTGAGGCGGTTGTCATCGACGTTGGCCGACTTGAGCATCTGGGGGCTCACCCCCGGCAGCATGCCGAGCACATTCTTGAGCGGTCCCATCTTCTGCATCTGCTTCATCGCCACCAGGAAGTCCTGCAGGTCGAGTCCCTTCTTCGTCCCCGCCTTCCGGGCCAGCGCTTTTGCTTCATCCTCATTGACGGTGGCCTGGGCCTTTTCCACCAGGGTCAGGACATCACCCTGCTGGAGGATCCGTCCGGCCAACCGCTCGGGGTGGAACGGCTCCAGCGCGTCGAGCCGCTCGCCCACGCCGACATACTTGATCGGCGCCTTGGTAATGCCGTAGATCGACAGCGCCGCGCCACCGCGGCTGTCGCCGTCCATCTTGGTCAGGATCACGCCGGTAATGCCGAGGGCGTCGTGGAAGCCCTTCGCAATCCGGACCGCGTCCTGGCCGGTCATCCCGTCGGCCACGAGGAGAATCTCGTGCGGCTTGACTGCCGCCTTGAGGCGGACCAGCTCGCCCATCATCTCCTCGTCGATCTGCAACCGGCCGGCGGTATCCACGATGACCGTCCGCGCCCGCGCCTTGCTGGCGGCCTCGATCCCTCGCTTGACCAGCGCCACCACATCCGTGGTGCCCGGCTCGCTGTGCACCCCGACCCCGGCCTGCTCCGCCAGCGTGGCCAGCTGATCGGCGGCGGCGGGGCGGTAGACATCGGCCGCGACCAGGAACGGCGCCTTCTGCTCGTTCTTGAGCCGCTTGGCCAGCTTACCGGCGGTGGTCGTCTTGCCGGACCCCTGGAGGCCGACCAAGAGGATTACCGTGGGTGGCACACTGGCGTGCTGGAGCGGTGCCTGCTTCTCGCCCAGCATCATCACCAGCTCATCGTACACGATCTTGACCAGTTGCTGTCCCGGCCTGACTGCCTTGATCGTGTCGAGCCCGACAGCCTTCTCCTGGACCCGCTCCAGGAACTCCCGGGTCAACTCGAAAGCCACGTCGGCCTCGAGCAGGATCCGGCGAATTTCCCGCAGCCCTTCCTTGACCGCGTCCTCGGTCAGGACCCCGCGGCCCGCCAGACGCTGCAAAGCGGCGGACAGCTTGGAGGAGAGCTCGTCGAACATAAGCCCTTAAATGTAGGGG
>JAWXBA010000413.1:0-5598 GCA_034439775.1 Gemmatimonadota bacterium | reverse complement strand
GTCGTCTGGTCGTCTAGTCGTTCTGCCGGCCGGCTCGTAGTCAACGTCTCTGGCGGCAGGTGCGTCAGTCCCCGCTCGACCATGAGTGCGACGAGCCCGGAGGTGGAGGCGACCCCAAAGCGCCGCCGCAACTTCGCAAGCCGCTTGTCCACTCCGGTCAAGGTGGAATGCAAGTGCTCGGCAATTTGCTTGTGTACAGTGCCAGCTTCGAGCAATTGGAGCATCGCGAGATCGCGTGTGGTGAAGAGCGGTGTTCTGGGTGGAATCGGTGTGAACCAATTGCCGCTACTGCACAGGGAACCAAGCGCGTGCAACAGGATGTCAGGGGGTGCTCCGGTGGGAACGAGCCCCTGCACACCGAGTGCTTGCAGCCCGATCCGCAAGTGGGGATCATCGTGAGGAGCAAAGGCGAGTACGGAGAGGCGCGGGTGGGCACGCACGATTGCCCGTAGCAAGGTGAGCGCCACCCGTCCCCGTTCACAGACGAAGAACCCGACGATGGCGAGGTGTGGGTTGCTGTCCGCAGTGGATCTGGTATCCGGATGCTCTGGCCCTCCGGAGATCGCTACCATGAGCAGCCGCGACAGTGCTGGTGTCCGAATTGTCGAGTCGGTTGCGGCTGCTTGGGGTAGTGCTCCACATTGGTCGGTCGGCTCGTCGCCGGAGGTCAGTGTCGGCGCAACCGACACAGAGGAGGATCAACTGCACCGTGTGGGAGGGGCTGCGGTCCTCTCGGATGGCGGGATCGCCATTGGCAACGGCGGGACGAGCCAGGTTCGGCTCTACGACCGTTCAGGTGCCTTACGGCAGATCGTGGGCCAACAGGGCGAGGGCCCAGGCGACTTCAGTCGTTATACCTCCATCCCGCTATGGACGACGTCCGGGGGGCGAATTGTCGCCGACGCAGGGGCCAACAGACTCAACGTCTTCGAATCGACAGGCCGACTGCTGCAGACCGTCCACCTCCAGTCCCAGCCAGTGGCGCCACTCGCTTATCCAGTCGGACTCCTCGCTGATGGGAGCGTTCTCGCGACGGCACTGCCAAGTTCCCTACAGGGGGCCCCTGGAGCCGTGCTCGAAACGCGGGCCATCTTCCTTCGGTTCGACTCGGCTGGGCAGTTCAAGAATGTCATCGTTGACGCTCCGGGACGCCCGCGGTACGTCCACCAGTATGGCGAAGGAACGCAGGCTCGGGCCATCCCCCTGACTCCTGAACCCCTGATTGCCGCTATGCCAACCGGGGGCGTCGCGCTGATTCGTGGAGCCGAGCCGACCGTCGAGTTTCGATCCGCAGATGGTGCCTTGGTATCCATGGCGCGCTGGTTCCCCACACGTCGGCGAGTGGGGGAGCTCTGGGAGAGGATGCGGGCCGCGGAGCTGGCGCGGGCGGGCGAGTCCCCGCAGCGGGCGGCCTACGAGGACTTCTACCGACAGCCACTGCCGCTTCCCGAATGGGTCCCGGTCGCGACAAGGCTGGTCAGCGATTCCGAAGGCCATCTTTGGATTGAGCGGTTCCGACTTCCCTGGGAGGCCGCCGCCGTCTGGGACATCCTCGCGCCGGATGGGGAGTGGCTGGGTGCGATCGAGCTGCCCCCAGGCGGGGTTGTGTACCAGATCGGTCGGGACTTCATCCTTGGGCGCTGGAGCCGGGAGGACGGAGCTCCCGTGGTGCGAAAGTATCGGCTCGACCGGCAGCGCCCGGCGCCGTAGCTCCTCCCGCACGGCGGCCCAACCTCCTGCGCTTCCCTCCGTTGCGGCGCGCCAGTGGACCCTCCACTGGCGGGTTCATGTTGAGGCTCCCGGTTCTGGTAAGTGGGCTCTGGAGAGCCTCCGACATCACGTTTGGCCAGCAGGGCCGGGCTTCCCCCAGTCGCTCTGGGTTGGCGTTGCGCTCACACTCGAGCCACCACTGCATCGGCCAGGCCCCGTCCTTCGCACCGGTCGTTTCTATCGTACCTTCCGCCGCAACACCGCCAGCGAATCCGGACTGATCGGTCCGCGCAGGGAAACGCTGACACTGTCCCCGATCCGGCGCTGCTCCAGGACCAGCTCGCCGGTCAGCAGTGGATAGATCACCCGGATCGTCGCGGTCGAGGCTTCCAGGCGATCGGGGACCAGGCCATCGATCAGTCGCAGCGTCCCCCCCATGCGGGCCACCGCGTCGACGAACTCGATCGGCGCGAACGATTCGACCGCGATCTCCTGACGATCGCGCAGCGCCGCGAGGCCTTCTGCTGGCGGCGCGGGTGCGGCCGCCGCGCGGGGTGATGCCAGCTCCGCGCGGAAACCGGAGGAAGCATCGGCGGACTGCGCGGCCTGCAGGTCGTTCCGGGCCGCGGCACGGCCGAGCGTCGCCGGGGCATCCTGCGCCACCACCTGGGGCGGTGCTGCACCCGCCGCAGGCTCGGCGGCGGCCGAAATGGCCCTCCGGTTCGCAGCGGCGGCTGTCGATCGGACCGGCTGGGTGGATTCCACCGACGGCAATTCCGCCACGGTGGGGACCCGGTTCTCCTGGACCTCCACTGCGGCTGGCAAAGCGGTGCTTTCCGCCAGCATCTGCGGAGGGGTGGCGACGGGCAGCCCTACCCAGTAACCAAGCCCGGCAGCCATGACGACCGTCGCTGCCCACGCCACGAGGCGGAGGGTCCCGGTCCGTCGCACCGATGTGTTCGGGACCACAACACCCGTTCCCACTGGAGTGGCGAGGCCGTCGCCCAGCGAGGTGACCAGAGAATCCGCCTCACCGGCGAGCTGCCGGAGCTCCTCCAGCAAGGATCGGCATGCCGCGCATCCCTCGAGGTGGGAGGTGATCGACGGCAATACATCGGAGGGAATCTCGCCGTCGAGCAGCGCGGTGAGGGTGCCTTCATCAAGATGCGACATGGCGATCTCCTTCCTCTTGCCGATAGGCATCCACCAGTCGGCGGCGGGCCCGTGATAGCGTCGTCCCGATGGCGCCCTTGGCCAAGCCGAGCGTGGCGGCAATCTCGTCGTAGTTGAACCCCTCCGCCTTGAGCAGCAGCGCCTCGCGGTCGCGCTCGACCAGGGTGTCCAGCGCCCGGCGAACTCGGGCCACCGATTCATCCCGCTCGAGCCCTTCATCCGGGCCGTCGAAGTGCTGGGGGTGCTCGGCGCGGTACAGTTCCAGCCGGCGCCCCTGCCGGACGGCCTTGCGGCCATCCTCCCGCACCAGGTTGAGCGCCACCGCAAAGAGCCAGGGACGCGGGTTGCGGGGGGGCGCCGCGACCGCGCGGGCAAAGACCTCCTGGGCCAGGTCCTCGGCGCGGTCGCGATCGCCCGTGCGGCGAAACAGCATCCGCACCAGCGATTCGTGGTACTGGGCAAAGAGCCCGGTCAGGAACTCGGTCATGGGCCCCGAATATCGCGCACCAGCCGGGCCAGCGCTGCTGCGGTGAGGGTGGTGGCGCCTTCGGGCGACACCCGGAGGCTGGCACGACGGCCGGCGATGGTGACCCGGTCGGAGGCGGACAGTGCTTCCTGCAGCTCGGGGAGGGCGCGCGCCACCGCAAACCACGCCGTGCTGTACGGGGCAATTGTCACCACCGAAAGACTGTCACGATGGTTCAGGTCCGTCCAGTGCTCGCCATCCTTCACGAAGACCCGACCGCCCGCCCGGAGGATCTCCCGGCCGCTGCTGCGCGCCACCTTGGCGGCCTCGAGGTCGGCCCGGCGAGTCATCCCCACCGCGTTGGCGGTGGCCGCCATGTCGGCGCTTGCCTCGGCTCGCTCAAATGCCGCCCGACCAGATTGCGCCGATGGGGCAGGAGCGGCGGCGGCCATCTCGCGTCCATCACTCGCCACCACCACGCCCGGCTCCTGCACCAGGTACGAAGTGTACTCCGTGAGGATGCCATAGCGCTGACCGAGGGAGCGGATCTGGGCCACCAGGCGCTCGTTGGATCCCTCGAGCCGCAGCGTCCGGGTCAGTTCACCAATCCGACGGGCCGCCCAGATCGGCGGGATGAACCCGTTGGCGTCGCTGGTCGCGGGAAAGTTGGCCTCGATCGTAATCCGTTCCCGACGTCCCAGCCGCTCTCCCTCGATGACCACGGTGCCCCGGCCCACGCCCCGATATCGGCCCATCACCACCAATTCCTCACCATAGAACAGGTCGGGCATGACCGTGGGAGCGCCATCCCGAAGCGTCACCGGCGCTTCAACTACCCTCAGTCCCGTCAAGGCAGGGTGGGACACTCGGCGGAGGATCCCCCCGACCGCAAGCTCGACATCGGCACCCGGTGCGACATACTCAGCCGCGCCACGGCCTTCCACCGCCAGTCGATCGAGGAGGTAGGTGTTCACATCGTGCCCGACGCCGATCGAGAACACGCGCACCCCGCTCAGCTTGCCGCTGGCCAGCGCGGCCAGTTGCTCGGGCGACTGCTCGCCCACGGTCGGCACGCCATCGGTCAGAAAGACCGCCACACCGAGCCGACCCGGACCACCACCGGGCGATTCCAGGACCGCCTGGAGGGCGCCTTCAATGTTGGTCCCGCCGCCCGCCGACAGCCCCTCAATGAACTCCCGGGCGGCGCGGAGTGCCTCCGGGGTGGCGGCGGCGAAGGTGCGCCGAAACCGGCTCACCCCGCTCGAAAAGCTGATCAACCGGAAGCGGTCGGTGGCACGGAGTCCACCCAGCGCCTGTTGCAGGGCGGCCCGAGCCTGATCCATCTTCTCCCCGCTCATCGAACCTGAAACGTCCACCACCAGCGTCACGTCGCGCGGGATCACCGCCCCATCCGGGGCCGTCGGCGGCGCCAGGAGGAGCAGGTAGAATCCTTCCTCCCCAGCCAGGGCGTGGGTCAGGATCGAGGCACCGACCAGGCCACGGCGGAGCGGCAGGAAGATCTCGAGCGCGCCGGATCCGGCCCCCTCGACCTTGACCTCGGTGCCGGTCCGATCGCGGCTGACATCCAGCTGGTGGGTCGGAGAGTAGGGGGTGCCCCATTCCACGGAGCCCGGCAGATGCACCGACACGGAGACAGGGGCATCGCCACCCCGGGCTCCGTAGGCGTGCCGCAGCCGCAGGGCGTCTCCTTCGCGTGTCAGGACCTGGTGGTATCGGAGGATGATCCGCCGGGTCTCCCCTGGTTGGATCGGAAACACCCGGGCCCGGATCAGACCGTGGCCCGCCAGGGTAATCAGCGCCGGGTCCAACTGGCGACGGACAATCTCTTCATAGATGCCCCGCGCCTGCTCGGCGCTCATCATCTCGCCCTTGAGTTCGGTGGCCCCCGCAAAGAGGGAGAAGTCGGTAAAGACCGCCTCGCCCGGCAGCGGGTACAGATACGATCCTTCGGCCATGCGGCCGCCATCATTCCGGAACCGCTCCTCCACTTCGAACTGCGCAATCCGTCCCGCGATGGTGACGCGGACCTCCGAGCCGGTTCGGACCACTTGCCCAGTCTGGCCGGGGACGGGGCGGACCCCGTCCGGAGGAAGGATCCAGCCCTGGGCTGCAGCAGTGGCAGGGAGAAGCAGGACCACGGCGCTGAGTGCCAACGAGCGTACTGACATGTAGACTCCCGGTTATTGGTCGGCCGGGAGATGCGTCTGGGGGGGAGAGTTGCACAGGGG
>JAWXBA010000412.1:0-12185 GCA_034439775.1 Gemmatimonadota bacterium | reverse complement strand
TACCGGGCTGGGGTTCCGGGTGGAACGCCCACGGCCAGCAACCCCGAGCGGTTGACGATGGCGGAGGCACGAATCACCAACCTCGAAACTGGCAAAGTCTATCGCCAGACTGGGTACAGCATGACGGCCTTCGAGACGGCCGGCGGCGGGGACCAGCTGACCGTCAGTGGCCGCGGGTATCGGTCGAGCGGCGACTGGTTCCAGGTAGCCACCACCACTCCGCTTTCCAGCGATGCTGACGGGGACATCCTCGGGGGAGCCTTCACTTTCACCGGTGCCGCCAACTCCACTGCGACCGTGACCATGGTACCCGGGAGCGCTCTCCAGGCTACCATGCGGGTCAACGGCGCGCCCGTGACGGGCGTGCCCGCCTGCCGGTGACCGGGACTCGGCCGTGATTGCGGCTGCCACCCGCTGGACCACGGGGAATGACGGGCACGAACGATGATCTTCGTCCGCAATCTCCTGCGCGCCCCGATCCGAAGCCTGCTGACCACCCTCGGGGTGGCGGCGGGCATCGGGCTGTTCGTGGCGGTCACGGCGATTACCCGGGACATTCGGCGGCAGATTGACGGCGTCACCGGTGCCTATGGACTCGAGGTCGTGACCTACGAGCGGCGGTCCACCTCCCCGTTTTCGTCACGGATCAGCACCGCCCAGATGGACAGCCTGCTGGCACGCTATGGGGGCGCGGTGACGCCGTTGGTGCTCGGCACGCACAACGAGCGATGGAGCGCCTACGCCCTCGTGATCGGTGCCCCGGCTGAGTTCCAAGGCCGCGTGGCCCTGATAGCCGGAGAGCGCTTTAAGCCCGGGTCGGGTGAGGCACTGATTGGGGAAATCGCCGCACAGCGACTGGGACTCCAGAGCGGCTCCGCACTGGTGCTCGATGGCCGCCGGTTCCGACTGGCTGGGGTGTACCGGACCGGGAGTCGACTGCTGGATGGCGGGGTGATGATGGACCTCCCCGAGGCCCAGGCGATCCTGACCCGGGAGGGGGCCGTCCAGCAATTCACGTTGGCACTCTTCCGGACCGAAGGTCCGGCTGACGCCGCTGCACTGATCGTAGAGCTGAACCAGCGGTATCCCCGGCTCCGGGCCATTCCCGGCACCGAATTCGCCGGGGCGATGCGGCTGATGCGGGTGGTGGACGCTTTTGTCCGGACGATCTCGGTGGTCGCGCTGCTGGGTACCTGCCTGGTGGTCGGGAATGCGCTGGTCATGTCGCTGGCCGAACGGACCCGTGAACTCGGGATCCTGATGACCGTCGGCTGGACACCCTGGCTGGTGCTGCGGATGCTGCTGGCGGAGAGCGTGGTGGTGTGCGCGGTGGGCGCGTTGCTGGGCAACGGTCTGGCCCTGGTGGTGCTTCGGGTCCTCAACGGGATCGAGTCGATCGGGTTCGGCTGGATCCCGGTGCGGTTCCCGACTGAGCTCGCCGCCGCGTCGGTGACCATTGCGCTGGGGCTGGCTCTGGTGGCCCTTGTATGGCCGGCGTTCGTGGTGCACCGCATCCAGCCACTGACCGCGCTGCGCCATGAGTAGCAACGCGTCTCTCATCCGGGTGGAGTCCATCTGCCGTCGCTACGCCGGGGGGGTGGAGGCGCTCGCCGGGGTGTCGTTCACGGCGGGTGCTGGTGAAATCGTCGCGGTGACCGGACCCTCGGGGTGTGGCAAGAGTACCTTGCTGGCGCTGCTGGGCCTCCTCGATCAACCCACGGCGGGGCGGGTGATTGTCGGGGGACAGGACCTGGCCGTGATTCGTCATCCAGCGCAGTTCCGGGCCCGGACGGTCGGCTTCGTCTTCCAGTTCCACCATATGGTCCCCACCATGACACTGCTCGAGAATGTGGCCGCACCGATGATCGCCATCGGTGTCCCCCGCCGCGAGCGCCAGGCGCGCGCACTCGGACTGCTGGAGGGAATGGGACTGGCGGCCAGGGCGCGATTCCTGCCGCGTCATGTGTCCGGGGGTGAACGCCAGCGCGCCGCGGTGGCGCGGGCCCTCGTCAACCGACCGGCAATCATCCTGGCCGACGAGCCCACCGGCAACCTGGACACAGGGAATGGTGAGGTGGTGGTCGAGTTGCTGGTGCGACAGGCGCGCGATCACGGGGCGCTCGTGATCATGGCAACCCACAACCCTGAAGTGGCCAGGGTGGCCGATTGGCGCCTGGAACTGCGAGATGGTGTGGTGGTGGGCCATGATGCGTCACCAGTTCCGCACCCGGGCACCCCTGGACCTCCGATACGGCCCCGTCCGGCGCCGCTGCTGATTCGTCCCTGAACGCACCGCGCCCCGGGAATTCAACCCCGGGGCGCGATGATACTGGATGATACCGATTGAATCCCCCCGGAGTGATCCGGGGGGGAAGGTCCTTACTTCGGATCGAGGATCTTGGCGATCTCGGCCCGGGCATACTCGATGTGCGCCCGGGTTTCCCGGTCGGCAGCCCGACCGAGGGCGCCCCGCAACTGCCCATCCAGCGCCACGACCTCGGCGCGCATCATGGCGCGGACGTCCGCCGTGGCCCGCACCGGACCGAACACGAAGCCCGGCGGCAGGCCGACCGGCGGGGTGAACGGGGCCGGATTGATCTTGCTGTTGGCCGAGATCAGGAACGCCCGCTGCAACTCGCGGCGGTACGGGTCCACCGCCACCCGGCTGGCGCTGAGTTCGCTCCAGATCCCGGTGCGGAGGTCGGAGAGCATTTCGCCGAGGGAGTAGACGTTGGCCTTGTTGCGCTCCAGGGCGTCGTACTCGATCAGGCGCTCCATCCGCCGGTCATTGAGGACGGCGTTCATCAGGCCGGCCTGGGCGGCATGGATCCGGCGCAAGCCGCCCTCGACCTCGATCCGGTTGAGGATCTCGGGCACGATAAGGAAGTTCGGGGTGGCAAACGCCTCGCGCACCAGGAACTGCATCGCCTCCTTCTGGCGAGCCTTGGAGAGCGGGGTGAATCGGACTCCCGCCTGCCCGGCATACTTCTCCTGCGCCTGGGAGCCACCGATGACGTTGGCCACATGGCCGAGCTCGGTGCGCCACTGGCCCACCACCCGGCCATAGATCAGGTCGAGGTCCTCGTAGTCGTTGCCGGGTTTGGCGCCGGCCTCCATGATCAGGGGCACGACCTGCTTGAGGCTGGCGATGCCCCAGCCGGTGGCCTTGACGGCGTCGGCATCGCCAACGGCCTCGGACTGGTCGCCCGGGTCGGAGCCGCCGGAGCCGGCCACGTTGAAGCGGAACCAGGGCGTCGCATCCTGCTCGCGGGCCCAGCGATCGAGGGTCGGCAGCTCGTCATCCGCCGTCCGGGCGCCGGGAATCGGCGCGTAGCCCCAATGGGTGGCCCACTTGTCGTAGGGTCCGATGATCGGGAGCAGGCTGTCGACGGGGATGCCATCGCCCGGCTGCGCGGTGTAGTTGAACCGCGAGTAGTCCATCAAGGTCGGGGTGTGTCCCATCCGGGAAATCCAGCTGCGGCTCCGGACGCTGTCCACCGGGTAGGTGGAGCTGGCCTTCTGGTTGTGCTGGAACCCAAGGGTATGGCCCACCTCGTGTGCCACCACGTACTGCACCAGCTCGCCCATCAGCTTGTCGGGAAACGGCCACATCCGGGCCCGCGGGTCCAGGTGACCCACCTGGGAGAAGTACCAGGTGCGCTGGAGGTTCATGATGTTGTGGTACATGTACACGTCCGCTTCGATGATCTCACCGGAGCGGGGGTCGTTGACGTGCGGGCCCTGGGCATTCTCGGTGGTGGAGGGGAACCACCGGATCACTGAAAAGCGGGCATCTTCCGGGCTCCAATCCGGATCTTCGGCGGCGGTTGGTGCGTCCTTGGCCAGGATGGCGTTCCGGAAACCGGCCGCCTCGAACGCGGGTTGCCACTGCTCGATGCCGGCCTTTACATACGGGACCAGCCAGGTCGGGGTGGCCGGATCCACGTAGTAGATGATCGGCTTGACCGGCTCGGACATTGCGGCCGACGGGTCCTTCTTCTCGAGCCGGTAGCGGGTGATGAAGGTCCGGGTCTGCGACCGCTGCTCCGGACGGCTGAAATCGATCATGCTGGTGGAGAAGTACCCGACTCGGCTGTCAAAAAGCCGCGGCACCATCGGCACGTCGGGGAGCTTCACCATGCTCCAGTGCATCACCAGCGAGGTGGTGCCCGGCGCGGGCGCGCCCGGCGCGGGGGCCCCAGGCGCCGGGTTGGCGGTCAGGAGCGCCTCGACCTCGACATTGATCGGATAGCCGGCCACCCGCTCAATGAAGGAACGGGCCTGGTCCACGGTGCCCCGGAGCAGGGTGCCCGGGCCGATCTCAGGCGGTGGCGAAGTAAAGAAGCGCGAGACATCGATCACCGCCGCGCTGTCCTCGCCGAACGACTCGATGTTGAAGGCGCCGAGGATCGGGGCAAAATTGGAATTTGCCACCGCCGCCGCCATCGGGTGGGTTGGATCGGCGTAGGTATTGTAGGAAATCGCGCGTATCAGCACCCGGTTGCCGCGGCGTTCCCAGCGGACCACCCGTCGCTGCCCCAACTGCTGCCCGCCGTAGGGCCCGCCAGCGTTGGTTCCTTCCGGCGCCCGCGCCACCCGGGGCACCATCAGGATGTCCTTGCCATACAGGCTGGCCGGAATCTCGAACAGGAGCCGGCCGCCGATCATGTGGGTCTTCCACAGGCCGTCCTTGGACCGGGCCTCCGCCGTCACTACCTGACGGTACGGGCGGGGGTTCGGCTCACTGGCTGCGCCCCCGCCTGGTCCCTGGGTTGGCGGAGTGGCCGGACGGGCGCTGGAATCACCCGGAGTCCGGGCAGGGGCACCGGCAACGGTGCGGGGCGCGGGCTGCTCTGGGGCGGAGGAACCCCGCGAACACGCTGCCACAAGCAGGCAGGTGCCGAGGAGGGTCGCGCGCCGGGACAACAAGTCCATGGCTGGCCTTTCAGGTCGGGAATTGCTGGTGGGTGAACGGACCGCACGCCCAAGGAACGGGCACCAGGGACGCGAGGAGGTGGAATCCCCAATATACGTCGAGAGTCCTCACCATGTTGAGGAAGGGGGCCTGCCGCGGTTCCCCGGGCGGTTCCGGCCTCTCCGGGCAGACCCGCCCCGACCCGTCCTGCCGGGACGGCGGCCCTGGAGCCGAACTCGCCAGGGTGCAGGAATGATCCATGGATCGACCGGCGCATTTCGGTGAAAGAGGATGAGGTGGATCTGCTAACTCTTGATATTCAGCGATGATACGAGCATTTTATGAGAATACGCTGGAGGTGAATGTCCAGCCCGCATCCGACCAAGGTGTTGGCCATGATCAAGGTGACTGAAGTGCAGCCAGAGTCGATCGCCGAGGAACTGGGGATCGTGTCGGGCACCGAACTGCTGGCGGTGGACGGCCGGGAACTGGAGGACTTCCTCGATTGGGAGTTCCTGACCTCCGAGGACGAGTTCCTGCTCCACGTCCGGCAGCCCGACGGTGAGGAAATCGAATTCGAGATTGAACGCCCGGCACACGAACCGCTGGGCGTCAGCCTTGAGCCTCCCCGGATCCGGCGCTGTGCCAACCGCTGTGACTTCTGCTTTGTCGACGGGCTCCCTGACGGCCTTCGGGATGTCCTCTACATCCGGGATGACGACTACCGCCTGTCCTTCCGCTACGGCAACTTTGCGACCCTCACCAACCTGAAGCCGTGGGACACCGACCGGATCATCGCCTACCGGCTCTCGCCGCTGTATGTCTCGGTCCACGCCACCGATCCCACGGTGCGGCGCTACCTGCTTCGCAACCCGACGGCGCCCGAGATCATTCCCCAGCTGAAGCATTTTGCCGATCATGGCATCGAGTTCCACACCCAGGTCGTCATGTCGCCTGGCGTCAATGATGGGACGATCCTTGACCAGACCCTCGAGGATCTCTGGTCGTTTGGCGCCTCGATCCTCGATGTCTCCGTGGTGCCGGTCGGGTTGACGGAATTCAGCAAGCATCACCTGGTTCGGGAACCGACCGAGGCGGAGTGCCGCGCGGCGGTGGCGCGGGTCGAGGCCTGGTGGCCGCGCGCCCAGGCGGAGCGGGGAAGTTCGTGGGCCCTCGGCGCCGACGAGCTGTACCTCCGGGCCGGGCTGCCGCTTCCCGCCGCCTCAGTCTACGGCGACTTCGAGCAGACCGAGAACGGGGTGGGATCGGTGCGGTTCCTCCAACGGCAGATCGCCGAGGCGGCGCCGGGGCTGGGTGCCTGGGCAGGTCGCAAGATCGCGGTGTTGACCGGGCTCAGCATGGGGATGCTCATGCCCCAGGTCCTGGAGCCGCTGCGGGAGCGAACCGGTGCCGAGTTCGAATTGATCTCCCTGGAGAACACGCTGTTCGGGCGAACAGTGACCACTGCCGGCCTGCTGCCGGGTGTTGCCTTCCTGCAGGCACTGGCCGATCGCCACGACCTCGACCTGGCGCTCTTGCCGGGCGAGTGCCTCAATGATGATGGGCTCTTCATGGATTCAATGAGTGCCACGGCCTTGATGGAACAGGTACCGGTGGCAGTGCGTTTCTCCCGGACCTTTGTCGACGCCCTCGGCCCAGTGGGTGCCACATGAAGCCGACCGTCGCCATCGTCGGCCGCCCGAATGTAGGCAAGTCCACGCTGTTCAACCGCCTGATCGGTGGCCGACCAGCGATTGTGTCTGCGGAGGCCGGCACCACCCGGGACCGTCACTTCGGGGATGCGGAGTGGGCCGGGCGATCGTTTTTCCTGGTTGATACCGGCGGCCTGGTTCCCGACTCCAATGAGCCGATGGACAAGGCGATCCGCCGCCAGGTGGAGGTTGCCCTGGTCGAGGCCGACCTGATCATGCTGGTCGTCGATGGCAGGGACGGGCCCAATCCGGTGGACCAGGCGATTGCCCAGCAGCTTCGCCGCCAGGACAAGCCGGTGCTGCTGGTGGTCAACAAGCTCGACGACTTGCCGCGCTCCACAGGCCAGCACCTGTTTTATGACCTTGGCCTGGGCGACCCGTTCCCGGTGTCGGCGCAGGTCGGGAAGTCGAGCGGCGACCTGCTCGACGCCGTGGTGGCCCGCCTGCCCGAGGCCGGGGAAGGGGAGCATGACGCCGCCGTGGCGGTGGCCATTGTCGGCCGCCCCAATGCCGGGAAATCCTCGCTGGCCAACAAGCTGCTGGACCAGGATCGTTTCGTGGTGAGCCCGGTGGCGGGGACGACCCGCGATGCCACCGATTCGTTTCTCAACTATCACTCGCAGACCTTCCGGTTCATCGATACGGCCGGACTCCGCCGGCGTGCCAAGGTCAACGAGGACCTCGAGTTCTACTCCACCCTGCGCACCCAGCGGGCGATTGAAAGCGCCCAGGTCTGCGTCCTCGTCGTGGACGCCTCGATCGGACTGCACAATCAGGACCTTCGGATCGCCACCGAGGCCTGGGATCGCGGCTGTGGCTTGATCATCGCCGTGAACAAGTGGGACCTGATCCTCGAGAAGGACGCCAACACCGCCCGGCGCGGGCAGGAGACGCTGATTGCCAAGGCGCCATTCCTGGCCCACGTCCCGTTCATCTACGTCTCATCGCTCTCGGGACAGCGGGTCCGCAAGATCCTTGACCTCATCCTCGAGGTGGCGGAGGCCCGCAGTCGGCGGGTCACGACGGCGGAGGTGAACCGGGTCCTCAATGCGCTGATCGAGAAGAACAACCCGCCCCAGCAGCTGGGTGAGCCGATCAAGCTCTTGTACGCGTCCCAGATCGGGACCGAGCCGCCGGGGTTTGCCATCGTCAGCAACCGGCCGGATGAGGTGCCGGAGTCGTATCAGCGGTACCTGCTCAATGGCTTTCGGAGCGCCTGGCAATTCACCGGTGCTCCGGTGCGCCTCAAGTTCACCCGCCGTGGGAGCAAGCCGGCTCGATGACGCTCGGGGTGCTGCCATGGTTTGGCCTGGCCTATCTCCTGGGCGCCATTCCCACCAGCTACCTGGTGGCGCGCCTGGTCCGCGGCGTGGATCTCCGCACCGTGGGCAGCGGCAATCTCGGTGCGACGAACCTGTATCGGCAGATGGGATGGCGGTGGGCCATTCCCGTAGCGGTGTTCGACCTGCTCAAGGGCATGGTCCCCGTGGTCCTTTTTGCGCGGTGGGCCGGGGTTGGCGGGGTGCCGGCCGTGCTGCTCGGCGTGATGGCGATGCTGGGTCACGTATACTCGGTGTTTGTCGGGTTCAAGGGCGGGAAGGGAGTGGCCACCGGGGCGGGAATCGTGCTCGGGGTGGCACCCTGGGCGTTCCTTGCCTCGCTGGTGGCCTGGGGGCTGGTGGTTCGAGCGTCCGGATATGTCTCGCTGGGGAGCATCGTGGGCGCCATTGTATTCCCGATCGCCGCCTGGTTTGCCCATCCGGCGCAGCGCGGCCTGGCATGGCTGCACCTCCTCCTGGCCTTGGCGATCATTGTCCTGCATCGCGCCAACATCCAGCGCCTCCTCAGGGGCACCGAGAACCGATTCGGGCAGCAGCCGCGCCCTGCCGGCGAGACCACCCCATGAGGGCCTGCGTGCTGGGTGCCGGAAGCTGGGGGACGGCACTGGCGGACCTGCTGGCCCGCAATGGTCACTCTGTGGCACTCTGGGCGCATGAGGCCAGTCTGGTGGAGTCGATCGCTCGGGAGCGGCAGAACTCGGCGTACCTCCCGGGGGTGACGCTGGCGCCAGGACTGCTGCCAACGGCGGACCTGGCTGCGGCCGTCGGCGATGCGGAGCTCCTCGTCAGCGCGGTACCCAGTCACGTCACCCGGGACGTGCTGGGCAGGGTGGCGAGGTACCGCCCCGATTCGGTGGTCCTGGCGTGCGCCAGCAAGGGGATCGAGACCGGCAGCTTGAAGTTGATGTCCGATGTCTGCGCCGAGGCGCTCCCTGCGGCCCACTTTGTGGCGCTGTCGGGGCCAAGCTTTGCGGTGGAGGTTGCCGAGCGGCAGCCAACCGCGGTGGTCGCTGCCGGGCCCGCCGAAGCCGCCAGGCTGGTGCAGGCGGCGTTCGCAGCTCCCGAGTTTCGGGTCTACACGCAATCGGACGTGATCGGCGTCGAGGTAGGGGGGTCGCTCAAGAATGTCATCGCCATCGCTGCGGGTGTCCTGGTGGGCCTGGGCCTCGGTCACAATCCACGGGCGGCGCTGGTAACGCGGGGGCTGGCGGAAATGTGCCGGCTCGGTGTGGCGCTGGGCGCCCATTCGTCCACCTTCTCGGGGTTGGCCGGGATGGGAGACCTGATCCTGACCACGGGGGGGCCGTTGAGCCGCAACCGCAGCCTGGGTGAGGCCCTGGCGCGGGGCGAGACCGTGGATCACTGGCGCGCCACGCACCGGGCGGTGGCCGAAGGTGTGAACACGACCCTCGCCGCAGTGGCCCTGGCCAGCCGCCATGCGGTGGATATGCCGATCACCACCGAAGTGCACGCCATCCTCTTCGAGGGCAAGCCGCCCCGCCGGGCGGTCAGGGACCTGATGGAGCGCGACCTCAAGCCGGAGCTGACCGGATGACTCTGCCACGCCCCGCCCAGGAGTTCTTCTCGATCGGGGAGGTGTGTGCCCTGACCGACCTGAAGCCGCATGTGCTCCGGTACTGGGAAAGCCAGTTCCGGTTCCTGAATCCCGCCAAGAACCGGTCGGGAAACCGGGTCTACAAGGGGCGGGAGATCGAGTTGATCATGCTGGTCAAGCACCTCCTCTACATCGAGAAGTTCACCATCGAGGGAGCCCGGCTCCGGGTCGAGCGGTTTCGCCGCAGCGGTGAACTCAAGACGGTGGCGCGCGAAGCGACATCGCTGGAAACGATCCGGGAGATCCGGGCATTGCTCGACGACGTGGTTGCCGTACTCGACGGGCATGCGCCGGCGGCGGGCACCGAGAGCGACTCTGCGGCCCCGGACGGCGACCCGTCGTAACCGGCCCGCGCCTGCCGGTGCAGGCGGCTTCCCGCCTATACTTCCCCCATGAATATTCTGGTCAGCAACGACGATGGTATCCTCGCCCCCGGCATCGAGCTGCTGGCGCGCGCCTGCCAGACCGTCGGCACCGTCACCGTGGTCTCTCCTGATCGCGAACAAAGTGGCACCTCCCATTCCCTGACGCTCCATCGGCCGCTGCGACCGGCGCGGCGTCCGGACGGCGCGTGGCAGGTGGACGGCACCCCCACCGATTGCGTGCTCCTGGCCGTGGGGGCCCTGATGCCGGAGCGGCCGGACTTTGTCTTCTCCGGGGTAAACCACGGGCCCAACATGGGCGAGGATGTGCTCTACAGCGGCACCGTTTCTGCCGCCATGGAGGCGGTGACCCTGGGAATCCCCGGGGTGGCATTTTCCTTTGCCGGCCGGCTCCCTGAAGTACTGCAGACCTATGGCGACCTGGTCGCCGACCTGGTCGGCCGGATCACCCGGATCGACAAGTTCCCCGCCGACACCATCTTGAACGTGAACCTGCCCGATCGGGCCGCCTCGGAGGTGCGCGGGATCCGGGTCACCAAGCTCGGCAACCGGTTCTTCTCGGGCTCGCTGACCCGGATGAAAGATCCGTGGGGGCGCGAGGTCTTCTGGATCGGCGGCGGCGAGATCACCTGGACCGGTGACGCGGAATCGGACCACCAGGCGGTCGCCGATGGCTTCATCTCCATCACGCCGCTGCACATGGACCTCACCTCCTACTCCGTCATCGACACGGTCCGGGCATGGGCACTGGAAGAGTAGGGCTGGCCGACAGCTACGGCGGCTACCGCAGTCGGCTGGTGGAGGAGCTTCGGGGCAAGGGCATCCGCGACCTGGCGGTCCTGCACGCCGTCTCGCAGGTTCCCCGTCACCTGTTCGTGCCCGAGGGCGTGCGACACCGAGCCTACGAGGACGCCGCGCTTCCGCTGACCGCCGGCCAGACCATCTCGCAGCCGTGGGTGCAAGCCAGGTCGCTGGAGCTGCTGCGGCTGACCGGGCGGGAGCGCGTCCTGGAGGTTGGTGCGGGTTCCGGCTACCAGACCGCGCTCCTCACCCTGCTGGCGTCGGCGGTCTTTGCGGTGGAGCGGGTACCGGCGTTGGCGCACCTGGCGCGGGCGGCGCTGGAGCGCGCCGGAATCACCACGGTCAACATGATGATCGGCGATGGCACGCTCGGCTGGCGCGCCTACGCCCCGTTCGACGCCATCCTGGTGGCCGCCGGGGCCCCGGACGTGCCGGCGCCGTTGCTGGAGCAGCTGGCCCCCGGGGGCCGCATGGTCATCCCGGTGGGGGCATCCGGGAGCCAGTCCCTGACGCTGATCGAGCGTCCGGGCGATGGCAGTCCGTGCACCCGCACCGAGATCTCCGGGGTGCGCTTTGTCCCACTGCTGGGCCAGTTTGGCCACGCCGACGCCTGACTCTCACGGGGATTCCCATGGAATGGTTCAGCCAGTTTCTCGATTTCTTCCTGCACCTCGACACCCATCTCATCCAGATTACGGCCGAGTATGGTGCCTGGACCTACGCCATCCTCTTCCTGATCATCTTCTGCGAGACCGGGCTGGTGGTGACGCCGTTCCTGCCGGGTGACTCGCTGCTCTTTGCCGCCGGTGCGATCGCCGCGCTGGGGAGCCTTGATCCCATCTGGTTGGGCCTGCTGCTTGCGGTTGCGGCAATTCTGGGCGATACGGTCAATTACTGGATTGGGGCGTGGATCGGGCCGCGCGCGTTCTCGGGGGAGATCCGGTTCCTGAAGAAGGCGTACCTCGATCGCACTCATGCGTTCTACGAGCGCCACGGGGGCAAGACGATCATCCTGGCTCGCTTCGTACCGATCGTGCGCACCTTTGCGCCGTTCGTGGCCGGGGTCGGGGCCATGACCTATTCCAAGTTCTTCCTGTACAACGTGGTGGGGGCGGTGGTCTGGGTGGGCATCTTCATCCCGGTGGGCTATTTCTTCGGCAACCTGCCCCAGGTCAAGGAGAACTTCTCCCTGGTCATCCTCGGCATCATTGTCCTTTCGGTGCTGCCGATCGTGGTCGAGGTGCTTCGCGGCATGGCGGCGAGCCGGGCCGCCCGGTCGCGGTAGGCCGTCATGCCGTCCATCCACCTCATGGTGGAAGGGCTCGTGCAGGGGGTGGGGTTCCGGTGGTACACGCTCCGAGTGGCCCGGCGGGCCGGGCCACTCGGAGCGTGTACCACCGGAACCCCACCCCCTGCACG
>JAWXBA010000411.1:0-6817 GCA_034439775.1 Gemmatimonadota bacterium | reverse complement strand
GGGGTCAGCGGGCCAGCCAGTCAGCGTGGAAGCAACAGCACACCCGAGTTGACACCCCAGGACGTTTCAGCACCCGCTGTCCTGCGGCCCCCCCTTGTGTCCCTCCCTGGGAGTTTCCACCTTACGGATTGCGTTGACCCTCCTGCCGAAGGCCTGCCCGATGACTATTCGACGCCTCTTGCTCCTGCTCGCGATCATGTCGCCTGCCTCACTCGCCGCCCAGGCCACCGATCCGGCAATCGAGCTCGCCCGCCGAGTGCTTCGCGCCACGCCGCTGATCGACGGCCACAACGACCTCCCCTGGGCGATTCGCAATGATCCGACCGCCCGCGGCAACGTCGCGGCCTACGACCTGCGAAGGACGACCCCGGGCCACACCGACATTGCGCGGCTGCGGCAGGGGATGGTCGGCGGTCAATTCTGGTCGGTCTATGTGCCGGGCGAGTATGCCGACTCCGGCTTTGCCCGGGTGCAGCTGGAGGAGATCGACATTGCCCGACGGGTCATTGAACGCTACCCCGATGTGCTGGAGCTGGCGCTGACGGCAGCCGATGTGCGTCGCAGCTTTGCCGCTGGCAAGATCGGGTCGCTCCTGGGGATGGAGGGCGGCCACGCCCTCGAGAATTCGCTTGGCGCGCTGCGCAGCTACTACGACCTTGGCGCCCGATACCTGACCCTGACCCACAACGTGACCCTCGACTGGGCTGATGCGGCTGCGGGCCCCGCCACCCACGGTGGACTGACGGACTTCGGACGGGACGTTGTGCGCGAGATGAATCGGCTCGGGATGCTGGTGGACCTGTCCCACACCTCGCCGGGCACGATGAGTGATGCCCTGGACGTGGCCCAGGCGCCGGTCATCTTCAGTCACTCCAACGCCCGCGCGTTGGCCGAGCATGTGCGCAACGTACCCGATTCGATCCTTCGCAGGCTTCCAGCCAATGGCGGCGTCGTCATGGTGACGTTCGTGCCGGGCTTCCTCAGCCAGCCGCTGATCGACCACAATCGGACCCTCACCACCACCCGCCAGGCCGCCGCGGCGAGGTTCGGCGCCGATACCGTGTCCGCGCGGCGCGCCGTGAACACCTGGCAGGCCGATCATCCCCCCCCTCGCGCCACCCTGGCCCAGGTGGCCGATCATATCCACTACATCCGCACGGTGGCAGGCGTCGATCACGTCGGCATCGGTGGGGATTTTGACGGGATCACCGAGGTCGTCCTCGGGCTTGAGGATGTGTCGACCTACCCGGCGCTCTTTGCGGAACTGGCCCGTCGGGGCTGGACCGAGGGCGAGCTCAAGAAGCTGGCGGGGGAGAATATCCTGCGTGCGCTCGAGGGCGCGGAGGCCACGGCACGCCGACTCCGCCGGTGAGCCTGGTCTGGGTGGCGGTCGCCTTGGCCACACTTGGCGCAATTCGCGGTGATCCCGCCCCTCGGGCGAGACTGTTGCTGGGCGCACTCCTGATCGGGCTCGCCTCGGCGAGCCTGGTGTTCGTCATCGGCGCCGACTACCTCTCGCCATCAATCAACGTCGGCGTTGGTGGCGACGGGGTGGTGTTCCTCCAGGTGGTGGCCGGATTCGTACTCCTGGGAGTCGGGCTGGGCTGGACTGCCGGGGTCTGGCTGCCAATGCTGGCCGTGACGATCGCCGCTGGGCTGAGTGTCCGGATCCTGTTCGGATTCACGGGGTGGCTCCGCCCGATCGGGATCGCGGCCGCGGTGCTCGCGCTCGCGGTTCTCGGGTGGCTGCTCATTGCATGGCTGCGACCTGGGCGACTGCTGATCGCGCTCGACCGTGGCCTGCTGGACTCACACCAACGCTCCGCCTGGCGACCATCGGCTGGCTGGATGCCTACCGGACCGATCCTCGCCACGGCGGCCGCCGCCGTGCTGGCGCTCGTCATACCGCATCTGTGGACGGTGCTTGGTGGTGCCACCGTGGCCCTGCTTGCCGGATGGGTGGCCACCCGCCGCGCCCACCGCAGCGCGTGGATACTCCTTCCGGGCGCGCTCCTCATTGCCCTGGGCCTCCTCTGGTCAGTCCGCCTCAGTGGGCCGCTGGGTGGCTGGATCCCTACCCTGATCGACGGCCCGTTCTCGCCGCGCGCGGCTCAGGCGCTGGCGCTCCTGATCGGGCTCGCCGCAGCGGTGGTGGCAGGGATCTGGCCGCTTCACCGGCTTTCGGTTCCCATCCTCCTGGCGCCAGTCGCGGTGGCCGTTTCGGGAACGTTCGCCGTGCTGCTGATTCCCGATGGGGTTCAGTGGTGGCAGCCGATCTTCGCGCCGCTCGCCCTGATCGGCATGGCCCACGCCATCGCGGTTCGGCGATCGGACCAGCTGCTCGTGGCGATGGGGATGTATGGGCTGTGGACTGGCACACGGCTGGGGGCGCTCGGCGGTGCGCTGCTGATCGGCGCCGGCTGGGTCGGAGCGGTGGCGCCCTCGACCTGGATGGCACGGCTGCCTGTGTCCCCGCTGGTGGCGCGGCTGGCGTTGCTCGTGCCTGCCGCGGGGGCGATGCTGGTTCAGCGCGGTGGAATTGCCACCGAGACCGGTTATGCCGTTCTGTTCACCGCGGTGGTAGCGGTGGCGATCACAGTGTTTGTCGGGCCTCCCGCCGCGGCGTCGGTTGCCCCAGCGCGGTAGCGCCAGCATATTTGGTGCGCAAACCCATGTGAGTCAGTCGGAAATCATCGACCTTCAGTCTGGAGTGCCCCATGCCACATATCCTTCCGCCGCTCCCCTTCGCCGCCAACGCCCTGGAGCCCACGATCGACGCTCGGACGATGGAAATCCACCATGGCAAGCATCACGCGGCCTACGTCAACAACCTCAACGCCGCGCTCGAGAGTCACCCCGAGCTGGCTGCCAAGTCGATCGAGGCACTCCTGGGCGAGCTCTCCGCCGTGCCCGAGGCGATTCGCACTGCCGTGCGCAACAACGGCGGTGGCCACTACAATCACTCCCTCTTCTGGGACGTCATGACCCCGGGCGGTGCCAAGGAGCCGGGCGGCGCACTCGCCAGCGCCATCGATTCGACCTTCGGCGGGTTGGCAGCGTTCAAGGAGCAGTTCGGCAAGGCTGCGGCGACCCGCTTCGGCAGTGGCTGGGCCTGGCTGTCGCAGGCCAAGGATGGCACCCTTGTCGTCGAGAGCACCCCAAACCAGGATCCGCCCCTCCTCGAAGGCCGCACCGCGCTGCTCGGCTGCGACGTCTGGGAACATGCCTACTACCTGAATTACCAGAATCGCCGGCCCGACTATGTGGCCGCCTGGTGGAATGTCGTCAACTGGGACAAGGTTGCCGCTCGATATTCGAAGTGAGAAGTGAGAAGTGAGAAGCGAGAAGGGGGAAGCGGAAGCGAAACCTCTTGCTTCTCCCTTCTTGCTTCTCCCTCCCCAACCCAAGGCTGCACCAAGGATGTCTCTCCCCTCGATCGGTTCCCCGGCCCCTGACTTTACCCTCGCCTCCACCACCGGAGAGGCGGTGACTCTCTCAGCACTTCGCGGCCGCAAGGTCCTGCTCGCCTTCTTCCCGCTGGCCTTTACCAGCACCTGCACCGCCGAGCTCTGCGCCATGAGTGAGGACTACTCGGCATTCGAAGCCGCCGGGGCGACGGTCCTCCCAATCAGCGTCGACGCGGTTCCTTCGCTTCGGGCCTACAAGGCCAGCGAACAGATGACGGTGGAGCTCCTGAGCGATTTCAAGCGAGAGGCCAGCCGGGCCTACGGTGTGTTGAACGAGGAGAAGTACACCGCCAAGCGGTCGTATTTCGTCATCGACGCAGGTGGTGTGCTCCGGTGGGCTCACGTCGAGGACCACAACGGCCTGCTCCGGGAGAATGCGGAACTGCTGGAGCGTCTGGCAGCGATATGATTGGCGGCCCGGTTGGGGTGCCGGCCCCCTCGCTCCCACTCGACGGGACGGTGATGGCACAGTGGGGAATCGGCTACGACGCGGCGCGGGGAATCCTCTCCCTGGCGCCGCGAATCGTTTCCGGTACCCGCGTTGCCGAGTGCCCACCGTTTCGCGCCGGTCGTTCGGTGGTGGCGCTCGGGCTGCGCGCCCGGCCGTCCACGGTGGCACTCCGGGTGGCGATCACCTTTGGTCCGCCGATTCGAGTCGAGGTGCATCTGCCCGGTGCACCAGCCGACGTTGCCGTGCTGGTGGATGAGGTGCCGCTCCAGGGGCCGCTGGTGGCCTTCGAGGCCCGCGGCGAGCATGAAATCGCCTGGCTCATCGACGCGGCGTCGATATCCCGATCCCGGTGATCCCGTTCCCGGCCTGGGCTGCGCCTGCCCCGATTCGGGATACATTTCCCCGGTCCTCCGACCAATCCCCTGTCTGTTCCCGCCGAGGTCCCGATGCGTCGTCCCGGTCATCGCCTGCCCGCGCTGGTTGCCGCCCTTGTCCTGATCCCGGTCTTGCTGGTGGCCCAGGGTCGGGTGCCCGAACCCAAGGACGTCCTGGGCTTCGTGCCCGGCGCCGACTACAAACTGGCCAGCCACGGCCAGCTGGTGGAGTACTTCCAGAAGCTCGATGCCGCCTCCGACCGGATCATCGTCGAGGAGATCGGCAGGAGCAGCCTGGGCAAGCCGATGCTGCTGGCGCTCATCTCCAGCGAGGCAAACCTCCGCAATCGTGACCGCTACAAGGAGATTGCCCGCCGCCTGGCCACCGCGCGCGGCACCAGCGAAGCCGAGGCGCGCGCCATGGCCCGGGAGGGGAAGGCCATCATCTGGATCGATGGCGGGCTCCATGCCACTGAGGTGGCGCCGGCCCAGCATACCCCGGAGCTGGCCTGGTGGCTGGTGACCTCGGAGGATGATGAGGCCCGGAACATCCGCGAGAACGCCATCCTGCTGTTGATGCCCAACATGAACCCCGACGGGCTCGATATCGTCCGGGACTGGTACTATCGCAACCTCGGCACGCCGTTCGAGCTCAGCGGCACGCCGGAGCTGTATCACCACTACATCGGCCACGACAACAACCGCGACTGGTACATGTTCACCCAGGTCGAGACCCAGGCGGTGGCCAAGGTGCTCTACCACGAGTGGTTCCCCCAGATCGTGTACAACCACCACCAGAGCAGCCCGTTCCCGGGTCGGATCTGGGGCCCGCCGATGAAGAACCCGGTCAATCCGAATCTTGATCCGCTGCTGGTCTCGACGGTCAACCAGATCGGCGAGCACATGCGCAAACGATTCGACCTGGAGGACAAGCCGGGCTACAACAGCGGCATCGTCTTTGACATGTGGTGGAACGGCAGCATGCGCGGCGCGCCCGATTTCCACAACATGGCGGGGTTCCTGACTGAGACCGCGCTGCATCGCTACGCCACGCCCCGCTGCTACACCCCGGAGGAGGTCCCCGACACCTTCGGCGAGCGCAATGGCAACCTCCCGGCCAAGACACCGAGCACCAACTACACCAACCCGTGGCTGGGCGGGTGCTGGCCGCTCCGGTCGGCGGTGGAATACATCCTGACCGCCTCGCGTGCCACCCTCGATATCGGCGCCAAGCTCAAGACCGATTTTCTCTTCAATATCTGGAACATGGGCACCCGCCAGATTGCCCGCGGCGAGCGGGCCGAAGGTGGCCCCTTTGCCTACGTCATTGATCTGGCCGCCCAGCACGATGCGACCCGCACCGTGGAGTTCCTCAGGACCTTCCGGCTCGGCGGGGTCGAGATCCGTCAGGCCGACGCCGCGTTCACCGCCGGCGGGAAGCGGTACCCTGCGGGCAGCTATGTGTTTGGCCCCCAGGCCTTCCGCCCCTACGTCATCGACCTGATAGAACCCAAGACCTATCCCGACCGCCGCCTCTATCCCGGCGGTCCGCCGGACCAGCCGTACGACATGACCGGCTACGAGCTCGCGCTGCAGATGGGAGTGACGGTCGCTCGCGTCACTGAGCCGTTCTCGCTGCCGCCCCGCATCGTGGAGACGGTGGCGGCGGCGCCGGGCGGAGTGACCGGAACCGGCACGGCCGGGTTTGCGCTTTCTCCCAAGCTCAACCTCGGGGTCAAGGCGCTCAACCGACTGCTCAAGGCCGGTGCCCGGGCGTCATGGACGGCCGACGGGACCGTCATCATCCAGGGTACCTCTCGCGCGGTGGTCGAGGCGCAGGGTCGAGAGCTTGGGGTAACCTTTCAGGCACTGACCGCCGTTCCCTCCGGCTTGCGCCCCATTCGCGCGCCCCGGATCGGGCTGTACAAGAGCTGGTTCGGCAACATGGACGAGGGGTGGACCCGCTGGCTCCTGGAGCAGTACGAGTTCGGCTATCGCAACCTGACCAATGCCGACATCCGCACCGGCGACCTCTCCGTCTTCGACATCATCATATTTGCCGATGAAGGTGAGTCCCAGATTCTCAACGGGCAGCGGCCCGGTTCGATGCCGGAGGAATACGTCGGCGGGGTCGGGCCGGAGGGAGTGGCCCGCCTGAAGCAGTTTGTTGAGGCGGGCGGGACGATGATGGCATGGGATGGCTCCGCCGACTTTGCGATCTCGGCACTGGGCCTGCCGCTGCGCAATACCGTCCGTGGGGTGCGCAACACCGACTTCTTCATTCCCGGCACCCTGCTGCGGATCGAGACCCGGCCGGAGCATCCGCTGGCGTTTGGGATGGAGCCGGCGGCAGTGGCAATGTTCAACTCCAGCGTGGCCCTTGAGGCGGTCGCTGCACCTGCCGGCAGCACGGCGGGGACACCTGAGATCTTCGTGGAATTCGGACGCGACGACCTGCTGGTGAGCGGCTGGGAACTCGGTGGACAACAGTACGTGGCGGGGAAGGTGGGCGGCGTGCGGGTGCC
>JAWXBA010000410.1:0-2505 GCA_034439775.1 Gemmatimonadota bacterium | reverse complement strand
TCCGATTGGCGGAGTGGGACCGGACTCACGCCATCAATCCCTCCTCCGGTGCTGACCTGACGATCCGGACCGGCGAACGACGGTACGACCGGTTCGCCGTCGCACCAGACGGCAAACGCGTAGCCTTCACCCGGATCACCGGCGACACCGGACTGACCGACATCTTTCTCCAGGAGGCCGATGGTACCCTGCGCCGTCTCACCAACAGTCCGGGGGACGACGTTCAGCCGAACTGGTCACCGGACGGAAGATTCCTCGTGTTCTCGACGGCGCGCTGGACTCCGCGCGACGATGCGGACGCGGATCTCGGGATCCTCGATGTCGCCACCGGTCAGGTGCGCCAGTTGACCCACGGGCCGGACATCGATCGGACCCCGGCCTGGTCTCCAGACGGGAGCCGCATCGCGTTCATTCGTCACCTGGAGAGTGGGGACGGGCAGGAACTCTGCTGGGTGACCTTCGCCGGTGCGGGGCCGTACTGTCGCGACGATCCCGGTGCCACCTATATGACACTCGCGGGATGGGAGGGGCCATCGAGGGTCCTGGCGGTGCGGCGTGGTGACAGCACCCGGGCCAGCCAGGCACTCGTCGGCGTGGAGTTGGATGGAAGCGGGCTGGACGTTATCGATGCCAGGCCGACCTCTGACGCCACCGTCAGCGGCGACGGGAAGTGGATTCTTGCCATCCAGACTGACGATGATGCGGGACGGTCATGGCTTCGGGCATTCCCCACCCACTTCCCCGATCTGGCTCGCACGGTGTACCCCGAAGACGACCTAACCATCGTCTATGGGTCCGTCTGGCGGCCCAGCGTCACCGATTCAAGGCGCTACCTCGACACCCTCCGGGTGGTTGCTCCGGTCGCCATGCCGGTGACAGGTCTGCCCCATGGGCTCCGCATCGAGGGGAGAAGTGCCGATGGACGGCTGGTCAGGCTGCCGGCCGCGGTGGTGCGGTGGACGGTGAGCGACCCGACCGTCGCGGTGGTCGATTCCGTGACCGGGGTGCTAACTCCCCTCAGACCCGGTACGGTGCGGGTCCTGGTCACGGCGGGTGGCTGGCGCTCCGCTAGCATCGCGCTGCGGGTAGAGCGCGCTTCCGCACAGCCGCTCGACAGCATCCGCTGGACCGATGCGGAGTGGGCCGGATGGACCAGGTTCGGGACGCCTTCTCCACGGACGGAATCCCTGGGCAGTGGCGGATCCGTCCTCCTCCCCAATGGTGACGAGACGTTCGAAAGCGGTGTCGTCTCCCCCCGCCGCTATGCCGTCCTGGGTGGGCTGGGGATCGAAGCCAGGCTCAACCTCCCGATCGAGCGGACCAAGTGGCAGCAGTTGAAGATGGCAATCGGGACCAACACTGTCGCGCTGCGGGATGGGGTGACGTTCACGAATTATTGCACCCTCGACTTTCCGAGTGGCGAGGGGGCCGCCAACCTGAACCAGATGCAATTCACGGCGGGCGGAGGATACAGCGTTGCGACCGGATTGCAGCGCCTGCGGGATGGGCAGTGGCACCGGCTCAGGATCGAGGTCCTGACCGACGGGAGCTGCGCGTACTCGGCCGACGGGCGGCCACTCTGGCGATCCACGAGTGGGTTTTCCGCGGGGGATTCAGTCGAACTGATATTCTACGGTCATTCGGTGGGAACCAGAATCATGGTCGGTGCGGTGGACCTCTGGCGGGGCGTCAAGGCAAGACAGTAAAGGATGCAGGATCCGTCATCTAGAACAAAAACCGCCGCACCAGCAGGTAGACCAGAAACATCACCAACAGGCCGAACGCCAGCGATCCAAGTTCCTGCAGACCGTTCTTCTGCCGCTCAGTCCCCGTGGCGGGCTCGTGATCCACGCTCTTGTTCTTCCGGATGTTGTACGCCATGCCCCTCAGCCCGGTTCGGGGATGCCGAGCCCACCGGCGTAACTGCTCCCGCCGGCCATCCGCTCATACAGGATCTGCAGCGTCTCCGGCGCACCCGCCAGAAAGCGGCAGCGCGCGTCGCCGCGTGAGCGGCACTCGACTTCCATCACGCCGAGCGTCGTCTCCGACACCCGGGTCAGGAACTCGGCCAGCAGCCCGGAGGAGAGGTGGCAGGAGGGATAGGCCGCACCGGTCGCCGGCTCAGCCTCCCACCAGTCGGAAGAGTCGAGGGCGAGCACGGCGGGCGTCAGCGGCGAGACCTCCAGAGTGCCCCAGCCATGTTCCTGCAGGAACGCCGACAGTGTCTCACCGAGGTGGCGCACGTCGAGCGATGCCGGCCGGCCGACGCTGTAGCGCTCGGCCAGCCACTCGGTATAGACCGCAGCGATGGTTTCACCACCAGCGAAACCCGCCTCCTGCAGCCATGTCGCGGCCTGCATCCCCGCATCACGCTCCAGCACCTGCCGCAGCTGATGAATGCTCTGCCAGCTGAGCACCAGGCAACCGTCGGGGGCCGTCACGGCAGTCGTAGCCATGGGAAGTCACTCGGTAAAGGTGCCGAAACGTAGAGAGCAGGGTGGGGAG
>JAWXBA010000409.1:0-5054 GCA_034439775.1 Gemmatimonadota bacterium | reverse complement strand
CTTGCCGGCAAACCGGCAAGGCAACCGAAAGGGATAGCGATGGGTGCCGGTCGTGAGCGGCACGACGAGGAACGTACCCAAGTGGGCGTTGAGTTCATCGGGGGAGACCACGGCGCACGGCCGAGTCTTCTGCATCTCCTTGCCCCGGGTTGGGTTGAGCGAGATGAGATACACATCCCCCCGCCGAACCAGCGTCGGTTGCTCTACCACTCCCACTCCTCGGCGTCGAAACGAGTCGGCACCGGCTCGTCCAACAAACCGGTCCCACCGGCGGCAGCCAGCTCCTGAGCTGCCTCGGCCCATCCGGCTCGTACCTCCACCGCCGACTCTACGATGAGGCTGCCGCCCTCGACCCGGAGCACCACCTCTTCCTCCAGGCCGGCCTGCTCCAGCAGCGGCTTGGGAATGCGGATGCCTCGTGAGTTGCCGATCCGGACGATGCGGGCTTTCATGGTGCCTCCTCAGGTAGGCACAATGTAATTACCTCCTGCAGCACCGGCAAGGCGGAACGCGAGGGTACCCAACCCGCAGGGGCCGAATCCATTCGGCCCGTGCAACCCGAAAGGCGGCCGACCCGAATACCGTAGGGGCCGGGCCTGCCCGGCCCTTGGACGGTTTCTCGAAAACGAATCCGGCCTGGAGACGCGGAGGCGCAACGCATACCGCCAAGCTACGCGTCCGCCCGGCACGTGAATAACCATTTCTGTGCGGGGTAGTACAATGGAAATGCGGTTGGTTTGTTCGATCAACGCCTGCCGGAGTCAGCCCCGGAGCAAGAGGAGAAGCTGACGACGGGCCGGTCAGTCGCTGTCCCCTGGCTCCACCACCATTCCGGCTCGCCGCCAGATGATGACCAGATTACCGCAGTTGTCCTGGAGAAAGGGATCGGCGTCAAAAGGGAACGGAGCCGTGCGACGATAGATCTCGATCGCTTCAATCGCCTCGGGTGGGAAGTCATTGATGGCCCAGCCGGCTCGAGTCGGGCGACCGTTCACCGAAACCGCTGGCGGACAATCGCGGCCCCGAAATCCGGTGGCCCGGAGTCGCAGCTGGTCGTTGCCCGGGCGGACCCACAGATGAGAAAAGCCCAGGTTGGGCTCCTCAAACGTTTCCGGCCGGACCAGCCTGAGCGTCTTGCCGATCGCATCGCCGAGCACCCGGGGGGCCATCCGCTCCAGGTCGTCACGGGTGATCAGAGTGCCGCCATACGCGGCGGCGCTGACCCGTCGGGAAATCCGGTCGAGGTCGAAGCCATCGCTCCGGACCTCGATGTCGGCCAGATGTTGCGGCATCGGCTGCAATTCGAACCGGATGTTCCGTGGGGTGCCGGCCTCGAAAGTCAGCGCCACGCGAATCGGGACATAGCCGATCCGCCGGACCGTCACGAAATAGCGCCCCGGCTGAAACCCCTCGTAGGCGAATCTTCCCTGCGGGTCGGCGCGACGGGTGTGCGGTCCTCGCGACCGCAGTCTGTCCCCTCCCGCCACCACCTCCGCGTCGACGATCGGTCGGCCCGCGGAGTCCACGATCACCCCTCGAAAGAGCGGGTCACCGCGCCCCGCCGCACCGGCCGGCGCTTCCACCACCACGTCGGCGAGCACCTGCGGCATCCGCTGGATTTCGACCCGGATGTTGCGGGGGGTGTCGGCCACCAGCACCACCGAGGCCTGGGTCGGCACGAACCCGATCCGCCGCACCGTCAGGGTATAGCTGCCGGGTTCGAGCCGGGGAAAAACGAATCGGCCGGCGTCGTCGGCGCGGGCGTAGTGGGGGCCTTCAATCTGGCGGGTGGCGCCGATGGCAATGAGATCTGCCTGGGGTACCGGAACTCCGGTGGAATCGACAACCACCCCGCGGAGCAGCGGGGTGGGCGTTTGGGCCAACGCTTCGCCGGTCGGCGCCGCGAAGCTCGCCGCCAGGAGGACGAACGTCAGACCGGCGTACCGGCCGACCCGATTCCCTGTTGTGGGCAGGCGCACCGCCACCTCCTTCGCTCCGGGTGGGACACCAGGTGACCGCTTCCCATCGATCGTCGCCGTTCCTCGAATACCGGCGCTACCAGGGCCTCAGCAATTGGAGGTGGGGAAACTTACCTGCGCTGGAACCGATACCGCCGCACCTGCTCCACGTCTTCCTCGTCGCGGAAGACGCCGTACACGGTATTCGATGTGATCGCGTGCACCGTCAAGCGCGCCGGAAGCCTGAGCTGTCCCAGCCACCCGCCGCCCTGACCAAGGACATACCACACCACGGGCGGAGCACCGGGCCCAGGAGGAAACATCTCTGGCCACCCCGCGTCGTGGAAGGCGAGCTCTCGCAGCCAGATCGAACCGTCCTCGGCGACCAACAGGCTCCGAAAGGCGGGCCGCTCGGGCGGGAGCTCGGAGTCGAGCACTCGGACCGTTCGGTTTCGGTCAGCCGGGTACTCCGCTACCCACTGGTCAAAGCGACGGTCATATTCGGCCCGCTCCGCCCTGCTGATCGGCTCCCGGGTTCCCGGAGTCCGAAGGATCTTGCGGAGTGCACCCGCTCGGTCATAGACCAGAATCTCGAACCGGTCCGGAAATCCAACGAAGAGCTGGTCGCCGCTCACCACCAAGGCGGGGGCTCCATCCCACGGTACCTGCGAAAGCCACAGCCTGCCCTCGGCATTCAATGGGGGGCGCGCCGCGAGGCGCTTGGTGGGAATGGCGGTGACCGAATCGAGCATCACTCCATCCGGGCCAACCCACCACAGCCCGCGCACCCCCTCGACAAGTCCAGCAGTCTGGGTGAAGGGAGTGTACGGTTCAGCGGAAATCGCCAACCGGGCGCAGTCGCCGAACACACCAAGAATTCGGACAAATCCCCCGCTCGGAGGAGGGATCACCTGAACGACTCGGCCATGGCGTCCGTCCGGGCCAAATACCTCCAGCTGCCGTCCGTCCTGGACGACTACCGTATCCGCAGCGCACCGATAGAGCCCTTCGATGGATTGAAATTCACCCGGCCCCTGGCCCCGCCCGCCGGCGCTTCGCACCTAGCCGCCCGTGGCATCGAAGTAGTCCAGTCGACTCGAACCGTTGCTGGCGATGACGACCTCACCGTTCGCCAGGTGCACCAGACCCGCCACCCGATGCAGCGGCTCCTTCCCGGTCCTGGTTACCTCCATGGCCGGCACGGTATCGAGTGTCCACTCCGGAGGAGGGTGGAGTATCGGCGAAGTGGTTTCGATGATGCGGATCCCGGCGCTGTCCCGCGCCAAGGCCCCAGTCGGTTGCTGCTCCGATCCAGAACAGGAAACAAGAAGCACGGCGCCCATCCTGACCAACCGGCGACGATGGGCGCATGAGGACGGCGGCAGGGAGATGGACCGTAGCATGATCGCTCGATCAGAGTTGGCGGCTCTGGAATGTTAGGGGGCCGGTGAACTGGAGATCGGCGCCCGCCACCGGCCGCCCGGCGGTGTCCACCACCCAGCCGCGGAGGACCGCGGGGGCGGTCTGCGGGGACGCGTCAGACGCCATGGCAAGGAAGGCGAAGCCGAGACAACAGCAAGCGCTGGCGGGACATTGCTTCAACTTCGTCTCGCCCCTGGGTGTACGCTGGTTGATTGAGAGGACCGATTCAATGCTGGCCTGCTTGATCAAAACGTAGTCACCCACGGAACCACCCCAGACTCGCTGCCAAACCTACCCTACCGCATGCCTGGTGGCGACCGCGGTGCGCTGGTCCCAAGCCAGCGGCATTGATCCGTGTCGATGCTGTATTTCCGGATGACGGTCTGCACCACGGACTTCGACTCTCGGTGGAGCACCACCTGATCGAGGAGGTGCACCTGATCATTGTGTACCGCGAGAACAGCCTTTCCGGACCCGGGCCCGTACACCTGCGCGTCGACACAGGCGCGTTGAAGATCCGGGGACAGTACCGACAGGAACGCCCGGCTGAGGAACACCCCACTCGAATCCTGGCTAGGATCCTGGTACCATACCAGGATCCGTCCATCCGACAGGCGCCACGACCCCATGAGACCCGAGATCTTGAGTTGCATCTCTGCCACACGAGCCTGCTCCTCTGCGTTGCGGGGCATGGACCCGAATGCCTGCGCGACAATCTCCTCTGGCGAGCCCTGGCGCCGACACGTCGGGACCCAGACAGTGTCAATCGGGGTCCCACTTCTCTGGTACCGCACCAGGTACTCCACCCCACCGAATGCGATGACGAGCGTATCCCCGGTGACAAGAACACTCGTGTGATCCCAGTACGAAAGCATTGGAAACCGGGAATAGGCTAGTGGGAGCGAGACCATGCTCGCAGCGAGTGAGTCGGCCGGGTTATTGGCGTCGATTTCTGCCACTCCGAGGCTTCTGGAGGCATCCAGCAGTCCCGCCCACGCACTACTACCAGCAGCTTTGAGGCCAGACAACCGGCCCTGGTAGGGCACCGCCTCGACGAAGCTGCCGCTGGTATCGAAGAGGTTGATCCGCTTCCGTGCGTAGTCATCTTGCCACACTCGGCCCATAGTTACCATGACGGCATTGCCAAGCCCCCGGAACTCGCCCGGGCCACTTCCTTGGCGCCCGAAGGTCCGTACCATGGCTCCAGCCGCCGAATACTGGAGGACTCGGTTGTTGCCCCGGTCGGGAATGAAGTACTGCCCCGCCACATCGAGGGTGAAGGTGGCGGCCGGGCTCCCAAGAAAGAGAGTGTCGTTTTCAGCCAGGATGACACTGTCCACCAGGGTCAGCACGGGTGCCGACAAGGGATTCGAGCATGCGCCCTCGGGGAGACCGCTGGTTGGCACGGAGTCTCCGCAACCGAATAGCCCAGCGCACGCGAGTGCAATCCCCGCACACCGCCGGATGTTGGTCAGCACATCGTCCTCCATTCCAAACTGGGGGGGGCGGTGGCGCGGGACAGCGGCCGGGTGGGTGACCGACGGGGCAACTCTGACTACCACCGTGCCATCGTCTAGGTAATGTCCCTATAGCTGTAGAAAAGTGAGTATCGGGTGCATCCTTGTCGGTGAAGTCCCTTCACCACCGGGCTGTTGACGCAGCCCTTCCGACGAG
>JAWXBA010000408.1:0-4732 GCA_034439775.1 Gemmatimonadota bacterium | reverse complement strand
GCCTGGAACCGTTCCCAGACTTCTTCCCCCACCTCGTTGCGGGGAAAGACGGCCTGGACCGTGCCCGACCCGTCGCGGGCCACGAGGAAAGCGATCTTGCCGCTGGAGCGGGTGGTCACGACCCAACCGCGGACGGTCACGGTCTGGTCGACATGGCGGCCAAGTTCGGAAATCTGGACTGCAGTCATCGGGGCTTCTGGGGTGGAGATGATCGGAACGCGCGGATGGCGCGGAATGGCAGGAGTTTAGCGGCAGGCCGGAGGGGGGTCAACGGAAGAAGCGGGGATCGGGCCAATCGCTGGCGGTTTCAGGCTCGCCGCTATCGTCGTTGGTTCCGGGTCCACAGCAGGATGACTCCGCAGGCGGCACTTCCTCCCCGGTACTGGGCGGGCACCTGGGCCGGGGTGTAGACCTCGGCGGCTTCGATCGAGACGACCGACAGCCGGTCGAAGTCGACTGGGCCCTGGCTGCCTACTGACAATAGCAATCCATCGAGCCATATCGACATGTAGCAATCCGCCGCGCGCACCCCTCCACCAGGCGCCAATGCCATCCGCGGCCCGCGAGCGGAGATCGCGACGTTGCGGCCATTGACCCGCTTGAACCGGAGCCCGCTGACCCGGGATTCCAGCGCCACCGCCAGGCTGGTGTGCTCAAACCGCCGCAGCATGCTGTCGGTTACGAAATGGCCGAATCCCTCTTTCATGCGGTCGTCCATTCCCGGTGGCCAGGAACGGAGTGGTGCGGGCGCCTCGACACTGACCGAGTCGAGCCGGACCGCCTGCGACTGTAGCGTCAGGTCGAGCCGCACCAGATCAGGCGTGGTCAGGTTGATCGAGCGGGCGACGGGGTGGTAGCCGACCCGCCGGAAGCGGATGGTGTGGGAGCCGAGCGGAACTTCAAGGGAATACCGGCCAGAGGCATCGGTGCGGGCGGATACCCGGATTCCATCGATCAGCACATCCACCAGCGCCAGCGGAGTGGCGTCGGCGCTGTCGCGCACCGTGCCGTGGACGCGGGCCTGGGCGGCGAGGCTCACAGGAACAGACAAACCGATAACCACCGCAGCACCCAGGACACGGCATTGCACCACTCGCCCCTCCATGGAGCAGGTTCACACGGCACGCCCCCCCAGACCCAACCCGCTTCCCCAAGAAGCTACCGTAACCCCCCTACCGAGGCCAGAAGGGGCGGTGATGTAGATTCCGGCGCACCAAACAGGGCGGTGCGCCGACAGGAACCCGGAGGGGAAGCATTGCGAGACTTGAAGGCGCTGGCGATCAACCTGCTGCTCTACAAGATCGGCTGGTTTGGCGGGGTGCTGGCCGCTGCCCGGAACATGCCCTGGGCGGGGGGCGCACTGATTGCCGTGCTGATCGGGGTGCATCTGTGGCTGGTGGGAGACCGGCAGCGCGAACTGCGGATCATCCTGACCTGCGGGCTGCTCGGTGCGGTCATTGACAGCGCCCAGATGCAGGCCGGGGTACTCACCTTCGAGGGAGGGTTCCTCTTCCCGTGGCTCTGCCCACCCTGGATCATCCTGATGTGGATGCAGATGGGCACCACCCTGCGGTACTGCCTGCGGTTCCTGCAGGGGCGCCCGCTGGTGGCGGCGCTCATGGGCGGCGTGGCGGGCCCCCTGTCGTTCCATGCTGGAGAGCGGATGGGCGCAGTGACCCTTCACCCGAACCCGCAGCTTGCGATTGCCAGCCTGGCCATCTCCTGGACGGTGGCGATGCCGTTGATGATGTGGCTGGCCCGCCCGCACAGCTCTGCGGCAATCACATTCACGGGCGCCGCGGTCCCGGAATGAAGGCGTTGGTCCGGCGGATGTATTCCCGATAGGCCGGCTTGGCCTGTACCAACGACTTCTCCAGCAGCGCCACCCCCGACACCTTCATCAGCAGCACCGTCATCAGCACTGGCCCGAAGATGGTCCACCAGCCACCGACCGCCGCGGCGAAGCAGTAGAACCCCCACCAGCACATCGCATCGCCGAAATAGTTCGGGTGACGGGTGTAGCGCCAGAACCCAGTGTTCAGCACCTGGCCGCGATTGGCCGGGTTGGCACGGAAGCGGGCCAGCTGCCAGTCGCCCCCGGCCTCGAAGGCAAAGCCGACCAGCCAGCAGGCCACCCCAACCACCACCAGCGGCATTTGGGGAGATTGGGAGGATGTCAGCGCCACCAGGAGCGGAGTGGCGATGACCCAGAGGAGGAGCGCCTGGAGGCCGAAGACGGTTACCAGGGAGCGCCACCGCCAGCCGGGGCCGCCGGCCTGCCGCATGGCGGCGTAGCGGGGGTCTTCGCCGTGGCCCCAGTTGCGCCAGGTGATATGAAGGGAGAGTCGCAGCCCCCAGAGGGTGATCAGCAGCACGAATACCAGCTGGAACCAGGGCCCTGCCCCACCACCGCGCTGGGCCCAGTACCACCAGGCCAGCAACACGAAGCCTGCGCCCCAGAAGCGGTCCACCAGGGAGGCATCGTCGGTGGCCAGGCTGCCGAGCCAGACGAGCGTCATCAGGAGGAGGGCGGCGGCGAGGCCCTGGGCGGCGAGGCTGGGATCGGGTAGCATGGCAGGGCCTGGGTGAGGGCGGCTGGTCGGGTTGAAGGCTCGTTCGGACGGTCGTGCCCAGCCAGACCACACCGGGGCGGGACTCCAAGAATTGTAGTCCCGGCGCGGGGATCTGGCGCAGAGGAGGGATGGAGTGGTATGGTGGTGCGGTGGGTGGGGCGGTCTGCCGGCGTCCTGGGAACCGGGGCCAGCACGGCCTCCGTTCGGGGGGGCTCGGCTACTGCGCCTTGCAGTCATTGCCGACAGCTTATTCGGGACAGCCCAGGGCAACTCGTTGTCGGGCTTTGCGTTGGTCATGGCGTACCGGTGCAGCCGTGACGGATTGTGCTGCACGCTCTGCAGGTCCAGACACTAATTATGTGGCGGGAGCATGGGTCGGCACTTGTGCGGACCGCTCCCAGGCCCCGAGTTGACCACGCCTGAAGTCGCTTGCCATAATACGCGGAGGCAATCAATGGGCTTCCATAGTCCGGTGCCGATCCGCTTTGTTCTGGCCCCAGGCTTGGGTGCCCAAGACCCAAGGCCCCCCTCAGAAACGGTCGCTGCGGTACTCGCAGGGCGTACCTGCTGCCAGCCGGCCGAGTCTGTGCGCAATTGCAGGTTCGCCGTGGGTAGCGACTTGTCCTTCGAGATCACGGACGTGGGCCGTACGTCGGCGGGGATCTCCAAGTGGACCTGCGCGCTGCCTCAAAGACGAGGAACATCCTCTGTCACGGGTCGTGGAGGCCTACAAATGCCGATGGGACCTCGCTTCCATTCTTCGTCAACCGGCAAGAAGAAGTCAACGCTACCACAATGGACGCTGTCTACCTCACAGGTGTACAGCGGCAAGCGGCGCAACTTGCCTACGCAGTGATCAACACGGTGACACACATGGGTTTGCAGTTCCCGGGATCAACAGGGCCTGGCAAGTCGATATGGAAGTGACGGTGCGAGAGACTGGTCTACCCAGGGACGCCTTTGCCACAGCGCGCCGCATAACAAGCGATTGCTGCCGTCGGGGCCTAGCCGAGGCGGGCCCCCTGCCGCAGAACCGCAAGTCGTTGGCGTCACTGATCGGAGCGTCATGAAGGTACTCAACGTTCGCGACCGCGAACTACATGCGACTCCTGAGCAAGTCGGAGCGCTTATTGATTCTCCTCTGGCCAAAGCGCGCGTGGCCACGCACGGAGTTCGACCGCCCGATCGGCGTTGGCGCGCGCGGCGGACATGGCCCGATCAGGTCCTTCATTGAGGAATACGTACCTGGGCAGTCCATCACGTTCAGGTTCACCGGCCCCGAGGGTTTCGATGGGTTTCACGGCTACGACCGGATCGCAACGACTGCGAACACTGTCACGCTCCGCCACACGCTGAAGATGACCACTCACGGACTCGCGATCTTGTCCTGGCCACTGGTCTATCGGCCCATGCATGATGCGCTGATCGAAGATTCCCTCGCTACTGCAGAAGCATCCCTTGGACAGGCATCTCGAATCCGACCATGGTCGCTATGGGTAAGGTTTCTTCGCTGGGTCGTGTCGCGAGGCAAAGCACGCGCGCAAGTGACGCCCCACCAGTGCTTGCAGGGGACGCCCGCAAGCGGGCGCCCCTGAAGCACACAAGGCGGCATCGCCCGGAAACCTGGCGAGACACTCCCTTGCGCTTCTGCCATATGGCATACTACCATTAGCCATATGGCAACCGGAGGCTAAAGTGGCAGTCGTCGCTGAAAAGGCCAAGAAGCGGACAGCGGACGTTCAAGCCTACCTAGATGCGGTCGAGGGAGGCCTTGGAAAGCACATCTATGTAAGCCTTTTGGGTTTAAAGACTTACGATACAGCTAGCCTGCACCAAAAGGTGAAGGAGGGGCTTTCTTTTGCTTCACTTGAGCGATTCCGCCGTACCTTCGATCTCTCAGCCGTCACGGTAGCTGAGGTACTCCATATCCCAACTCGGACCTTCCACAGACGGAGGGAAGAAGGGCGCCTCCGGCCCGATGAGTCTGATCGTCTAGTCCGGCTTTCCAAACTCCTCGGAAAGACTTTGGAGTTGTTCGAAGGTGACCTCGACGCGACGAAGGTTTGGCTCAATTCACCGCTTTCAGCGCTTGGCGGCGCGCGTCCTATTGAGCTAGCCCAGACGGAACCTGGGGCGAATGAAGTCGAGAGCCTGATCGG
>JAWXBA010000407.1:0-4972 GCA_034439775.1 Gemmatimonadota bacterium | reverse complement strand
GCCGGGTACCCGGCCGATGACCCCAGCCGAGATGGTTGCCGGCGTCGAGAAGGGGATCTACATCGTGGGCGACGGCAGCTACTCGATCGACCAGCAGCGCTACAACTTCCAGTTCGGCGGCCAGTTGTTCTATGAGATCCGGAACGGCAAGGTGACCGGCATGCTGAAGGACGTTTCGTACCAGTCCAACACCCAGGAGTTCTGGAACTCGGTGACCGCCGTCTGCGACAGCCGCGACTATCGCCTCGGCGGGTCGTTCAGCGATGGCAAGGGCCAGCCCGGCCAGTCCAGCGCCGTGTCCCATGGATCGTCGACCACCCGCGTGGATGGCGTCAACGTGCTCAACACCGCACGCCGACTCTAGCCCTCACTTCTGACCGACAGCCGAGCGAGCAAACGATGCCCGAATTGAATGAGCAGCAGGCCCGTGCCCTCCTGGAGAAGGTCCTGCGAATGTCCAAGGCGGACAGCACCCAGATTAACCTGGGTGGCGGGTCCGGCGGCAACATCCGCTACGCCCGCAACACCGTGAGCACCGCGGGAGTGACCACCAACCAGTCGATCAACGTCACCGCGAGCTTCGGGCGGAAGAGCGGCTCGGCCTCCGGCAACGAGTTCGACGATGCCTCCTTGGAACGGGTGGTCCGCCGGGCCGAGGAGCTGGCCCGACTGGCGCCCGACAACCCGGAGTGGATGGAGCCGCTCGGCCCCCAGCAGTATCTCCGGACCCCGGGCTACCATGCCTCCACTGCCGCCATCACCCCGGACTTCCGCGCCAAGGTGGCGGCCGACAGCATCCTGCCCTCCAAGAACCGCCAGTGCGTGGCCGCCGGATTCCTGCAGGACAGTGCCGGCTGGACCGCGCTGATGAACAGCAAGGGGCTCTTTGCCTACGATCGGCGCACCAGCGTCGATTTCTCACTCACCGTGCGGACCGACGACGAGCAGGGCTCGGGGTATGTCACCCGCGATTACAACGACGTGGCCCAGTTCGACCCCACCAGCACCGCCGCGATCGCCATTGAAAAGGCCGTCGCCTCCAAGGTGACCCGGGCGATCGAGCCGGGCCGGTACACGGTGGTCCTGGAGCCGACGGCGGTCAGTGATTTCATGGGCGGCATCCTCGGCGGCTTCAACGCGCGCAGCGCCGAGGAGGGCCGCAGCTACCTCTCCAAGCCGGGGGGCCAGACCAAGTTGGGTGAGAAGCTCGTCAGCGACCTGGTGACCATCTCCAGCGACCCGATGAACCCGATCGTGCCGGCGGCGCCCTTCGGCGGCGACGGCATGGCCCGCAAGCCGATGACCTACATCGAGAAGGGTGTTGTCAAGGCGCTCAACTACGATCGGGTCTGGGCAGCCCGGAAGGGCGTGGAGACCACCCCCGGCGGCGGCAACATGATCATGGCCGGTGGCACCGGCGGCACGGTGGAGGACTTGATCCGGTCCACTACCCGGGGGGTGCTGGTGACCCGCTTCTGGTACATCCGCGGCGTCGATGCCCAGACCGCGCTTTCCACCGGGCTGACCCGCGATGGCACCTTCTACATCGAGAACGGGCGGATCCAGTACGCCATCAAGAACTTCCGCTTCAACGAGTCGCCGATCATCATGCTCAACAACATCGACGCCCTTGGCACGCCGGTGCGGCAGGGGAACAACCTGCTGCCGCCGATCCGGGCGCGGGACTTCACCTTTACCAGCCTGTCGGACGCAGTGTAGGAGCTCGGCAGGTCAGCGGGGCAGCGGGGCAGATCAGGGGTCGCCATCGAGCGATTCAAACAGATCCGAACCACCGACCCCCTGACCGGCTGACCCGCTGACCTGCATGCACCGCCGCTCCTTTCTGACCGCGCTGACAGCTGCGTCTCTGGCCCCCTGGGCCGAGGCGCGGGCGCTCGCCTTCGGGAGGGGGCGGGCGGATTTCGCCTTTACCCGGTTGAGGTACAGCTCCGGTAACTGGGACGTGGACCAGCGGATGCCGGCCAATCTCCTCAACTCCCTGATTGAGTACACCACCGTCCCGGTGGACCCGGTGGAACGGGTGGTGGCTCTGGGCAGCGGGGAGGTGCTGGATTCCCGGTTTGCCTACATGGCGGGGCATCGGCTGGTGCAGTTTGACGGCCGCGAGCGGCGGGTGTTTGAGCAGTACGTCCGGCAGGGTGGTTTCATCTTTGCCGACGATTGCAACCACGACATCGACGGCCTCTTTGCCCGGTCGTTCGAGTCCCAGATGGCGGAGATCTTCGGTCCGAGCGCCCTCCAGAAGCTGCCCAACGATCACCCGATCTACCGGACCTTCTTCGAGTTCCCCGAGGGCCCTCCCGCCACCAGCCTGGAACTCAATGGCTGGGGCGACGACCTGGTGCACGACTATCTCAAGGCGATCGTCCTCGACGGGCGCATCGCAGTGCTCTACAGCAACAAGGACTATGGCTGCGAATGGGACTACGACTTCCGGAACAAGCGGTTCTACCGCGAGGACAACACCCGCTTCGGGGTGAACATCATCCTCCACGCCATGACGGCGTGAGTCTGCCATGACCGCCGTTGCCAGTGAGCAGGATGTGGCCCGCCTGCTGGGGCGCCTCGAGGCACTCCGCACCGAGATCGGCCGCGTCATCGTGGGCCAGCACGCCGCGGTGGATGAACTCCTGACCGCCTTCCTGGCCGGCGGGCATGCCCTGCTCGAAGGGGTCCCCGGTCTGGCCAAGACGCTGATGATCCGGACCCTGGCCGACGCGGTGCACCTGACGTTCCGGCGGATCCAGTTCACCCCCGACCTGATGCCGACTGACATCATCGGCACCGAGGTCCTGGAGGAAGACCACGCCACCGGCAAGCGCTTCTTCAAGTTCAATCGCGGGCCGCTCTTTGCCAACATTGTCCTGGCCGATGAGATCAACCGGACCCCGCCCAAGACCCAGGCCGCCCTGCTCGAGGCGATGCAGGAAGCCGAGGTGACCCACGGTGGGGTGACCTATCCGCTCGACCGGCCGTTCTTCGTGCTGGCCACCCAGAACCCGATCGAGCAGACCGGCACCTATCCGCTGCCCGAGGCGCAGCTGGACCGGTTCCTCCTCTACATCCGGATCGGCTATCCGACGCCCGAGGAGGAGCAGGCCATCCTGGCCCGGACCACCGGCACCAAACGCGCGGTGGCCGAGCCGGTGATCACCGCCGAGGAGATCGTTCAGGCCCAGCAACTGGCCCGCGAGGTGTTGATCACCGACGCCCTGCTTGCCTGGGTGACCCGGCTGGTGCGTGGCACCCGGCCCGACGACGCGGCCGACGCCTACGTGCGCGAGTGGGTCCGCTGGGGCGCCGGCCCGCGGGCGGGACAGGCCCTGGTGCTGAGCGCCAAGGCCCGCGCCCTCCTGGCGGGCCGCTTCGCGGTAACCTTCGACGACTTACGGGCTGTGGCGCCCCCGGTGCTCCGGCACCGGATCCTGGTGAACTATCGGGCCGAAGCTGAGGGGATCACGGCCGACACCGTTACCAGCCACCTGCTGCGGACGACCCCGGAGCCGCGGAGCCCGTTGGTGTGAGCCGCACGGTCCCCGGCTCTCGCTTCGTGGACCTGCGGGCCCTGGCCGCCCTCCGGGACCTGGAGTTGGCCGCCCGCACGGTGGTGGACGGATTCATGCTCGGCGCCCATGTCAGCCACCGCTCGGGCGCCGGCCTCGAGTTCAGCCAGTTCCGCAGTTATCAGCCGGGCGACGACCTGCGCCGGGTGGACTGGAAACTGTACGCCCGCTCCGACCGCTTCTTCATCCGCGAATCGGAGTCCGAAACCAGCCTGACCCTCCGGATCGTGCTCGATGCGACCGCCTCGATGGCGCACCAGGAGGCGGCGGGGACCACCTTTGACTACGCCCGCTTCCTGGTCGCCTCCCTGGCGCTCCTGGCCGAACGCCAGGGCGACGCCGTGGGGCTTTGCGCCCTGAACGACGGCAGTATCGAAGTGATCCGGCCCGCTCGTCATCACCAGCATTTTCATCGGCTGTTGCACCAGCTGGAGCAGCTCGCCCCCGAGGGCGCCTGGCCGGAGTGGCGGCGGGTCGAGACGGCGCTGTCGTCCGACTCGACCCGGGGCGTGGTGGTGATCATCAGCGACTTCCACCAGCGCGGCGACGAGATCCGGAGTGCTGCGCAGCGATTGGCCGCCGCACGACACGATGTGCTGGTGCTGCACCTGACCAACCGGTCGGAGCTCGAGTTCCCCTGGCAGGGTGCGGTCACCTTTGAGGAGGCGGAAACCGGTCGGCGGATGGAACTCGACGCCAGCCAGGCCCGGTCCGGATACCTGCAACGCCTCGAGGAATCTCAGCGCAAGCTGGCCCGCGACCTCGAGGCCGAGGGCATCGGATACGCCCGGATCGCCACCGATGAGCCGCTGGATGGGGCGCTGCGCCGATTCCTCACCGCCCGCTCGCGCGGGGCCTAGTCACACCCCCGTCATGAACCTCTCCTTCGCCTCGCCGGCATGGCTCTTTGGCCTCATGGCCTTGGCCATTCCGATCGCGCTGCACCTCTGGAGCCGCCGACCCAGCCAACTGGTCCGACTCGGCTCGCTGGACCTGCTCCAGGGCGTGCCGGGCCCCCGTGCCTGGGGACGCCAACTCGACGATCTGCCGTTGCTCGCCATCCGGATCTCAGTCCTGGCCAGCTGCATCCTGGGCCTGGCAGGGCCGCATTGGCAGTCCGCCGGCTCAGTTCTGAGGGGCCCCCAACTCCTGGTCGTGGCAGACCCCGCCCTGGTTGCCGACTCTCTGGCCTTCTTCAGCGACCCGCTGGTGGACTCCCTGCGCCGCTCGGAAACCCCGATTCGACTCATGCAAGCAGGTTTCCCCATCCTCGGCTCTGGTGGCACCGCACCTGATACTCCCCGATCCACCTTCTGGTCGCTCCTGAACGAATGGGATGCGGAGGCCCCGCCGGGAAGCTCCATCCTGGTGGTGGCACGGCCGCCGGC
>JAWXBA010000406.1:0-5612 GCA_034439775.1 Gemmatimonadota bacterium | reverse complement strand
CGACGCGTTGGCCCTGGCGCGGCGCGCCAAGGCGGGCACGGTCGTGACGGGGCAGATCCAGACCACCACCGATTCGCTCCTCGTCATTGCACGCCTCTTTGACGTCCGGAGTGGAGCGTCGGCCCGCCAAACCCAGGTGGCATCCGCCCGGGGGGCGGATCCGCGTCCGCTCTTTGACCAGCTGGCCCAGCAACTGCTGGACATCGAGGGCGGCCGCACCAGCACGATGCAGCTGGCCGAGGCGACCACGACCAATCTTGAGGCGTACCGTTTGTACCTCGAGGGGGTCCGGCACCTCAACAGCTGGCGGCTGGCCGAGGCGGACGCCGCCTTCGCGCGGGCCACCGCCCTCGACTCGACCTTTGCGCTGGCGTTCCACAAGCGCTCGCTGGGGCTGGGGTGGAGCGGTTTCGGCGGGGTGGACTACGTCGCGACCGCGGAGCGTGCCTATGCCCTGGCCGATCGCCTGCCACCCCGGGAGCGGTCCCTGGTCGAGGGTCACTACCACCTGACGATGGCGCTGACCGCCAGCAACACCGCGGACACCGCCACGGCACGGCGGGAGTTCGGCGCCTCGATCGCCGCCTACACCGGCCTGATCAGCCGAGGTGACTCTCTCGTGGCCGAAGCGTGGAACGGATTGGCTGACGCCTATTTCCACGGCACCAACAGCATCCCCAATCAGTCGACCGACTCGATCCGGACCTACGCCACGCGCTCATTGCGGGGATTCCACCGCACGCTGGCCATTGACTCTACCTTCCACCTGGCGTATTCGCACCTGGTGCAGCTCTACAATCAGGCCGGACAGAATTCCAACCTGCTGATCGACGGGGACAGCATCATCGTCTTCACCGACGAGGCCGGTGTGGCGCGGCTGGGCGGTGCCACAGGCATCCAGCGGTACCGCGATGCCGCCAATCGGCGCGGGATCGAGATCGCCCGGGCCTGGGCCCGGGCCGACACTGGCTCCACCCAGCCCATCCTTCAGCTGGTGCAGAGCTACAACGCGGCGAGCCTCCCCGACTCGGCCCTCGCGGTGATCCGGCAAGCGCTCGCCCGCCCGAGCACCGCCACACCCACCATCTGGCTTTCCCTGCTGTCGCAGCAGGTCGCGCGGGCCGATTCCGCGATGGTCACCACCCTGGCCCATGTCCTGTCGACCTACCCCGCCGACAGCCTCCGCGACATTCCGATCGGCGCCCGAATGCCGCTGCTGGCCTCGATGCTCACCGCCAGCGCGATGCTCGGGCGGGGCGAGGAGCTGACCCGGTCGGCGGCATTGATGGTCGAGGCCAATCCCTTTGTCCCGTTCTCCACCACGTCGATCGCCCCGATGGTGGCGATCTACGAACGCGCCCTCCAGGTGGCCATGGGCGACACCGCGAGGATGTCCCGCGCGGACTGGCGAGCGCTGGCGCGCCAGCTCCGTGGCCTCGGGACGATGCCCGGCATCCAGGGCCAGCAGGTCCGCAACGGATACCTGAGCGTGGTGTACCTCGGGTTCATGGTCACCAGCGACACCGCCTTCCAGTCGCTGTCGCAGGAGTGGAACGGTGGCAATGCCCTGACCGAATTTGACGCGCTGCTGGCCCTGGAGCGGGGGGACACCGCGGCCGCCCGGCGTCTGGCCCAGGATTTCGTCCCCGCCGACTCGCTCCGCAATCCGGCGGTGCGGTTCGGGGTCGGCGGCATGCGATCGGTGGCGCGCGCCGAGGTCCTGGCGGCGGTCGGGATGACACGCGAAGCGGTGGAGACCCTGGAAGCGACCGACCTGGCCCGCGTCAACCAGCCCGGGCTCGCCGAGCCGGGACTTGTGATCTGGACCCGGGCCTGGATGGCGCGCGCCCGACTCTGGACCCAGCTCGGCGACACCCCACGCGCCATCGCGGCGTATGAGCAGTTTTTGCGCTACTGGGATGGCGCCGACGGCGCCGCCGCCGCCGAGGTGCGGCAGGCCCGGCTGGAGCTAGGCCGGCTGCGCGATGCGCCACGATAGCGCTGCGCCACGCGGCGCAGCATCCAACCTGGACCTCTTCACCGATCCCGACATTGGAGCACCGCAGATGACACCGCACCGCCTCCTGTTTGCCGCCCGACTCCTGCTGTCTCTCGGCGTCGCCTTCGCGCCGCCTCTCGCCGCCCAGAATCGCCCACTCTCCCAATGGGAGGAACGGGCCCGTGCCCTGCTCAAGGAGCTGGTGGAGGACAACACCACCCAGAGCGCCGGCGACATGACTGCAGCGGCCGAAGCGATGGCCGTCCACATGCGGGCTGCCGGATTTCCGGCAGAGGACATTGTCGTGGTCGAGGCCGGCAAGGCCAAGAAGGGCAACCTGATCGTCCGCTATCGCGGCCGGAACCCGTCGCTCAAGCCGATTCTCCTCCTGTCGCACCACGACGTGGTGGAGGCCAATCCCGAGGATTGGACCCTGCCACCGTTCGAGTTCATTGAGCGTGACGGGATGTTTTACGGCCGCGGCGTGGCCGACAACAAGGATGAGGGTGCCATGCACCTGACCATCCTGTTGCGCATGAAGGCGGAGGGGTTCGTCCCTGAGCGGGACATCATCGTGGCGCTGACCACCGACGAAGAGGGCGGGCCCGACAACGGCGTGGAATGGCTGCTGGCCAACCGGCCGGAGTTGATCGACGCCGAGTACGCCCTGAACGAGGGTGGCGGTGGTGTCATCGTCAACGGCACCCGGGTGTCGAACAACGTCCAGGCCGCCGAGAAGAAGGTCCTCAACCTGCAACTCGAAGTGACCAACCCTGGGGGCCACAGCTCCGTCCCGCTGCCCGACAACGCCATCTACCACCTGGCCCGCGCCCTCGACAAGGTGGCCAGCCACCAGTTCCCGGCTCGACTCAATGAGGTGACCCGCGGCTGGCTGACCGGCACCGCGGCGCTGATGGACCCCGAGATGGGCGGCGCGATGCGCCGGTTCGTGGCCAACCCGTCGGATCGCGCCGCCGAGGCGATCATCTCCCGCGACCCCGGCAACAACTCTCGGCTGCGCACCACCTGCGTGGCGACGATGCTGAGCGGCGGCCACGCCCGCAACGCCCTGCCGCAGCGCGCCACTGCGGTGGTCAACTGCCGAATGCTACCCGATGAAGATCCCGAATACGTAAAGGCCGCGTTGGCCGGGGCCATCAACAACACCCAGGTGACCCTCACTTCGCTGAGCACCGCGCAGGAGAGCCCACCCTCGCCACTGACCCCCGCGCTGATGACCGCGATTGGCCAAGTGACCGAGGAGATGTGGCCGGGGCTGCCGGTTATCCCGACGATGAGCACCGGAGCCACCGATGGACTCTACCTACGGCGCGCCGGAATCCCGGTGTACGGCGTCTCGGGACTCTTTTACGAGAACGCCAACGCCCACGGCATGAACGAGACGATTTCCGCGGCGGCCTTTTACCAGGGACTCGAGTTCATGTATCGGCTGGTCAAGGTGCTCACGGGCAGCGGCATCAGTTGAGGAGCGATCGCATCACGCAACCAGGATTCTCGGCCGTCAGCGTCCTGCTGATGCTCGCGGCCGCCGTGCCAGGCGTCCACGCCCAGGCCCGGGTGCAGCCCACCACCCTGATCTCCGGCACGCTGTCGTTCGACGCCCGGGGCACCTTGGGCGACTTCACCGGGACCACCGCGAACCTGACCGGTGCCATTGCGGGCGGCCCGGCGCTCGAAGCGGTGCGCGGCTGGGTCGAGGCGCGGGTGGATTCGATGACCACCGACAACGGCCGTCGCGACCGCGACATGCGCAAGTCACTCGGGGCCGACCAGTATCCCACCATCCGGTTCGACCTCGACGAGCTGCGGCCGAGTCCGCGCCAGGGTGACATCATGGTGGTCACCCTGGTCGGGCGCTTCACGATCCACGGGGTGACCCGCCAGGAAACCTTTCCGGGCACCCTTACCTGGTCGCGCACCGGCATCCGGCTCGAGGCCCGGGTGGGCATGGATGTCCGCGCCTACCGGATCGGCGGACTCTCCAAGGCGTTCGGGCTGCTCAAGATGCAACCCGACATCGTGGTCCATATCGACCTGCGGTTCGAACAACCCCCGCGGTGAGCGCACCGGATGTGATCATTGTCGGCGCCGGTTCGGCGGGCTGCGTCCTGGCCAACCGACTCAGCGCCGACCCGACTCGTCGCGTCCTGCTGCTCGAAGCAGGCGGCGAGGGGCATTCGCTCACGACTCGCATTCCTGCCGCCTTTCCCCGTCTCTTCAAGACCCCCGCCGACTGGGCCCTGGAAACGGAACCTGAACCCGGCCTCAATGACCGCCTGCTGTACTGGCCACGCGGCCGGATGCTCGGCGGCTCCAGTGCCATGAACGCGATGCTCTGGATGCGGGGCCACGCCGAGGACTACGACGCCTGGGAGGCCGCCGGCAATCCGGGCTGGGGGTGGCGCGATGTCCTGCCGGCGTTCCGGCGCGCCGAGGACCATCGGGCTGCCACCGGCGAGCATGTCGGGCATGATGGTCCGATGCGGATTGACCACCAGCGCGAGCCGAGTCCGTTGACCAGGTCCTGGCTCGAGGCCGCCATGGAAAGTGGCTTCCCGATCCGAGACGACCTGAACCATGGATCCAGCGAGGGCGTCGGGCTGCTGCATGTCTCCCAGCGCGGAGGGAAGCGTGAAAGCACCGCCACCGCCTACCTGCGCCCGGCCCGGCTGCGTCCCAACCTGACCGTGACTACCGGGGTGCAGGTCCTCCGGATTGCCTTCGATGGATCCCGTGCGGCAGGGGTGGAGGTGCGCCATGCCACAGGTGCAATCGAGTGGATTGCCGCCGGGCATGTGGTCCTGTGCGCCGGCGCGGTGCATTCACCGCACCTGCTGATGTGTTCCGGGATCGGACCTGGTTCGAGTTTGCGCGACGCTGGCGTTGCCGTGCGGGTGGACCTGCCCGGTGTTGGCCAGAACCTGCAGGACCATCTGGTGGCCGGGATCGGGGTCCGCTGCCGGGAGCCGGCCTCGCTGCTGGCCGCCGAGCGTCCCTGGCGGCTGCTGCAATGGCTGCTGACCCGCAGCGGCCCCCTCACCTCTCCGGTGGCGGAGGGTGCCGGCTATCTCCGGTCTGATCCATCGGTCGATCGCCCCGACCTGGAACTGATCTTTGCGCCCACGTTCTTCGTGGACCATGGCTTTTCCAACCCACCGGGACACGGTTATACCCTGGGCGCAGTCCTGTTGCGCCCGGAGAGCCGGGGCAGCACCTCACTCCGGAGCGCCGATCCGCTCGCCGCCCCCGTGATTCGTCCTGGCTACCTGACCGATGCCGCCGACCTGCCGCGGCTCGTGGCCGGACTGCGGAGCTGCCGACAGATCGCCGCGGCGTCGGCGTTCGGGCGGTGGCGCGGCGCGGAGGCCCTCCCAGGAGAGGGTGCCTGCACTGCGGAGCAGCTGGCGGAGCATGTCCGGAACACGGCGCAGACCCTCTACCACCCGGTCGGGACCTGCGCGATGGGCACCGGGCTCCATGCGGTGGTCTCACCAAAGCTCGAGGTGCACGGGGTGGAACGGCTCAGTGTGGTCGATGCGTCGATCATGCCGACGATCATCTCGGGGCACACCAACGCGCCGACGATCATGAT
>JAWXBA010000405.1:0-17353 GCA_034439775.1 Gemmatimonadota bacterium | reverse complement strand
GCCGCGGACCGATCCCGCCCGGGACCGGAAGATGGCGGCCGATTCGGTGGCCGACGGGCTGATCCTGGATCTGCTGGACCAGGTCGAAGCCCCGGACCACGCCCTGATTGCCCCGATCCAGTTTGACCTCGATGTGACGCGCTGGGCGGACCATGACCGGGTCCAGTATTACCTCAACTTCTTCCAGGGCCCGGCGCGTGAGCGGATGGCCATCTGGCTGGCGCGGCTCCCCCGGTATGAAACTCAGGTGCGCACCGCCCTCCAGGAACATGGGCTCCCGGGCGACCTGGCCTACCTGGCCCTGATCGAATCGGGTTATTCGAACACGGCCGTCAGCCGTTCGCGGGCCGTCGGGATGTGGCAATTCATGCAGCCCACCGGCCGGATGTACGGACTCCGCGTGGACTCCTGGGTCGATGAGCGTCGGGACTTCGTCAAGGCCACCGCCGCCGCAGCGCGCTACTTGGCCGACCTTACCAAACAGTTCGGGTCGCACTTTCTGGCTGCTGCCGCCTACAATGGCGGGCCGGGACGGGTCAGCCGGGGCCTCGGTCGCATCGACATCCTGGTGGCGGACGACAACGAATTGGCAGAGAACAGCAGCCAGCTGGGCGACGCCGCATTTTTCCAGCTGTCCGGCACCCAGCACCTTCACCAGGAAACGAAGGACTACGTCCCCAAGCTCCTGGCCGCCACGATGATCGCCAAGGAACCCGCCAAGTATGGCTTTACGGTGGAGGAGTCGGAGCAGCCGTTTCCGACCGACTCCCTGGTGGTCCCTGCCGCCACGGGACTCGATGTGGTGGCGCGCTTGGCCGACGTTTCCCTGGCCGAGATGCGCGAGCTGAATCCCCAGTATCTTCGCCTGACGACGCCGCCTGGACGCACCAGCGTGATCCGGCTTCCCGCAGGGTCGATGACCACGGTGCTCGCCGGGTATGAAGCCCTCCCGGTCGGCCAGCGGGTGGCGTTCGGTGAGCACCAGGTGCGGAAGGGTGAAACGTTGAGCGGCGTGGCGAGACGGTACGGGGTTTCCAGCCAGGTTCTGGCGGATGCCAATCCCGGCCTGGGTTCCCGCGCGGTGCTCCGGTTCGGGCAGGTCCTCCGGGTGCCGGGGTCCGGTACCGCCGGGTCGACCACCACCGTTGCTGCCTCGCACAGCAGTTCCGCCGCCTCGCGGGTACACACGGTGTCTTCCGGCGAGACCTTGGGTGGTCTTTCCAATCGGTACGGCGTTTCGATGGCCCAGGTGCGCAGCTGGAACGGCCTTGGCAGCTCCAACACGATCAAGGTCGGTCAGCGACTCCAGGTGTCCGCAGGGACGGCTGCCCAGGTAGCCACGCTGGCCAGCCGTGGCGGCGGCGCACGAACTCATGTTGTCGCCCGGGGCGAAACACTGTCGTCGGTGGCTGCCAGATACCAGGTCTCGGTGCGGGAGCTGCAGGCGGCCAACGGACTGACCTCCCCCAACCAGATCCGGGCAGGACAACGGCTGCGGCTGCCGTAAGTTGAGCTTTCGCTGACCGATGGCAGCAACTACGAACGCGGGCCTGGCCGGAATGCTCCGGTCAGGCCCGCGTTTTCGCTCTGGGGTTGACGCCGAGGGGCTATCCGGTCGGTGGTGGGATCGGCGACGCCGCTGAGTCTGGCGGGGTGGGCCGCTTGCGCCGCATCACCGCGTCGGCGTAGCCATTGCTCGGATCGCCACCGCCCACCAGGATGGAGTCCACCAGAGTCGGCCCGCGATTGTACGCCACCAGCGCGGTGGACAGGTCGCCGTTGAACCGCCGCAGCAGGTCGCGGAGGTAGCGGAAACCCAACCGGAGGTTCACGTCGCGGTTGTGGAGATCCCGGGCGGTTACGGTCGGGTCGTAACTGCGGGCCGTGGGCAGCCGCAGCTGAGTGTACCCGAGGGCACCCTTGCTGCTTTGGGCGTCGGGCTTGAAGCTGCTCTCCACCTTGACCAGCTGGAATCCTATGGCTGGCTGGACCCCTTCGGTCAGTGCGATATCATAGATTGCGGAAGCCAGGTCGGCGGGGATTCGGTAGCGGGAAGAGTATCCGAGAATGGCCGTGACCCGCTGCAGCTTGACCTCGGTCAGCGCCAATCGGCCGCGGACATCCTCGAGGTCGCGGGAGAGCGCACGCACGTCGGAATTGACCTCCTCCGCGTCGAGCAGGACTGCCGCGTCATCGGCCCGGAGCCGCTGGACCCCGGAGCCGAGCGCGCCAATCAGCAACGCCCCGCCAACCAGCAGGGCACCCCCGGTCATGAACTCCCCGAACTGCAGGCGCCGGCGTCGGCGCTCGCGACTGTTCCAGATAGTGTTGCTCAAATCTCCTCCGCTGTCGAGTCCCGGGGCTGGGCTTCGAAATCGCCGCTGCTGCCCCCGGTCTTGCGAAGCAATCGGATCCCTTCGATCCGCTGCTCCCGATCCACTGCCTTGACCATGTCATACACCGTCAGGCACGCTACGGAGACGGCGGTCAGCGCCTCCATCTCCACACCGGTCGGTCCGGTGGTCCGCGCCGTGGCCTCGATCCGCACTGCCAGATTGGCAGGCTCAAGCGCGGCGATGACCACGATCGAGTCCAGCGGCAGCGGGTGACAGAGGGGGATCAGATCGGCGGTCCGCTTGGCCGCCATGATTCCCGCCAGTTCGGCCACCCGGAGGACATCCCCCTTGGCGACAGCCTGCCGCTCCACCAGTTGGTACGCCTTGCCGGACATGCAGACCCGACCCTCGGCCACCGCCATCCTGGCGGTGGCCGGCTTGTGGCCCACGTCCACCATCCTGGCCCGGCCCTGGTCGTCCAGGTGGGAGAGGCTCACAGGACCTCCGCCAAGTCGGCACAGAGCCCCGCCAGCAGGAGCTGGGGGTTGACGTTCCCCTGGGCCGCGCCGCGGGCTCTCTGGACCGCCTCCACCGCGCTGACCACCCCAGCCAGCTTGAGCGGGGGGCGCAGTCCGGCCGGCAGCGGACGCCGGGCGCCGGTCCCCGAGGCACTCCGGGCGGCCTCGCCGAGCAGGCTGGAGAGGGCGTCGAGCAGGTCGGTGAACTCGCCGCGAGCCTGCCACGGCCCCTGCTTGAGTGCCACCGAATACGCTTCGGCGGGGCCGCGGCGGATGGCATCGACCAATCCGATGGCCGCAGCCGATGCCTTGGAGCCCCCCTCACCGGCACCTGCCGCGAGCGCGCACCCGATCGACCCTTCGGCAGTCAGCAACCGTTCCTCAACCTGCGAGGCGGACAGGTTGGCGTGGGTCCGCAGGAACTGACCAACCTCTGCATCCGGCAGCCGACCCAAACGGATCGGGACTGATCGAGACCGGATCGTCGGCAGGACAGAGCCCATCTCTCGTGCGGTCAGGATGATCAGGCTGCCGGTCGGAGGCTCCTCGAGCAGCTTGAGCAGGGCGTTGGCTCCTTCCGGGTTCCCCTCCTGGGGCACCAGTCGTTCGGCGTCTCCGATCAGGAACACCGCCCGGGCCCCCTCGACCGGGCGCATCGAGGCCCGCCGCTGGAGAAGCCGGGCCGAAGCCACGCCGTGAATGGCCATCCCTTCCGGCGCTGTCCAGAGCGGATTCTGGCGCCGCTCTGCCATCAGCTCGGCGAGCGTCTCGGCGGCCTCTTCCACCTGCTTGTCGGGATCTCCCGCCTTGGGACGGTGGATCGGCACCAACCAGTGGAAGTCGGGATGTCCCAGGCCAAGCATCAGCGTGCAGCCGCGGCATCGGCCGCAGGGTTCTGGCGCAGGGCGTTCGCAGAAGATCATCTGGCCGAGCCAGAGGCCCAGGCGCTGCCGACCGACGCCCTTGGGACCAACCACCAGAAGCACCTGTGGCAGGCGGTCGGTCGCGATGGCGTCGGCCAATCTCTGGCGGACGGCTTGATGGCCAATGAAGGGAGCCAAACTCATGGGCAGAAATTAATAAGGCGGGCTCTTCAGGGCGAGGTTTTTCGTGTAACATCTTTTTCCACAACGACTTATGCGATTTGTGGCCACTATTTCAAGAGCGGGGTGGCCGATCTCGCTCTGTTTTAAATGAGCGAATGCTCACTTTCGTCTGATTGGTGTGAGCGTTTGCTCTTGTTGAACTGTATCTCTTTGTCATAGATAGGATTAGCCAGATGGATCGAGTCCGTGTCTTTTGCCACTGCATCATGGTCGTTTTCATGGCAAGATCAGCCTGGCGGTAGCCACTCCCGCCGCGCGAGTTGATCTGCCGGACCGTGGTTGCGGTCAACGGCTGCACTGTCTCGATCGGCCCGGCTCCGTTGCCCTCCCATGAGGGCCCTGCTATTTTCCCGCGCTGGACACGCTGGTGTCTTCCCGAGTAGCTCAGTTGGTAGAGCAGGTGACTGTTAATCACCCTGTCGGGGGTTCGAGTCCCTCCTCGGGAGTCTTTTCGTCAGAACGGGTTGCCCGCCAGGGCAACCCGTTCTGCGTGGCAGGATTCACTCCGCCGGACCGAGATCCGCCAGCGACCACAGGTACCAGCTGGCGATGGTGCGCCACGGCCGCCAGCGCTCCCCGCGCCGCAGCAATTGCACCGGGGTGGGCAGCTTCCGCTTCCCGAATGCCACCGCAAAGCCCTTCTGGATTCCCAGGTCGGTGGCCGGCAGGACATCGGGCCGGCCCAGCCGGAACATCAGGAACATCTCAACGGTCCAGCGACCCACCCCGCGCACGGCGGTCAGGCGTTGAATGATCTCCTCCTCGTTCAGGCGCCGCATGCCAGCAGTCGTGGTTGGCACCGTCCCGTCAAGGGTCCTGGCCGCGAGGTCATGAACTGCGAGGGTCTTGGCCCGGCTGAGCCCAGCCGCCCGGAGTGTTTCCGGCGCGAGCCGGGCCGTTTGTTCCGGCGTGGGGGTGGACTGTGGGAACAGTGCGCAGACCCGGCCATGGATGGTGGCGGCGGCCTTGCCGGAGAGTTGCTGGTATACGATGGACCTCAGGAGCGCCTGGAATGGCGTGCCGCGACGTGCCGCATGACGCACCACCGGGCCCACCCGGCCTATGGCGGTCCCGAACTCGGGATCGGCGGCGCTGATCTCGGCGAGCGCAGACGCGGGGTCGAAGGGGGCGTGGAGGGTGAGCATGACTACTTCCGGGCGGCAGTTGCTGCCGCTGCGGCCCGGCCCGAGTCGGCGATCTCGGCTTTCCACCGCGCCACTTCGGCGTCGCGCCCCAACTGCTCGTTGGCTTCCGCCAGGGCCACCCGGGCCCGCTGCAGCCAGGTCGATCCCGGACTCATCTGTGGCATCAGCAGGTCGTATCCGGCCAGGAGTTCGGGGACCGCCTCGGCGGCTCGGTGCTGCCCGAGGAGTGCCCGACCCAGCCGGATCCGCACGATGGCGGTGTTCTGGTGCTCGGCGCCCTGGGTGTTGGCAAAGGTCCCGATCGCCGCGCGAAATAAGCGCTCTGCCTCGCGGTGATCGCCCCGCTCGTAGGACACCCCGCCCAGGTTCGCGGTGGCCAGGGCGCTGAGCCAATGCTCACTACCGTACGCCGCAGTGTAGATCCGACCCATGCGCTGGTATTGCGCCTCGGCCTCGGCATACTTCCCCTGGCGCAGGGCGATCGACCCCAGCTCATTGAGGATCGAGGCAATGCGCGGGTGCCCGCCGCCAAAGACGCGATCCTGGATGGCGAGCGAGCGGCGGAGCGTGCGGTCGCTTTCGTCGAGCCGGCCCTCGAACAACAGGGCCCGTCCCAGCATGGTCAGCGCCGAGGCGGTCCGATAGTGCTCCGCTCCATACCACGATTCAATGATGGCCAACCCCTCGCGGTAAAACGCTTCGGCCTCCGCATACCGACCCCACTGGAACCGGATGGCGCCGATGTTGATCAAGTCATCGGCCACCCGGGGATGCCGTTCGCCGTGGAGCCGCTTGTCCATGGCCAGCACCCGGTGGTTGAGCGTGTCGGAGCGCTCATATTCCCCGGCGTAGAAGTGGGTATTGGCCAGCTCCCCAAGGGCGGCCGCAAAATCCGGGGTTTCCTGGCGCTGCGCCTCATAAATCCGGACGGCCGCCCCGAGGACCGTGATCGCCTCCGGGTAGTCCCCTTTCTCCTCAAGCACGCGGCCGAGGGTGGTCGTGCTCCTGGCCAGCAGCGGGTGACCGGCTGGAAGGATGTCCGTGCCGACCTCAATCGCCCGCCGCGCCAGCACCTCTGCCGAGTCGAGCTGGGCCTGGTCGACGCGCAGCAACGCCAGGGCCACCAGACTGGAGATGACATCGGCGTGCCGGGGCCCGAAGAGCGCCTGGCGTTGCCGCAGCGAGCGTTGGAGCAGCGAGTCGGCCTGCTCCAGCCGACCGAGCTGCAGGGATATCGACCCGAGGTTCTCGTACAGCTCTGCCTGGGCCACTGGCTCGCCGTCGAGACTCTGTGCCTCGCGTACCCCCCGGTCGATCAGCTCCACCACGCGCAGGCTGTCGGCCGGTCCGACCGAAGCGTCACCGCCCTCGAAGAGGTCGAGCATGAAGCGCTGAATCCGCTGGGCCCGGTCTGCTTCCGCGACAGCCCGGTTGCGGGCCGCGGTGATCCGCACGGCGTACAAGGTGCTCACCCCGATGAGGGTGACCAAGCCGAACGCGGCGGCCAGAACCGGTCCGCGATTGCGGCGCACAAACTTGCCGGCGCGGTAGCGCAGCGAGTCGGGCCGGGCGTCGAGCGGCGCGCTGGCCAGGAAGTGGTCGACGTCCCGTCCCAGGGCGGTGGCGGACCCGTACCGGCGGGCGGGATCCTTGTGCATCGCCGTCAGCACCAGCACATCGAGGTCGGCCCAGCTGGCCCGGTCCTCGGTCAGGAGCCGGCCGGCATCGTTGCTGCGGGCGGCCTCGCGTCGCGCTGCCGCGCTGGGACGTTCCGGCTCGTCCTGGAGGAGCACCGCCAGCGCCTCGGCCGGGGTGCGATCGGCCAGGGCGACGGGCAATCGTCCCACCAGCAACTCGAACAGGGTGACCCCGAGGGAATAGACATCGGTGCGGATGCCGATCCGGCCGCCACTGACCTGCTCCGGGGCGGCGTAGGCGGGCGTCATCAGACGGTGGCCGGTCCGGGTCTGGTCGGTCGAGGTCTCGAGGGCGTCGATCTGCTTGGCGATGCCAAAGTCGAGCAGCTTGACGTGCCCGTCGGCGGTGACCTGGATATTGGAGGGCTTGAGGTCGCGGTGAATTACGGCGTGCTCGTGGGCATGCTGGACCGCCTCGCACACCGATCGGAACAGGCGCAGCCGCTCGGCCAGCGAGGCGCCGCGGTCACGGCACCAGGTGGTGAGCGAAGCCCCCTCGACGTATTCCATGACAAACCACGGGGTGCCGTCCGCGAGGGTTCCCGCGTCGTGCAGTTGGGCAATGCCGGGATGGTGCAATTGGGCCAGGGTGCGCTGTTCCAGGGCAAAGCGTTCACGCCGCTCAGGGGAAAGCCAGGCATCGCGCAACACCTTGATCGCCACCAGGCCACCGACCCCGGCGCGCTCCGCCAGGTAGACCACTCCCATCCCCCCCTCGCCGAGGACCCGGATGATCCGGTACGGACCGAACGCTCCCTCCGGAATGGCAGCTTTTGGCATGGTGCCCAGCAATCGCACCGCCAGCGGAGCCAACCCCGCGTCGATCGGGGCCGCCCCCTCCTGCCGGTCAGCCTCCACCAGCTCCAGGACCCGGGCGATCAGCGCCGCGTCGGGGCCGCACTCGTGCTCGAGGAACTGCTGTCGCCCCGATGGGGGCAGGTCGGCGGCGACATGGAACAGCTGCTGGATCCGTTCCCAGCGGGCGGCATCCATTGGCGCGGGATCGGGGTGACGGTTGGACGTCATGGCGGGTGATTCAGTCCGGATGGCTCAGGGCGTGGGTCAGCCAGGCTCGGGCGGCGCGCCAGTCGCGCAGCACTGTGGCCTCGGAGATCTCCAGCATCGCTGCCGTTTCGGCCACATCGAGTCCGGCAAAGAATCGGCATTCAATCATCGCCACCTGTCGCGGTGACACGCGGCCGAGTTCCTCCAGCGCCTCGTCGAGGGCCAGCACTTCGTCGGGTGTGGAGAGGCCATGGCCGGCGAGGTCCTCGAAGGTTACCGGCGCCAATCCGCTGCCCCGTTTGGTGGCGTTGCGGCGGCGGGCGGCCTCGACCAGGACCTGGCGCATCGCCCGGCCGGCAATCCGCTTGAAGTGCAGCCGCGACGCGGGGGCCAGGTTGCTCGAGGCCCGCAGCTTGAGCCAAGCCTCGTTGACGAGCGCGGTGGGGGTCAGGGTGGCGGCGGGGTCGTCTCGCCGGATTGTGGCAGCCAGCCGGTGGAGTTCGGCGTAGGCCGCCGTGAACAGGGCGTCCAAGCCCTCGGCCGCCACCTCGCCCTGGTCGGGGAGCTCCGGGTCGGCGGGGTCCGGTCGCGACGGATCAGGGCGCGGCATGACGGTTCTTTCGCTTGGTCCGCGCAAGGGGAAGAGCGGGACGGTGACCCCCGGAGGGGGAGGGGGAAGTTACCCCAAAGCCGGGGTGATGGTAGGCCCACCGAGCCGGCGGGGATTCGCACCGCGCTGTCCAGCCCTGAACTCCCGGAGTGGCCGATGCCCGACCAGATCCGCATCCGCGGGAGGATTCTGGAGCGGTACTCGATTCGGGGCAGGGTTTCGCGGCTCACCCCGCCCGGCCAGGGAAGGACAGGGGTAGCGGCGGTGGAACGGCTGGCCATTCGTGATGGACAGGGAAGGGAACCACTGCTGCCCGCCGCGGCCTGGGTGGGTACCCCCGGTGAGGGCGATGAGGTGACGGCCGTCTGGTTGGTGAGCCGTGGCAGGGGGTCGGGGCCTTACGTCGCCCTGCAGAACCACACCAGGAGCGAAACCCGATACAACGATCGTGCCCTGGCTCGGCTGTACCGGCCCGACCGTTTCATGATCGCAGCCGGGGTGCTGGTGCTGGCGGTGGCTCCACTGGCAATTGGAGTGGCCTTCGCGCTGGTCCTGGCGGTGGCGGGGTCGCTGTACGGGATCCTGGGGCGGGCCGGGTTGAAGGCCGACGGAAGGCTGCTCGGTCCGGTGCGCGGCCGGGAGGCAGGTGCAGGCAGGCAACATTCATCGACTACAAGTCAGGGGACGGTATGAACCGGATCGAGAGATGTGTGTGGCTGCTGGTGGCAAGTGGGATCGTCGCCTGCGGCGGTGGGGCTACCGGGCCCTCCGGAGGTGGTGCGGGGACGATGTCGGCATCGATCGACGGCGCGGCATGGGTAGCGCAGTCCCAGTTTCTCCAGACCATCACCCAGCAGCAGAAGCAGGGCCATCTGCCGATCTACGGCGCCAAGCTCCTCTCCTCGACCAGCAGCCAGGGAATCCAGTTGAATCTGGTGGGGCTTCCCGGACCCGGGACCTACCCGCTCGGCACCGGAGGAGGGGTGTCCGGTGGCATTGCGTCAGTCGTCGAGGGGAGCAGTGTCTGGCAGACGCCGCTCTCGGGCGCGGCGGGCACCGTGACCGTCTCCACGCTGACGGCCACCCGCGCGACGGGCACCTTCCAGTTCACGGCGGCCGCGATCACCGGCACCGGCACCCGGACCGTCACCAACGGGAAGTTTGATTTTCCGATCGCCGCACCAGCCAACCTTCCGCCCCTTACCCACGCCGATACCGGATTCATGGTGGCGAATCTCGGCGGCGCCGCGTGGAACGGGGCCACGGGAGGTGGTGGAGCGCCAACCGGTGGTGCCTTGGTTGTCATCTTCACCGGTACGACGCGAACGGTTTCGGTGGCCCTCGCTCCGTACACCGGGGTCGGGACCTACCAGCTTGGCGCCGCCAACACGGCCCACCGGCTGATGATCGCCGCGGGCACCGTCGCAGGCTCCCCCTGCTGCTGGGGCGGGCGTTCGGTGCTGGTCGGTGGCCAGTTGGTGCTCCAGGATGTCGGCACCATCACGATCACGAGCGCCACGGCCAACCGGATCCGCGGGACTTTCTCGGGTACCCTTGCGACCGGCTCCACAGGGACGGCCACTTCGAGCCTGGTGGTGGCCAACGGCAGCTTCTCGTACGGGTTCCCCTGAGGGAAGGCCTTGCCCTGAACGGCTGAAGGGTTTGAAGTTCCGCCGGTGCCGAATCGCAATGTTGGCCTGACGCTGGCTGGAGGAGGGAACCGCGCCTTCCTCCAGCTTGGCATTCTGGGGCACTGGTGGCCGCGGCTGGAGCCGCGGGTGGCCGCGGTGTCCGCGTGCAGTGCCGGCGCCAGCATGGCGATCACGTTCTTTTCCGGCCGTGCGGCGGAGACCCACGCCTACTGGCTGGAGCGGCGCTCGGTGGTGACCCGCAATTTCACCTGGTCGCGCCTGCTGCGTGGACAGCGCCCGACCCCGCATCTCCCGATCTACCGCGACACCACCCTCTTTGCGCTGGCCGACGGCGGGTTCGAGCGGATCCAGGCGTTGCCGTTTCCGCTTTGGATCCTGATGGCGGAGTTGCCGCATGGCGCCCCGATAGGGTTGGCGGTGTCACTCGGGTTCAGCGCCTACACCCTGGAAAAGATGCGGGATCCTGGAAAACTTCACCCCGTCTCTGGCCGCCGGCTCGGGTTCCGGCCGCTGTTGCGGGATGCCCGGCGCTGCAGCACCCCCGAGGAGCTGACCTCGCTGGTGCTGGCCTCCTCGGCCACGCCACCATTCCTGCCGGTGCCACGCATCGACGGGCACCTGGTGGCCGATGGCGGCATGGTGGACAACGCCCCGGCCTTTGCCGCCGAACTCGACCCGGCGGTGCGCCAGACGCTGATCCTGTTGACGCGATGGTATCGGCCCGAGCGGGTCGGGTTTCGCGGGCGTCGCTGGTACCTGGCGCCGAGCCGGCGGGTGGAGATTTCCCGCTGGGAGTACACCCGTCCCGACCTCGTGGCCGACACCCTGGCGATGGGCAGGGAAGAAGCCAACCGATGGGATTCCCGGTTCGATGCGTGGCTGGCATGAGGAGGGTGGCATGAAACCGGAGGAGTTCCGGGCCGAGGCCCACCGGATGGTGGACTGGATGGCCGACTACCTGGCGGGGGTCGGCTCCTACCCGGTGGTTCCGACGACCCGACCGGGCGAGGTCCGGGCGGCGATCGCTGCCAGGGCCCCCGAGCAGCCGGAGTCGATGTCCCGGATCACAGCGGATTTTGAGCGGATCATTCTCCCGGGCATGACCCATTGGGGACATCCGGGATTCTTTGCCTATTTCCCGACCGGCTCGACCCCGGTCTCGCTCCTGGCCGAAATGCTGACCACCACGCTGGGTGCCCAGTGCATGTCATGGCAGACCTCGCCGGCGGCCACCGAGCTGGAACAGGTGATGATGGAGTGGTTGCGCCAGATGATCGGGTTGCCCGCGAGCTTCACCGGTGTCATCCAGGACACCGCATCCACCGCCACACTGGTTGCCTTGATCACCGCGCGCGACCGCTTGACCGTTCCGGTGGCGAAGGCAACGGTGTACACCTCCTCGGAGGCCCACTCCTCGGTGCTCAAGGGTGCCCGGATGGCGGGCTTCGCGGAGGACCACGTCCGGTTGGTGCCGGTGGACGCAGCCTATGCAATGCGCCCCGGTGCCCTGGCCGCACTCCTGGCCAGCGACGTGGCGCAGGGACTGGTGCCGACCGCGATCGTGGCCACCGTGGGGACCACGGCATCCACCGGCCTCGATCCGCTGCCGCCGATCGCGGACCTGGCCGAGGAATACGGAGCCTGGCTGCACGTGGATGCCGCCTACGCCGGCAGCGCCGCGATCCTGCCCGAGATCCGACCGATTCTCGAGGGCGTGGAGCGGGCCGACAGTTTCCTGATGAATCCGCACAAGTGGCTGGCCGTCCATTTTGACTGCACCGCGTACTTCGTGCGGGATGTGGCGGCGCTGCACCGGTCGTTTTCCGCCACGCCGGAGTACCTCCGTACCGCGCACGATCCCGAGGTCGTCAACTATCGCGATTGGGGCATTCAGCTGGGGCGGCGGTTTCGGGCGCTCAAGCTCTGGTTTGCCATCCGGCACTACGGGGTGGCCGGGTTGCAGAACATGGTGCGGGGGCACATCGCGATGGCGCAGGGGTTTGCCCGTCGGGTGGCCGAGACGGCCGAGTGGGAGCTGATGGCGCCGGTGCCGCTCGGCCTGGTCTGTTTTCGGCATGTACCGGCCGGGATGGTCGATGGCCCGGACCTCGATGAACACAACCGGCGGCTGCTGGCCCGGGTCAACGCCTCGGGTCGGGTGTACCTGACCCACGCCTCGCTGGGTGGCCGGTACGCCATCCGCCTGGCGCTGGGGCATGCCGCCACGACGCAGGCGGCGGTGGACGAAGCGTGGGCGCTGCTGGTCACGGCAGTGAGCGGTGAGGGGTGGGGGCGCGCCTCAAGGCGCGCCCGTCCAGCTGTGAGCCGGAAGCGGGAACCGTGATTGGAAGCAGGGGACGGCTGGAATGCCGGGGATTCATTGGCTCTTGGCTCCGCCACCCGGGCATTATCTCCGTTGGGTGGGGCTCCAGAGCAGGATCACGCCGCATCCGCTGCTCCCACCGCGAAACTGGTTGGGTACCTGCGCCGCGGTGTACACCTCGATCGCCTCCAGTCCCACGACCGAGAAGCGATCCAGGTCAGGGGGGAGCCGCGGCCGGTCGGAAGGATCCTCGAGATTGATGCGAAGATTGCTGGCCTCCCAGATCAGGACGCCGTCAAGGCGGATCGAGTAGTAGCAGTCGGTGATGCCGCCGCGGCCTCCGATCGAGGCGATGCCGCCACGACTGGAGAGCGCCACGTTCTGCCCCAGCATCCGCTTGAAGCGGACGCGACTGACTTGCGATTGCAGCAGGTTGGCCACGGTAGTGTGCTCGAATCGGCGCATCACGCTGTCGGTCACGAACTGGCCCGCCCCCTCCTTCATCCGATCCTCAAGTCCCGGCGGCCACATCCGTGGCCGCTCCGGGGCCACCACGCGGATGGAATCCAATTGCTGCGCCTGGCTCAGCATGGCCAAGTCGTATTGCACTGGGTCCTGGCCTGTGAGTCGGAGCTGGCGGGTAACGGGGTGATAGCCAACCCGCCGAAAGTGAAGGGTATGAAAGCCCAGCGGGATATTCAGGGAGTATCGGCCTTCGGCGTCGGTCTGGGTCGACAGGTTCATCCCCTCAACCAGGACCTCGACCAATGGCAGCGGTGTACGCTGCGCGCTGTCGCGGACGGTGCCGTGTACCCGGGCCTGGGCGGCGAGTGAACTCGAGGCCAGGAGGCCGGCGAGGAGAGCGATCAGGGCCGAGGAGTGGCGCATGGTTGGGCGTCCCGGAATGGGAAGCAGGGAGGCTATCCAGCCGACCGGCGGCTCGGGGGCCGAACTGCAGGGTGGCAGGGTGGCAGATCTCAGGATAGGGAATCGAGGATGGGTTGGCCACCCCCACGATCGTGGGGGGGGGCACCCCCGATGCACGCTCCCGGCGCTTGACAGCCCCAGATGCCGAAGGCAACTTGGCAGGGGCAGGGGCAGGGCCCCTTCCCCATGCTGCGCTATGCCCGAACCCGACTTGCCATGGAGGCCCGATGCCGCTCCCTCGCCTGACGCCGCGCCAGCTTGCCATGATTCATGGGGTCATGGAGGGCCAGGGCTATGACGTCATCGCCGCCGACCTGGGGGTGACGCGCGACACCGTGGCTCATCAGCTGGTGGCGGCCCGGCTGGCCTGGGGTGCCGGGAACAACGCTCACCTGATCGCCCTCCTGATCGCCGCCGGACTCCTCACTGCACCCGATCTGCCGAGGCCAGTGGACGGGGACTCGGATCTCGGCCGCGCTGGCGGTCTGGTGCTCCTTGCCGCCGTGGTGGACACGGTAGAGCTGTGGGCGATCCTCCCGGTGGCCGCCGCACTGCTGCCCTTCTAGGCGGGGCCGCCCCCCGCGCCGACAGTCGCGGAGGGCACCGGACACGGGGGCGGCCTCAGAGCGACTCACAGCCGCCAGCGTTCCAGTCGTTCCTCTCCCTCCGCGACCAGCCGCACTAGGTAGACCACCCCGGTCCCGAACCCCACCAGTCGCATCCCCGCAGCCGGAAGCTCCACCTGGAAGCGGACGCGTCCGTTGGCGTCGAAAAGATCGAATCGCGGCGGCGCGTCCGCGGGGGTGGTGCGCTCCACCCAGAGCGTTCCGTCAGGGGCGAACCGGGCGGCGCCGATCAGAAACGGCGGGAGGAAATCCGGCCAGCGTGACGGCCCACCCAGCCGTTCGCGAGATTGGACCCGAACCTCTGGGCCAGGACCGCCGCGCTCGAAGACAAGGATCGGTACCGGCCGGCGCCACTCCTCGAAGTAGGCACGCCGGTGTCCATCAGACACCGAGATACGCTGATAGGATACTGGCGGACTGACAATGCGTCGCCCGTCGCGAGTTACCAGCTCCACCCGATACGGCTCCGGATACACGATGGCTACGGTACCCTCAAGGCTCACCGCCCAGGTGGCACCGGGAGTGAACGGCGGGATAGCGGCGAAGGGCGTTACATACCCGGCCGAAGTACGCCGAGCTCCTGGGAGCACGGAATACGGCAGGAAGGCCGCTGTATCCAGGCGTTGCCCCCCGGCGGCCCAGCGGAGGATCGGGTACCACTCCGAATCGGGAGGTTGCCCGACCGCCGATCCAGAGGTCATCCGGCCGAGTCCATAGAGGAAACCGCCGCGGTCCCCGGCGCGGGCAGGGGAAATTGCAGTGACGGGATTGGGGGTACCGATTGGCCGACCGGTGGGATCTCGGAATCCCGCTGGGGTTCCGGTTGGCGCGACGACCAGGAAACGGCTGTTGGTGGCATCCCAGATCCCGACGCTGTCGGCGGGGAGCCGGACCAGCCGCTCGGGGAGCCGGTATTCTCCGGGGCCGGCGCCGCTTCGCCCTACGGGGTCGACACCGTGGCGGCGGAAATCCACCAGAAAAACCGCCAGCCCCGTATGATCGACCACCAGCACTCGGCCGTCCGGAAACTCATGGATGTCGCTGATGCGGGCGAAGCTGGTCGACGCCACCGCCGGTGGTCCGACGAGCTGTCTTACAAGTGTCTGCTGTGCGAGGAGAGGAGCCGCTGCCATCCCGACAGCAATCAACGGGCAAATGGACCGAGCCTGCACAGGGTGTTCGCCCCACATCAGTCAACTCTCGGCGCCTTGCCCGCCATGACCGCCTCGATCGCCGCCAGGAGCTGCTCCTTATCGGGAATACGGCGGAACAGCCATCCGTTGAGCATAAGGGTCGGGGTGGCATTGACTTCGAGCGACTCGGCGATCCGCATGCCAGCAGCGATTCGCTCGAATGGCTCATTTCCAGCTACGCATTCCTGAAAGCGCCCCGTGTCCGGGAGACCGGCATCTTCCCCGTAGGATATCCAGGACTTGAGGCCCAATGAGTCTTGCTTCGCAAAGATGGCCTCGACCAGTCCGTGCAGCTCGCCCTGCGCATCAGCGCACTCGGCGGCTCGTGCCGCGCTCGGCGCGAATCGATGAATCCGCAAGGGCAAATGCAGCAGCCTGATTGATAGGTCACCGCGGTCCCTCAGTTTTCCGATAACTCTTTCATGAAATAGGCGGCAACCACCACACTCAAAGTCGTTGAATACTATCAAGACTGTAGGCGCATCGGAATTGCCAAGTTCAAGGCTTGCTGAAAGGTATTCGTTCCACTCTGGGCGAAACTCCGGAGCCGGAATCTGGCGTTCGGTCGACGGTGTTGGCCCGGAGCGGAGTTCCCGAATGACAACTACGGATGCTATCGTCACGGCGGAGGCGACTAGCAAGGTGTTGCTCACTCGCTCGCTGAAAGAACTCATACGCCACACCCCTGCTGGATGGATATGCGTCGCAGTATCAAAGTGGTTGTGAAAACACCTACCCAGTCACACATGCCAGCAAACAGCGGGATCTCGCGCTACTGGCGCTACTGGCGCTGCTGTCGCGTCCAGAGCAGGACGACTCCGCAAATATTCGAAAGACTCCCTCGATACTGGGCGGGTGTCTGCGCCACTGTATACACCTCGACCGCTTCCAAGGCGACGGTTCGGAAACGGTCGAGGTCCGGGGGAGGTTCCCCTTGCCAGCCCTTGAGAGGATTCGAAGGGTCGCGGTAGTAGTTACCGGGCTCCCAGAGCACCATTCCATCCAGCCACACTGCCAGGAAGCAATCTTGCCGTTGTTCCCCGATTCCCGGCCGCCCACCCCGGCCACTGTAGATCACACTTCGTCCCCCCATCCGCTTGAAGCGGACTCCGCTGGCGCGCGACTGGATCATGTTCGACAAAGAGGAATGCTCGAACTTGCGGATCGTGCTGTCGGTAATGAACTTCCCAAACCCCTCCTTCATTCGGGTGTCGAGTCCCGGCGGCCAAGTTCGCGGCGGGGCCTCGACCGCGACCGCGACCGAATCGAGCCGCTGTGCCTGAATCAGCATCGCCAAGTCGAGCTGCACCGGATCGCGGTTGACCAGCCGGAGTTGCCGAGCGGCGGCATGGTAGCCTACGCGCCGGAAGCGGAGGGTATGAATGCCGAGGGGGATGCTCAGAGTGTACCGACCCTGGGCATCGGTGCGAGTGGAGAGGTTCATCCCCTCCACCAGCACCTCGACCAGAGGAAGGGGAGTGCCATGGGTGCTGTCGCGGATAGTTCCCTGGACGCGGGCCTGGGTCAGGCCCACAGTCGGGAGCAGTATCAGCAACAAGCCGCTGGCAAGAATCGTTACTGAACTCATCAAAGCCTCATGTCAGCCGAGATGTAGGTCATTCCTGGAAACCGCCAGAACCTGATGTCAGGCTCTGGTTTCAGGGACCTGACAGCTACGGATAGCACTCGATGAGGAATGACGGTTGATTCGGACAGAAGCCCATGCATGTATAACCTGACCACGATCCGCATATGGCATCACATGCAGCGAACGCCACCGTCCAATCAGTGCACCCGACACCGGGTTGGGGCTCCGGATAGCATGTCGGCTGACCACACGCCCTGAACGCAGCGTCCGCTGGAGCCTCGGGCGGACTGAACAGGGCAAACCCACCGAGAAGAATCACCAGAACTGCACGGGCCTGCAAACGTGTCAACATCTTGTTCCTCCTTAACATCGGGTGTTCACGAGGTTCCATCAATCGGCCTTCGGGAAATTGTGGCCGTCTGGCCGTAAGCTCCATTTTGCGAAATGTGATCCTCCCCCGCAAGCCACACGTTCGTGGGGGGACGGCTCGCCCCGCTCACCGCTTGGTGACGTAACTCGCTGCCCCATCACTGCTTGGCCTCCCACGCCTCCTGAGATCCCGCTGGGGCCAGCTCGCCCAGTCATCGCCGGCTCACGCGAGGTCTACCCCAGCGCCGCCAGCGCCCG
>JAWXBA010000404.1:0-10339 GCA_034439775.1 Gemmatimonadota bacterium | reverse complement strand
GTGGGATGTCCGGTCAGGTTGGTGATCAGCAGCATGTTCCCCCCGGAGGTCGGGGCCACCATGACATCCACGTTGCGCATCGCCTCGTCCATCTGCCGCATCAGCAGGGTGCGCACCCGGTTGGCCTGGATGTAGTCCACCGCAGAAATGAACCGGGCGGCGCGGAAACTGTTGGGCCAGGCGCCGCGCTGCTGGCGCACCATGAGGTCATCGAGATTTTCGCGGGTCAGCTCGTCGAACGCCGCCGCCGCCTCGGCGGAAAGAATGATGCGCAACGCCGAGACCGGGAGGTCGCTGGGCCCGGTGACGGCTGCCATCGACACCCCGAGCTGACGCAACACCTCCAGGCTGGCATCGTCGTACGCTTTCGTGGCGCGCTCGACCGCAAACGCCGCCGCCAGCATGCCCACGCGGATCCCGCCCAGCGGGCGCTCCGGCTGCCAGGCAAACGGCGCCGCCCGGACGGTCAAGTCCTTGCCATCCGGCCCACGGATGGCATCGAACACCAGCGCGCAATCCTCCACGGAGCGACAGATCGGCCCGAGCTTGTCCATGCTCCACGAGAGCGCCATGGCACCGGCCCGACTCACCGCCCCGAACGTCGGCCGCAGCCCGGTTGCGCCGCACCGAGTGCTGGGCGAGACGATGGAGCCCAGCGTCTCGCTCCCGATCGAGAATGGAACCAGCCCAGCCGCAGTCGCCGAGGCTGGGCCGGCGGACGATCCGCTGGACCCCTGCTGGGTGTTCCACGGATTCTTGGTGGTGCCCCCGTACCAGACATCGCCCTGCGCCAGTTCGCCCAGGCTGAGCTTGGCCACCAGCACGGCGCCGGCCGCATCGAGTCGCTCCACCACGGTCGCGGACTCCGCCAGTTGCTGGTCCTTGAAAATCGGAGATCCCCAGGTGGTGGGGTAGCCGGGCACCGCCAGCAGGTCCTTGGCGCCCCATGGAATCCCGTGGAGCGGTCCGCGCCAGCGCCCCGCCGCAATTTCGACATCGGCGGTCCTGGCCTGTTGAATGGCGCGCTCCTCGGTCAGTGTCACGACACAACTGAGCGCGGGATCATGCTGCCGCAACCGCTGGAGAGAGAGTTTGGTGAGCTCCTCCGAGGACACCGCGCGGGTCCGCACCAGCTCGGACAGCTCGGCCACGGTCAGGAAGGCCAGCTCCGAGCCGGTCGAGGGCCGACCCGCCTGGCGGATGCGCGCGCGGGCCGCCGCCGGTGGGGAGGCCGCGGTCGGCGGGGCTTCAAGGTGGAAAATCAGCGCGGGTGCCACCTCATTGGGAATGGCCAGCGAGCGGAGGTTGACCAGGCTGCGCACCGCCGCATTCAGATCCTGGACCATCATCTCGCGCTCGGCGGCGGTGAAGGTCAGCCCAAGCGTCACCTCCGCCGCCGCGATGATTTCGACGGTGACCGGCCCGCCCTGCTGCTGTCCGGTGGTGCCCGGAGGGGGTGCCTGGGCCGCAGCCTCCCGATACAGGGCACCGGCCAGGCCTCCTCCGATGCCAAGCGCCGTGCACAGCCCGAGGAAGGAGCGACGATCGACACCAGTCGCCAACGGTGACTCCGGCATGGTTCCTCCTGGAGGGATCAGAACTCTGGCGCTCGCCAGAGGGTCTCGCCGCGGCGAACGGTTCGCAGGCAGGCGTTGGCCCGGAAATGATACATCCAGAATTCCGGATCTGGCGCATCGATGATGGCAAAGTCCGCCGCAAGGCCGGGTGCCAGCGAGCCGGCCTCGCCTCCGAGCCCGATGGCCTGTGCTGCAATGGCCGTGGCTCCGCGCAGCACTTCTCGCGGGGTCATCCGTTGCATCGTACAGGCCAGCATCATGGCCAGCGGGAGGTGATAGCTCGGCGCGGACCCGGGATTGAAGTCGGTCGCCACCGCCACCGGCACTCCAGCCTCCATCAGGGCCCGGGCGGGAAGCGGACGCTGGTTCAGGTAGAGGGTCGCGATCGGCAGGCTCACCGCCACGACACCTGCCGCGGCCATGGCAGCGATGCCCGCCGGGGAAATGCACTCGAGGTGATCAGCCGAAATGGCCCCCACCTCTGCCGCCAGTTCGGCGCCTCCGCCAGCTGTGAGCTGGTCGGCGTGCAGCTTGCTCCGGAGGCCGGCGGCCTTCCCTGCCTCGAGAATCCGGCGCGCCTCGTCAACCGGAAAGGCGGTCTCCTCCACGAAGACATCGCAGAACGATGCCAGCCCTCGGCGGCCCACCTCGGGAATCAGTCGATCTACCAGCATCGCCAGGTACTCGTCGCGCCGGGCCTTGAATTCCGGGGGCACAACGTGAGCACCGAGCAGCGTGGCGACGATCCGGACCGGATCAGTCCGGGCAAGCTCGGCGTAGACTTCGAGCAAGGCGAGTTCGCTCTCGAAGCTCAGTCCATACCCGCTTTTCGCCTCGACGGTGGTCACCCCGAGCCGCTCCATCTCCCGGAGGTGCCCGCGGCACCGCTCCACCAGCATCGGGACCGACAGGCGCCGGGTCCGGGCCACCGTCGCCGCGATGCCCCCGCCAGCGGCAGCGATCTCGAGGTAGTCCCGCCCCGCCAATCGCTCCGCAAACTCATCGCCGCGCCATCCGCCGAACGCCAGGTGGGTATGGCAGTCCACGAGACCTGGAATCACCAACCTTCCCCTGGCATCTTCGGCCGGCCAGTCGCGGTACTCTGCGGGGAGTTCCGCCTCGGAGCCAACCCAGCGCACGACGCCGTCGTCCCAGGCCATCGCGGCGGCAGCGACAGCATGGATCTCCCCCTGACCACCGTCGGGGAGGCAGCGGGCGAGCAGACCGATGGAACGGAGAACGGGCATGGTAGTCCTGAGCGAATCCGTAGGGGCCGGGCCTGCCCGGCCCGGAATGATCGTGCTGGTTGTCGCCGACCAGCATGGGCGCGTCGGGCCGGGCAGGCCCGGCCCCTACGACATCGGGCTCACCATCGGAATATCCACACCGCGCTCCCGGGCGGTCTCGATGGCCAGTGGATATCCGGCATCAGCATGACGCACGACGCCGCTGCCAGGGTCGGCGGTCAGGACCCGCTCCAGGCGGCGGTCGGCCATGGCGGTGCCGTCGGCCACTGCGACCATTCCGGAATGCAGGGAGTAGCCGATCCCGACGCCGCCGCCGTGATGAATGGACACCCAGCTCGCCCCACACGCGGTATTCAGCATTGCATTCAGCAGCGGCCAGTCGGCAATGGCATCCGAGCCGTCCAGCATCCCCTCCGTCTCGCGGTTCGGCGAGGCCACACTGCCGGTGTCGAGATGGTCGCGCCCGATCACCAGCGGCGCCTTGACCTTGCCGTGCTTGACCATCCAGTTGAATCGCAGGCCCATCTCCGCGCGCTCGCCGTACTCGAGCCAACAGATGCGTGCCGGCAATCCCTGGAACTGGACTTTGCGTCGGGCCTCCTCAATCCAGCGGCGGAGCGCGTCCTTCTTCGGGAAGGTCTCCAGCACCGCATCATCGGTGGCGGCAATGTCGGCCGGGTCGCCGGAGAGCGCCGCCCAACGGAACGGACCCGCGCCCTTGCAGAAGAGGGGGCGGATGTACTCCGGCACGAAGCCGGGGATCTCGAACGCCTCCGGCATTCCGCGGTGATCGGCCACCTGGCCCCGGAGATTGTTGCCGTAGTCGAACGCAATCGAGCCGCGCCGCTGCAGGTCGAGCATTGCCTGCACGTGAATCACCATCGAGTCGAGGACCCGTGCGTCGTAGCCGGTCGGATCGCTCTCGCGCAGCGCCGGGGCCGTGTCCAGGGGCACCCCGACGGGGAGGTAGCCGACGCGGAGGTCGTGGGCCGAAGTCTGGTCGGTCACCACATCCACTGCGACTCCCCGGCGCACCAGTTCCGGCAGGACTTCCGCGATGTTGCCGACCAGGCCAACCGACAGCGGGGTCCCCGCAGTGCGTGCCGCTTCGAGGGTAGCCAGCGCGGCATCGAGGCTGGTCTCGAGGCGATCGCAATAGCCCGACGCGACCCGCCGCTCAATCCGGGTGGCGTCCACCTCCACTCCGAGAAAGGCGGCACCGTTGAGGGTGGCAGCGAGCGGCTGGGCGCCACCCATGCCGCCGAGCCCGCCAGTCACCACGAGGCGGCCTGCCAGGGTGCCGCCAAAGTGCTGTCGGGCACACTCGGCAAAGGTCTCGTAGGTACCCTGCAGGATGCCCTGCGAACCGATGTAGATCCAGGACCCCGCGGTCATCTGCCCATACATCGTCAGTCCGAGCGCCTCGAGCCGCCGGAACTCGCTCCAGGTGGCCCAGCGGGGCACCAGGTTGGAATTGGCAATCAGGACTCGGGGAGCCTCGTCGTGGGTCCGAAAGACACCCACCGGCTTGCCACTCTGGACCAGGAGGGTCTCATCATTCCGCAGCCGCCGCAGTGTGGCCACGATCGCCTCAAAGCAGGCCCAATTGCGGGCAGCCTTGCCGCTGCCGCCGTACACGATGAGCTCTTCGGGCCGCTCGGCGACCGCCGGGTCGAGGTTGTTCATCAGCATCCGGAGGGCCGCCTCCTGGTGCCAGCCCAGGCAGGACAGCTCCGGCCCGGTCGGCGCCCGGATGACTCGGGGAGTAGCGGCGGGGATAGTCATGGTGCGCTCCGGGGACAGGACAGGCCTAATCTAGCACCGGCAGTGACCCCTGTGGACCGTGCGCCAGCGATGCTTCGTGGCCCGCTCAACACCCGGGGCCCGACCTGCGTAGATTGGGCGGACCGCTGTACCCATCCAGGCCCCAGCCGGACACCGAATGCACCAGGTATCACCCAGCCGATCCGATGCTCCCGCACGCCGCCGCCGGGCGGCGTGTCTGCTGCTATCCCTGGCAGCCATGGCCTCGGCCCTCCCGGCCGCAGCCCAGAGCGGCGCGGACCCCTCGGAGCTGAAGGAAGCGGTCGCGGTCCGGTTCAACGGGGCCGCGCTCAGCATCGATGGGCGGCTGGACGATGCCGCTTGGAAACAGGCACTCTTTGTCAGCGACTTCCGGCAGAAGGACCCGGTGTTCGGGGCCGACCCCACCGAGCGCACGGAGGTGGCATTCCTCTATGACGAGGACGCCCTCTACATCGGCGCCAGGATGCACAGCAGCACCCCGAGTGAGATTCCCGCGGCGCTGACCCGTCGCGACGGCTTCGGCCGGGCCGAGCACCTGACCGTCTCGATCGATGCCTTCCTGGACCGGCGGACCGCCACCAGCTTCACCATCACCTCGGGCAACGGGCGTCGGGACTACCTGACCACTCGCGACGCCGACGACTTCCGGGCGCGAGACTACACCTTCAATCCAGTCTGGGAGGGGAATGCCGTCATTGATTCCCTGGGCTGGACCGCCGAAATCCGGATCCCGTTCTCGCAGCTCCGCTTCTCGAGTGCCGCGATCCAGTCCTGGGGACTGAACATCCAGCGTGGCATGCCCCAGAAGAACGAGGACGTGTTCTGGATTGCCGTGCCCAGGAACACGACCGGCTTCATTTCCCATTTTGGCACCCTGACCGGCATCGAAGGGATCAAGCCCTCCCGCCGGATCGAGCTGCTGCCCTACATCGCCGGCAACGCGAACTACACGGGAAGCCCGGTCCCCGGGAACCCTTTCAATGACGGCAGTCTGTCGTCCGCCCGGTTTGGCGGCGACCTCAAGGTTGGTCTGGGCCCGAGCCTGACCTTGGACGCCACGATCACCCCGGACTTTGGCCAGGTCGATGCCGACCCCGCCGAGGTGAACCTTTCCGCCTTCGAGAGCTTCTTCCCCGAGCAGAGGCCCTTCTTTACCGCGGGGAGCCAATTGCTCAGTGGTGGTGGCGGGGAGGGCGGCAGTTCGTATTTCTATTCCAGACGGGTTGGGGCGTCGCCCCGTGGCTCGATCTCAGGAGATTTCGTGGACCGGCCAGGCTCGGTCCGGATTCTGGGGGCCGCCAAGGTCACCGGCCGTGTGGCGCCGGGGTGGGAGCTCGGAGTCTTTTCGGCGGTCACCGAGCGGACCTACGGGCGAGCCTATGAGACCGATGACCAGACCTTCAGTTCGACAGAAATCGAACCGGTGACCGTGTTCGGGGTGGGCCGGCTGCAACACCAGTTCGGGGTCAACAACTCCACCCTGGGCTTCTCCCTGGCCTCGATGCGACGGGGATTCACCGAAGGTTCTGCACTGGTCGACCGATTCTCGCGGCAGTCCATTGCCGGTGGAACCGATTGGTCGCTCCGCTTTCAGGGGGGGGCCTATACGGTCAGCGGTCGGGCCGGACTCAGTTACGTCCAGGGGGCTTCGGCGGCCATGCTCCGCCTGCAGCAGTCCTCGGCCCGCTATTTCCAGCGCCCTGATGCCGATTACGTGGAGATCGACTCTGCCGCCACCTCCATGTCCGGGTTTTCGCTCGGCATGAGGGCGGCCAAGAACTCCGGACTCTGGCTCTGGTCGATCAGCGCCGACTCGGACTCCCCGGGATTCGAGACCAATGACACCGGCCGCCTGAGCAACGGGGATGACATCGGCCTCAACGCCGATGTCACCAAGCGGCAGACCGAGCCGAAGGGGATCTTCCGCCGTTCCCGCTTGAACCTCTCGGCGCGCAGCAGCTGGAACTATGGCGGGGTCCGTCGCGAAGGCCAGGTCAGGCTGAGCACCCAGGGAACCTTCATGAACTACTGGGACGCCAACTTCAACGCCCAGTACAACCCGCGCTCGATGAGTGACAACGCCACCCGTGGCGGCCCGCTGATGCAGTCCGGTTGGCGGACCAATTACGAGGCCACGCTCGCGAACAACATGTCCAGCCAGACCACCGTCCGGCTGAGCCTGAAGCACGACCGCGGCGAATTCGACGCCTGGGGCACCGAGGTGGGGTTCCGGGTCGGTTTCAACCCGATGCCGACCCTCTCCCTCTCCCTCGACCCCGGCTACCAGCGGCGGGTCAGCGCCCGTCAGTATGTCGGCCGCTTCAGCGGCGGCAGCGAAGCAACCTTCGGGCAGCGCTACGTGTTCGCCAGGATCGAGCGGAGCCAACTCCAGATGCGGTTGCGGGTCAACTACCTCTTCAGCCCGAACTTGTCGCTGGAGGCCTACGGGGAGCCGTTCTCCGCCAGCGGACGGTACTTCGGCTTCGGCGAGCTGGAGGCGGCGGGCAGCCGGTTCCTGCGCGAGTACGGCACCGCACCGGGAACCGCCATCGCCCTGGCCAACCAGACCTACCAGGTAACCGACACTCAGGTGCCCGGAAGCTTTTCCTTCCGGAACCCCGACTTCAACAGCTTCTCGTTTCGAAGCAACCTGGTGGTCCGCTGGGAGTGGCAGCCCGGCAGCACCATCTTCCTGGTCTGGCAGCAGAACCGGTCGGACTTCTGCAGCGGCGGCAGCGTGGACTTCTGTCCCAACGGTTCGGTCCCGGGATCCCAGGCCACCGTCGGCTCCTTCGCCGACCCGTTCAAGCTGCCCGGCGACAATTTCCTGGCGGTCAAGGTGAGCTACTGGATTTCGGTGCGGTAAGACGGGGAATGGGGAGTCGGGAATGGGGAATCGAAGCCAGCGAGGCGGGAATCCAGATCGGATGGGACTGGGCCGGGTGGCGGCCGGTCCCATTGATGAGAGTATTATTGGCCATCCAGGGGGGCACGCGGCCCAGAAGCGCAACGCCTGTTCCCCATTCCCCATTCCCCATTCCCTATTCCCCATTCCCCGGCCCCTTGACTGATTCTTCGCCGACCGCCCATCCCGCCTTTTCCTCCGCCTGGGTCGAGGCATGGGGACACGAGCTGAATTCGAATCCCGCCTACCAGCAGGCCGCCGCCACATGGGAAGGCGACATCGTCCTGGAGATGGCCGGGGATGACGAACCCGGGGATCGGGCCGTATACCTGGACCTCTGGCATGGGGTCTGTCGGGCTGCCCGGGCGGCCACCGCGGCCGATCACTCCGGCGCTCGCTACCTCTTCCGTGCCAACCGCGATGCCTGGCGCCAGGTCCTGGCCGGGAAGCTCACACCGGCCACGGCCATCCTGACCGGCAAGCTCCGGCTGACGCGCGGCAGCCTGGCCGACTTCCTGCCCTACGCCAGCGCCGCCGAGGCACTGCTGATGACCGGCGGCACGGTGGCAACCACCTTTGCCGATGACTGACCTCCACCATGCCGGCGCCACGTGCCGGCATTCTCCCCCCACCGAAGGAGCAGGCTCATGACCGCACGGCTGTCCTGGCGGACTGGACGCGTGGTAGTGGCCCTCCTGCTGGCGACGGCGGCAATCGCCCCGGCCCAGCAGCGCGCCACCTCCCCCCGGGACCATTTCGGCTTCACCATGGGCGACGACTATCGCCTCGCCACCTACACCCAGCTCGAGGCCTACTGGAAGAAGCTCGACGCCGAGTCCGATCGGGTAAAGGTGATGAGCATCGGCAAGACCGCCGAGGGGCGTGACCAGCTCATGGCGATCATCACCTCGCCCGCCAATCACGCCCGGCTGGAAGAGTTTCGGGGCATCGCCGCGCGCCTGGCGCGAGCCGAGGGGATCACCGATGCCCAGGCCCGGGCGCTGGCCGCCCAGGGGAAGGCGGTGGTCTGGATCGATGGCGGGCTCCACGCCACCGAGGTCCTTGGCGCCACCCAGCTGATCGAGCACACCTGGCAGATGACCAGCCGGACCGACCCCGAGACGATGCGGATCCTCGATGACGTGATCCAGCTCGTGGTCCATGCCAACCCCGACGGCATGGAACTGGTCTCGTCGTGGTACATGCGGAACTCCAACGAGCGTGAGCGCTCGACTGGCGGACTGCCGCGGCTGTACCAGAAGTATGTCGGTCACGACAACAACCGCGACTTCTACCTCAACGCCATGCCCGAGTCGGAGAACATCAGCCGGGTCATGTACCGCGAGTGGTATCCCCAGATCATGTACAACCACCACCAGACCGGCCCCGCCGGGACGGTGATGTTCGCCCCGCCGTTCCGGGATCCCCACAACTACAATCTTGACCCGCTGTTGATCAACTCACTGTCGCTGGTCGGCGTGGCCATGCACACCCGCTTTGCCGCCGAAAACAAGCCCGGCGTGACCATGCGGGGCGGCGCCAGCTACCAGACCTGGTGGAACGGGGGCCTGCGGACCGCGGCGTATTTCCACAACATCGTCGGTATCCTGACTGAGACCATCGGCAGCCCTACTCCGATGGCCATCCCCCTGGTGCCCGACCGGCAGTTGAGCACTGGGGACTTGCCCTTCCCGATCGCACCCCAGCCGTGGCATTTCCGGCAGTCGGTGGACTACTCGATCACCGCCAACTACGCCATCCTCAACCTGGCGTCGAAGTATCGCGAGGATTGGTTGTACAACATCTATCAGATGGGGCGCAACGCGATCCAGAAGGGCGGCCAAGACAACTGGACCATCTACCCGAAGGATGTGGAGCGGCTCAAGGCCGAGGTGGCCCGCACCCGCCCGGCCGGGCAGCAGGGTGGTGGCTTTGGCGGGGGCGGCGCACCGACCGAAATGCTCTCCGTGCTCCGCCAGCCCGTCGAGCGTGACCCGCGCGGCTATGTCCTGCCCTCGGATCAGCCCGACTTCATGACCGCCACCCGGTTCGTCAACGCCCTCCTCAAGTCCGGGGTGGACGTGCATCGCGCCACGGCGCCCTTCAGCGTGGCGGGCACCCGCTACGCCGCCGGCAGCTATGTGGTCAAGTCGGCCCAGGCCTTCCGGGCCCACGTGCTCGACATGTTCGAGCCCCAGGACTATCCCAACGACTTTGCCTTCCCGGGCGGACCGCCGCGCGCACCGTATGACAATGCCGGGTACACCCTGGCTCTGCAGATGGGGGCCAAATTCGATCGGATCCTCGAGGGGTTCGATGGTCCATTCCAGAAGATTGAGGGACTGGTCACCACCGCCATTGCATCGGGTGCAACGATCCCGGCTGGTTCGGCGTGGGTCATTGATCCGACCCAGAACGATGCCTTCGTGGCAGTGAACCGGCTGCTGGCCGCGAGGCAGGCAGTCCGCCGGATGCCCGATGGCAAGTTCCATGTCTCGGGGGCCGGCGCCCGCGCCATCCTGCAATCGCTGGCCACCGAGCGAGGACTCAGTGTCTCCGCCGGATCAGCGGCCACCGGTACCGCGCTGCGCAGCGCGCGGGTGGGGCTGTGGGACACCTATGGCGGGTCGATGCCTTCGGGGTGGGTCCGCTACATCCTGGAGCAGTTCGAGTTTCCGTTCGAGGTGGTCTTCGCGCCGGCCCTCGATGCCGGCAATCTGAACCAGAAGTACGATGTGCTGGTGTTTGTCGGCGGGGCCATTCCGGGTCTGGCCGGTGGGGGCGGGGGGGGAGGAGGAGCCCCG
>JAWXBA010000403.1:0-8238 GCA_034439775.1 Gemmatimonadota bacterium | reverse complement strand
TGCCCCCGTTTGGGCACCTGCTGCGGCTCACCGACTACCGGAAGAGACGGGGGGGTATCCTGCTGGCCTCGCGGGGGAGGCCGATCGACGAGTTCATCGATGTCGAGGCCCACCGAAAATTGTGGCGGGGCCATGACCGTCTGGCGTGGTGGCTGCGGATGCGGTGAGTTGGACGCGAAGCGCGACAACACCGAGGGCTCCAGCCGGTTCGGCGTGGGGCCCTCGGTGCATCATGGGGGTTGGCGCACGATCCTCAGGGCGTTGCGGCCGGTGCCCGGGCCGGGGCGAGATAGTGGTCGAACCACTCGAACACCCGCTGCCACATGTCCCGGATATTGGCCGGTGAGTCGAGAACGTGCCCTTCACCCCAGTAGCGCACGAACCGCGCCCGCTTGCCGAGGCGTTGCAGCGCGGTGAACGACTCCTCGCCCTGGGCCATCGTGATATAGTCCACGTCGCCCTGGATGATCATGACCGGGGTGGTGACCCGGTCGAAGAAGAACAGCGGCGAGTTCCGGATGTACTTCGCCGGGTCACGCCACATGGTGGCGCCCAGGGAGACCTGGCCGGTTTCCAGCAGCCCTGGCGCGAAAAAGTCCTGCGGGTCGTCGACGTACCGATCGCGGGCGTCGAAGGCGCCGTACAGGCTGGTCCAGTTGCTGATTCCCGCCAGGGAGACCGCCGCCTTGAAACGATTCGTGAGGGTCACCAGACCGTAGGTCGAGAAGCCACCGAAGCTCTGCCCCATGACACCGATCCGAGCCGGATCCGCGATGCCCAGCTCCACCAGCCGGTCTACTGCGGGCAGCACCCCCTTGGTCAATTCCATGTAGGGATCCTTGGCTATGCCGTCCGGCGCCAGCGGCATGCTTGGCGTCATCAGGATGTACCCTCGCGCCGCCAGGAGCTGCATGTTCAGCGAACTCGGGTTGTTCTTGCCGTAACGGAGCCGAGGTTCCACCGAATCGCGGGTCACCAACCCGGCGTAGACATGCACCACCAGCGGATAGCGCTGCCCTGGCCGGTAGCCTACCGGCATGAGGACATCCGCAATCAGGGTGTCGCCATCGAGGCCGCGGTACACAATGAACCGCCGCTCCGGCTCCACGATGCCGGCCAGGTGCTGGTTCAGGGCCAGGACCTCGCGCGCCGGGCCGGCACTCCCCCCCGCGGCAGGCAGGTCCACCACCCACACCCGGGGGCCATCGGAGGTCAGGTTGAAGGGCTCACCGCTGGTGCCAAAGAGCGCCAGGCCGCGCTCGAGAAGGAAGCTCAGCAGCTGCGACTTGTCCTGGGGCTTCACCAGCGGGGTGGTTATGGCGGCACCCGCGGCGATGGTCACCTGCAGGAGCCGACGGGCACCCGGCTCGCCGACCTCGACCACCGCGGACGGCACCGGAAGCGGCCGACCCGCCGACGGCCAGGTCACCGCGTTGATCCGGGGCTGAAGGGCCCCGGTCAGGAGTTGCGGGGCACCGCCCTCGGTCAGGGCATGCAGCTCCCCATCGGCAAGGATCACCGGTTGCTCGCCCAGCCGCATCAGCGCCGAACCGACCTGTCGCAGCCCAGCGGTGAGATGCCGCGGCGCAGCGCCGTCCCCGGCGGTCAGGTACCAGCCCGCCTCGGGCTGGTCACTCCCCTCACGTCGCGTCCCGTGCAGCAGGAGGCGCTGGCCGTCCAGCCAGACGGCCCTCGACAGGTTGATCCCGCTGGCCGTCCGAATGACCACGGCGCCGGTCGCCGGCGCCACCACGTAGAGGTTCGCATCTCCGCTGGTGACCCCGCGGCGCCGGCCCACCGCGGCGATGCGGCTTCCGTCGGGCGACCAGGCCCCCGATTCGACCGCGACCTGGAGGGAGTCGATCCACCAGGGAACGCCTGCCGGCTCGAGCGCCACCACCCCGATCCGGGTGTGGCCGCGACGCGCACCGAGGCTCAGCAGGGTGTCCGGATGCGGCCGGGGGGGTTCGACCCCCTCTACCAGCAGAGCGTGACTGCCTCGTGGGTGGATCAAAACGCGGCGAACGCCGTTGGCAACATCGAGACTGGTGATGACCTGCTCACGCGGGCCTTCACGCCCGCCCAGCTCCGCGCGCACCAGCACCCCGTCCCGGGGAGGGGGCGGCAGGCTGTCGGCGGGAATGCCGGTGTCGAGCACATTGACGGTGGCCACCCGGCCAAGCCCCGCCTCCGGCCATCGGCGCGAGGCGATCCGCTGGGTCCGGATCTCGACCTCGTATCGCGTGGAGGCCATCGAATCCGGAAGCCCGGTGAACAGGAGGGTCGTGGGTGCGGTCCAGGCAAACGGTCCCGCACCGGCGGCCGTGGGCGCCAGCCCATCGGCACCCTCCACCTGCCCCTGAAGGTCCAGCGGTCGGGAGGAAACCCGGACCAGACGATTGGTGACCCGCTCCCACACCCAGAGCCGCACATTGTCTCCGCCGCGGGTATCTCCTTTGGTCGACATCATCGCCAGACGGGCGCCATCAGGCGACCAGACCGGCCGCCAGTACCCGCTGGCATCGGCCAAGCCATTGGTCAGATTGCGCCGCTTGCCGTCGCGCCGGGAAATGAGCCAGACATCGGATTTGTCGCCGCCGCCCAGGAACGGTCGGTTGTGAACTTCACGCTCGGTGCGGGCCCGCTGGATGACCACCGCGATCCACTCCCCATCCGGCGAGATCGCCTGCCCCTGGTACGACTCGATGGTGAAGAGGTCATCGATCTGCAGCGGGCGAAGCTGCTGGGCGCACAGCGGGGCCGCCACGATGACACCCCAGATGCACACCATGGATCGCTGGAAGTGCCGCATCAGATGGGTCCGCCTGCCCCCCAGCGAGGGGGCCTGACGCGAGGGGAATCGGCCCATGAAATCCTCCGGCACGGGAATGGAGTGGAAACTTCAGGCTAGCTGCGACCACGCGGATCGGTCAACCCGACGGGTCCGTCATCCCCTGGCCGACACGGCTTCGATGGGAGAATGGAGATAACGAACGACCCGCCAGTCACGGGGCCGGCGGGTCGTGAGGATTCCAGTCACTCCCGTGGAGCCGGCTAGGCCCGTCCCGCCGCTGCGACCGGCGCTCGATGTTCCCCGGTGTTCGGGTCGACCTCGTCGATGCGGACAATGATCGCCGTGATGTTGTCGAGCCCGCCGCGGCGGTTGGCATCGGCAATCATCCGGTCCACCCAGCTGTCTGGCCCACCCTCGGTCTGCAGGATCGTGGCCAGGTGGGTGTCTTCCAGCATCCCCGTCAGGCCATCCGAGGCGAGCAGGATGATGTCGCCGGTGCGGATCCGCCCGTAGTAGATGTCCGGCACCACCTCTTCGTTGGCGCCGACACAGCGGGTGATGACGTTGCTGTAGGGGTGGGTCCTGGCCTGGTCGGGGGTCAGCAGGCCGGCATCGACCTGTTCCTGCACGTAGGAATGGTCCTTGGTAATCTGGGTGAACTCGCCATCGCGGAAGAGGTAGGCCCGGGAATCGCCGACCTGTCCGATCAGGTACCGCTTCGCAAAAAGGACCATGACCGTGACGGTGGTCCCCATGCCACGCTTGTCATGTTCCGCCAGGGTCCGATCGAAGATGGCCGCGTTGGCCCCGCGAATCGCCTCCCCCATCCGCTCCGAGGCGGCAGCATCGGACAAGTTGCGGATGCCGTTCATCTCCTTGCCGATCATCGCCACGGCCATGTCACTGGCCACCTCGCCGGCGGCATGGCCACCCATGCCGTCGGCCACGATGAAGACGCCGTGCTGGTGATCAACCAGAAAGTTGTCCTCGTTGCCGGTGCGGACGACGCCGACATCGGTGTTCCCGGCACAGGTGAATCGCATCAGTCGCGATCAGCCTTGAAAAAGGAAGAAGTAGGCCAGGAGCACCAGCACCACACCGCCAACCACGAGCATCGGGAGACGGGAGGGTCGGCGCTGAGTCGGGACCTGCGCCGGCGCCGCCTGATAGCTGCCGGGGGTGACTGCGGGCATGCCCATCATCGTCACATTCAGTCTCTGGGCCGCGCCGACCGCCGCACCGGGCGCCAAGGCAATGATCTCCTGGTCGCCGATCACCAGGCGATCACCAGCCGCCACTACCTGCGGCGTCGATCCGACCCGGGCCCCGTTGTGGAGCAGGAACGACCCCGCATCAGCCGACTTGACCTCGACCCCGCCGTCGGGACGCATCCGCACCAGGGCGTGCCGCGGCAGGACCCCGAGCCCCTGGACCACCAAGGCGGCCGCAGGGTCGGACCCGATAATCAAGTCTTCGGCGGTGACGGTGACCCGGCGCCCGCCAAATGCAAGGTCCATGCGTGACCACATCCTAAAGGGTGGGTAGCTCGTTCCTCCCAAACGTACGCGGCGCACCAACGACTGGCAAGCGAGTCGCCGCCGCCCCCGCAGGATCAGGGGGTTGACTCAACTGGGTGATCCTGTTCGACGCCCTTCAGCCCCTGCCGCACCCACTGCCAGAAAACCACCGAGCCGGCCGCCACGGTGAAGTAGGTCTGGATCAGCCGCCAGATCAAGATGTAGACTGGGGTCAGTTCCCGGGGGACGTAGATCCCCATCACCAGCGCCGATACCACCTCGGCCAGCCCGGCCCCCCCCGGGGTCGGGGCAAAGTACAGCAGGAACATGATCAGGATCTGGAGCAGCAGGACATCCACGAAGCTGGCCTGGATCCCCAGCGCCCGGAGCGTGACATACCCGGCAAGCAGCTTGTTGGCGTGGGAGACCGCAGTGAGGAGCGTGGCCCAGAGGACTGCCAGCCAGCCACGCCACGAATTGAATGCCAACACCGCCGCCTGGGCTCGATCCACCCCACTCTGAAATGTGTCCAGCCTGGCAGCCACCCGAGCGCTCCGCCGCCCGATCAGCCCGGAGACCCAGCGGATCAGCTTCGCCACCAGCCGTGGAAACGCAATAATGATCAGCAGCAGCAATCCCAGGCTGGCAAAGACACTCAGGCTGCCCAGGAAAAGGTCGTAGAGCGACAGCCCGAGGAGGTTGCCGCGCGTGGTCAGCGACTGGCCCGCACCGAGCGAAATAGCCAGTGGCCCGACGACGGCAAAGAACACGATCGTGGCGATGAACGTCATCAGCGCGGAGGTCACCGCCACCGGCATCGGCACGCCGTACCGCTTCATCGTATAGACCAGCATCGGCCCATTGCCACTCTGCAGGGGCGTCACGTAGCCACCCCACGCGCTCATCCCCCCGGCCATGATCATGCCGCCCAGCGGGGGGTCGGGATGGATCACCCGGGCGGTCACCCAGAGGCGCAGCCCGCCGCCGATCCAGTCCATCGAGGCCAGCAGCAACCCGAGCGCGATCCACCCCCAGCGAATCCGGCCCAGGGAGGCCAGGAACGCATCGAGGTCATTGCCGTAGAAGAGGATCGCCCCGAAGGCGACCACCGAAGCGAGGAGTGAGAACTCGAAGCCCCGGCGGAGCACCTTGGGGGTCAGGAGGCGGGCCATGAACGCCAATGTTACTTCTCAGGAAGCGGCAGCGTCAACCTGAGCCGCGCGCGTTGAACCGTGTCCCCCCCCGGGGTATACTCTCCCCCGTGTCCGAGCCCGTCATCCGCATCGTCAATGCCCGCCAGCACAACCTCAAGGGAATCACGGTCGAGATTCCCCGCCGGAAGCTCGTGGTCATCACCGGGCCCTCGGGCTCCGGCAAAAGTTCACTGGCCTTCGACACCCTCTACGCCGAAGGGCAGCGGCGTTACATCGAGTCGCTCTCCACCTACGCCAAGCAGTTCCTGGAGCGGATGCCGAAGCCGCTGGTGGATCGCCTCGAGGGCATCGCTCCCGCCGTCGCTATTGAGCAGCACAACCCCACGGTCTCCAGCCGCAGCACCGTCGGAACCGCGACCGAAGTCTATGACTACCTCCGGCTGCTCTGGGCCCGGATCGGCCGTCCGTTCTGTCGCAGCTGTGGCGCCCCGGTCCGGCGGGACACCCCGGAGGCGGCCGCCGACGAGACCCTTGCCCGAGTTGTGGGCCGGTTCCAGGTGGCCTTCCCGGTACCCGAGACCGCCCGGGTAACCCACGAAGCCCTGGTCGAGAACCTTCGAGCCCTGGGGTTCATGCGGCTGGTGGCGGGGGGACAGGAGATCCATCTCGACTCCCTGCCCGAGGGGCTGGACCTCTCCGCCTCCGGGGAATTGCTGGTGATCCTCGACCGCCTGGTCGCCGCCCCCGACGTCTGCGGTCGGTTGACCGAATCCCTGAGCACGGCCTTCGCGGAAGGAGAGGGAGTCGGGCTGGTTCTCCACCAGGAGGGGCGCCTGCGCTTCACGGAGTTCCTGGCCTGCAGCGCCTGCGACACTCCTGCCGCCGCGATGACCCCAGCACTCTTCTCCTTCAACAACCCGCGCGGCGCCTGCAACGGCTGCAACGGATTCGGAGCGGTCCTCGAGTACGCCGAGAGCCTGGTCGTGCCCGACCCGGCCCGCAGTCTGGCCAACGGAGCCATCGATCCGTGGACCAAGCCGAGGTACGAAGCGCGGCGCCGGCTCCTGGTCACCACCGCTCGCACCATCGGCGCCGACCCGGACCAGCCGTGGAGCACCCTCAAGGCCGCCCACCGACGTACCCTGCTCCACGGCAAGGAGGGGCGGTACCTGGGAATCTTCCCGTTCCTGAAGGGGCTGGAGGAGAAGCGATACAAGCAGTACATCCGGGTGTTCCTGCGCCAGTATCAACTGGCCCAGACCTGCCCGGCCTGCCATGGCAGTCGGCTCAACCCCAACGCCCTGGCAGTCCGGATCCATGACCGGACCATCGCCGAGATCGCCGCTTTGCCGATCGACCAGTTGCAACAATGGCTGGCGGCCCTGCCCCTCAGTCCCGGACACGCCGAGACGGTACAGCTGATCCTGGCGGAGGTGCAGGCTCGGGTCGACTTCCTGCGGCGGGTCGGATTGGAGTACCTGACGCTGGACCGGCAGACCCGAACCCTGTCCGGCGGCGAGGCCCAGCGCATCGCCCTCGCCAACGCGCTCGGCGCGCGCCTGGTCGACGCCCTGTACGTACTCGACGAGCCCTCCATCGGGCTCCACCCCCGAGACACCGACCGGCTGTTGGGCATCCTCCGGCAACTCCGCGACAACGGCAACACCGTGGTGGTGGTGGAGCACGACCTCGCAGCGATAAAAGAGGCCGATTTCATGCTCGAGCTCGGTCCCGGTGCCGGTGAGCGCGGTGGCAGCGTGGTTCACGCGGGACCAGTGGCCGAAGCGGTGACCACCCTGACCGGGCAATACCTGCAGGGGAGGAAGCGGATCGGGGTGCCGAGCGAACGGCGCCCCACCGGCCCGGAGTGGCTGGTGGTCGAGGGGGCACGGCTGCACAACCTCGACGGGGTGAACGTCAAGATTCCGCTGGGCACCCTGACCGCCGTCACCGGCGTCTCGGGATCAGGCAAGAGTTCCCTGGTCCACGATGTCATATACCGCCAGCTGGCGGCTCGGCTGCATGGCAGCCACGGTGCCAAGTCGCACCTTGGCGAGGCGGTGGGCGAGGTGTCCCGGATCGAGGGGTGGCAGCGGTTCAAGGAAGTGCTGCTGGTCGATCAGAGCCCGATCGGCCGATCACCCCGCTCAAACCCTATCACCTATATCAAGGGCTACGACGAGATTCGGGAGCTCTTTGCCTCGCAGCCGCTCAGCCGCCAGCGCCGGTACACCGCCGCTACCTTTTCGTTCAACCTTCCCGGTGGCCGTTGCAAGGCCTGCGACGGGGCCGGCCATGTCCAGGTGGAGATGGTGTTCCTGGCCGATGTCTTTGTGCCCTGCGAGACCTGCGGAGCCACCCGCTTCCGGCCCGAGGTCCTCGACGTGCGGATCCACGGCGACTCGATCCACGATGTGCTCCAGTGGACGGTGGACGAGGCGATCAACCGGTTCCGCCACCAGCCCAAGCTGGGCCAGGCGCTCTGGCACCTGCAGCAGGTGGGGCTGGGATACCTTCGGCTGGGACAGCCCGCCACCACCCTCTCCGGTGGCGAGGCCCAACGGCTCAAGATTGCCCGGGAGCTGGCGCTCGCGGGGCGGCGGGGCGGCCGCAAGCTGTACATCCTTGATGAGCCCACCACCGGACTGCACCTCGAGGATGTGCGCATCCTGCTCCAGGTGCTGGACCGCCTGGTCGACGCCGGCCACACCGTGGTGGTGATCGAGCACCACATCGACGTGATCAAGCGGGCCGACTGGGTCGTGGACATGGG
>JAWXBA010000402.1:0-5348 GCA_034439775.1 Gemmatimonadota bacterium | reverse complement strand
GGGCAGGGGGGCAGGAGAGACGGCTACACGGCGCCCTGCCGGATGGCCTTCAGGGCGGCCTCACCATAGAAGATCTTGATGTACTTCTGCTGGATCGCCGTGAGTCGGCGCACCGCCCAGGACAGGTGCACGAAATGCGGCTCGACCGGTGCCTGGAGCGGGTGCATCCCGCACTCCTCCGGCAGGTGATTGCCCTTCCTCGTATTACAACTGCTGCATGCCGTGACCACATTGTTCCACTCGTTGGTGCCGCCGCGCGAGACGGGAATCAGGTGGTCCCGGGTCAGGCATTCGCGGGTCTTGAGCTCGTACTGGTGCCGATGGCAGAACTGGCAGCGGTAGCTGTCGCGGGCAAAGAGGAATGTATTGGTGACCTGGCGGCGGAAGCGGCGGGGGACATGCACGAACTTGACGAGGCGAATGACGACCGGCTTCGAGAGGGACAGCCGGGCGCTTCGTATCGGCTCGGCCAGGTCGGCCTCGACAATTTCCGCCTTGCCCTCGATGACCAGGCGCAGCGCACGCCGCAGCGGCACCATGGTAAGTGGCTCATAGGAAGCGTTCAACGCAAGGCAACGCACCATCATGCTCCGACCGGAAGCGAGTCGCCTTGGAACCTAAGAGGGTGCGTGGTGGTGCGGAAGACCTCCCGGCCCCCAACCCAGGTGGCCACCACGTCGGCCGGACCGGAGGCCAGGACCGCCTCGAACAGGTCGCCGGGGAACGGATCCCGCAGGCGAACCGCCACCACATCGCCCCATCCGCCGCGTCGGAGCGAACCGACCTCGCCGGCCAAGCCGAGGGCGGCGGCGGCGGCGGTGGTGCAGAGTGCCAGGGCGGCTTCGGCATCGAGGGCGCCCAGGATCCGGGCAGCCCGGGCTTCGGCCAGGAGGTCCAGCCGACCGACGCTGGCCACCGAATCGGTCCCCACCCCGACCCGGAGTCCTGCGGCGAGCATGGCAGCGAGGGGCGCCTCGCCGTGGCGATGGTTGCGGTTGGAGAGGGGACAATGGGCCACGGCGGTATCGCGCGCCGCCAGGGTGGCGATGTCGGCGGCATCGGCCCAGACCAGGTGAATGGCGAGCGTGTCGGCCCCGAGGACACCACTCCGGTCCAGGTACTCGACCGCGGTCCGCGCCGGCGCCGGCACTGCGATCTTTCGCCGGGCCCAGAGTGCGGCGAACGCACCCGTGCCGTGCACCACCAGATCCGATTCCGCCACCGACTCCGCGAGGTGAACGGCGATCGGCAGCCCGGCAGCACGCGCAAACTCAGCCACTTCCCGGTACAGCGGGGCGCTGGCGCTGTAGGGTGCGTGGGGAGAAACCCCGAGACGAATCCGCGGCCCCACGAACGGCCCCAGCGCGGCCACCCGATCGCGGAGGAACGCCATGCTCTCCAGGACCTGGCCGGGATCCGGGCCGAACACCTCCTGATAGCAGATTCCGGCCCCACCGAGATCGTGCAGCGCCCGGATGACCGCGCCGGTGTCCCCGGTGTCGGCAACCGTCGTGACGCCGGCGGCCCAGCAATCCCGGCCACCCTGGCATGCGGCCGCGAAGGCGTCCGCGGCGGATCGGGCGGCCTTGAGCTCGCGGAGGCGGGCAATCCATGCCACGAAATCGTCGCTGGCGATGGTCCCGCCAAGTCCCGTCAACTCGAGATGCGTGTGGGTGTTGACCAGACCCGGAATGAGGGCACAGCCGGGGAAGAGCTCGGTTGGAACCCCGGGGGGGTGCGGTACACTGGCATCGGGTCCCACCGCGACGATCCGGCCGTCGTCCCCAATGACAACCGCCCCGTCCGAGATTGGCGGGGCGGCGATCGGCACCACCCAATCGGCCCGGAGCCGCCTAGGGGATCCGGTCACGACCGTGCAGGGGACAACGGAGGAAGGGCTCGGTTCCCGGCAGGAAGTACTCCACCGTGCGCACGGCGGTGGGGCAGCTTGGACTGGCCAGGTATCCCGTGGACTTGTCGATCTCGGCAGCGACCAGGCCGTCCGGCAATCGCCAGGCCGGGGGCGAGGGTCGGCGCTGGTACACCTCGGTCATCATGGTGGCCCAGATCGGGGCCGCCAGGAGCCCGCCCTGGGCGTTGCTCTTGATGCGCTTGGGCTGGTCGAAGCCGATCCAGACCCCAGTGACGATATCGGCGGTGAAGCCGATATACCAGACATCGTAGTAGTCGTTGGTGGTGCCGGTCTTGCCGCCGGACGGAATGGTAAACTTGCCCCGCTGGATGATGGCGGAGTTGGCAGTGCCTCGGCGCACGACGTCGCGGAGGCCATCGAGCATCAGCCAGGCATGAGCCGGCGCCATCACCACCTGCCGCTGGGGCCGGGGCTGCCAGACAATGTTGCCGTCCCGGTCCTCGACTCGATCGATGGGGTTGGGGGTGGCCCGGGTGCCCTGGGTGGCAAAGGCCGAATAGGCCGCGACCATCTCGAGCGGGTACACCTCGGCGCTGCCCAGGAAGATCGAGGGCACCCGCGGAATCCGGGTGGTCAAGCCAAATCCGGCGGCCTCCCCCGCCACCAGTTCCTCCCCCAGTTCCAGCCCGAGGCGAGCGGCAATGATATTCTGCGAGCGGTACAGTCCCTCCCTGAGCGTCATCGGTCCCAGAAACCTGCCGTCATAGTTCTGGGGCTCCCACGGCGGCTGGTCCGGGATCTGCACACTCAACGGGGCGTCGTCGTAGAGCCGGGAGAATGGAACCCCGGCGCGGACCGCCGCCGAATAGACGAACGGCTTGAAGGTGGAGCCCGCCTGCCGAAGGGCCTGGGTGGCCCGGTTGAACTTCGAGTCCTCGAAGTCGCGCCCCCCGACCATCGCCAGGATGGCACCGGTCCGGGCGTCTATTGTCACCACCATCCCCTGGAGATAGGGACTGTTGCCGCCGCTGCCCGCCCCCCCTGCCTCAAGGTATTCCCCATAGCTCTGGTGCGGAAAGCGCCCCAGCCCGAAGCGATCTTCTTCGATGCCCTGGAGCTGCTCCTCCATCGCCCGTTCCGCCGCCTGCTGGATGTCGAGGTCCAGGGTGGTGTAGACCAGGTAGCCAGCACGATACAGATCCATGCCGAACCGTGCCTGCAGCACCTGCCGGACGTGCTCGACGAAATAGTCGGCCACCCCGGTGTAGTCCGAGCGGCTGGAGAGCCGGACCGGGTAGGCCTTCCAGGCCTCGGCGCTGAGGTCCGAGAGCTTGCCCTGATCGCGCAGCAGGCTGATGACGGTGTTCCGCCGCCGCAAGGCAAATCCGGGATTCCGGCGCGGATTGTAGACGGTGGGGCCGTTCACCACCGCCGCCAGCATGGCAGCCTCGGCCACGTTGAGGTCGCGGGCCGACTTGCCGAAGTAGCGCTGCGAGGCCGACTCCACGCCAAAGGCCCGGTTGCCGAGGTCCACCTGGTTCAGGTACAGCTCGAGGATCTTGTCCTTGGGATAATTCCGCTCAATGTCCCGGGCGACCCGGATTTCCCGAAGCTTCCGGCGGATGCCGGCCACGCCGAGCCGCTCGGCGGGATTGATCTCCTCCGGCCAGAGGTTCCGTGCCAGCTGCATGGTGATCGAGGAGAAGCCCTGGATGGTGCTCTGCCCAAAGGCCGCCTTGACGTTGGCCCACACCGCCCCCGGCACCCGGGCCCAATCGACGCCATGGTGCCGGTAGAACCGCTTGTCCTCGATCGCCACGAAGGCCGCCAGGATGGCGGGGGACATCTCCTCCAGGGGAATGACCGTGCGGCGCTGCAGCCCGAGGTCGGCCAGCAGGCGACCGTCGGCGGCGTAGACCTTGGCGGCCTGGTCGGGGTCATACTCGGAGAGGACGGCAATCGAGGGGCAGGCGCCGTTGACACAGGCACGGCTCCAGGCGCCAAGGATCAGCGCACCGCCAAAAGCCGGGACGCCGAGGAGGAGGATCAGGAGCGCAAGGCGCAGCCGGGGCAAATACCACCAGCGGCGCAGGGCGGAGCCCAGCCTAGATGCCATGCGCGGAAACTAGCGGGAGCCCGGACCCGTTGCCACCATTGGCCGGCACGCGTACCATTGGCGCTCATGAGCGACATTCTGGCCCTGCTGACCGCACGGGGCATGGTCCATGACGCCACCCCCGGGCTGGCCGAGCGACTGTCCCGCGGACCGATCAACGGCTACTGCGGCTTTGACCCCACCGCCGACTCGCTGCATGTCGGCAACCTGGTGCCGGTCATGGCCCTGGCGTGGCTGCAGCGCGCCGGCGGGGTCCCCGTTGCCCTGGTCGGCGGCGGCACCGGCCTGATCGGCGACCCCAGCGGCAAGCGGAGCGAGCGCCCGATGCTCTCCGCCGAAACGATCGAGGCCAACGCGGCCGCGATCGCGCGCCAACTCGGACAGTTTCTCGAGTTCAGCGGTCCGACGGCCGCCCGCCTGCTCAACAACGCCGTCTGGCTCGCCGGGGTGGGGCTGCTCGAATTCCTGCGCGACACCGGCAAGCACTTTACCGTGAACTACATGCTCCAGAAGGACTCGGTCAAGAGCCGGATGGACAGCGGGATCAGCTACACCGAGTTCAGCTACATGCTGATCCAGGCGCATGACTTTGCCCACCTGTACCGCGCCGAACGATGTGAATTGCAGCTCGGTGGCAGCGACCAGTGGGGCAACATCACGGCGGGTATCGAGCTGATCAATCGCCGCGAGGGCGGCTCCGCACACGGCCTCGTGCTGCCGCTGCTGACCACCGCAGCGGGCGCCAAATTCGGCAAGAGCGAGGATGGCAATGTCTGGCTCGACCCGGCCCGGACCACGCCCTACCGGTTCTACCAGTTCTGGCTCAATGCCGACGATCGCGACGTGGAGCGGTTGCTGCGGTTCTTTACCTTCCAGCCGCTTGAGGAGATCGCCACGCTGATGGCCACCCAGGCGGCGGACCCAGGCCAACGTGCGGCCCAACGCCGGTTGGCTGAGGACCTGACCTCACGGGTGCACGGCGCTGCGGCGACGGGCCGGGTCATCGAGGCCAGCCGGATCCTGTTTGGCAACACCGATCTCGGTGCGGCAGACGAGGCGGTCCTTGAGGTTGTGGCGGGAGAAGTGACGGTGATGGCGTTGGGCCGGGCCGACCTGGCGGCGGGCGCCTCCCTGATCGACGTCCTGGTCGGCGCCGGCCTGGCGGCTTCCAAGGGCGAGGCGCGGCGAGGACTGGAGCAGAAGGCCTTCGCGGTCAACGGCGTCAAGGTGGCTGCCATCGACCGGCGGCTGGGTCCGGAGGACCTGCTGGGTACCCGGTTCGTCGTGCTCCAGAAGGGGAAGCGGAATTTTGCGATGGTGCGGGTGGGGTAGGGCGCCTGCGCGAGCGCGGGCGCGGCG
>JAWXBA010000401.1:0-9476 GCA_034439775.1 Gemmatimonadota bacterium | reverse complement strand
GTCCGGTCGAATGGATCAGGAGCCCGGCCACGGCGGTGGGGCCGAGCCCCCGCAACGGCCAGGTCGGTGCGGTCTGCGCAAAGAGGAACATCGGCACCATCCGGCTGCCGACACCCACCATCGTCAAGGTTACGAACCCGAATGCCGCCAGGTGGAAGTGGGCAGCAATGAATCCGGTCCGCGACATCGTCCACCATCCGAGCGGTTCCCCGATGCGGGCCAGGCCCAGCGCCATGGCCAACCCCAGCGCCATGTGGCCCAGACTGACGTACCGCCCCACCAGCACCCCCTGGGTGGCGCGACGACGCTGGGGCAGGAGGTTCCAGGCCAGCCCTCCGACGGCCAGGACCAGCAGCACCCAGCCGATCAGGAGCAGCACCGGCAACCAGAGCCAGAATCCGGTCACCATCGTGACGACACCGGCCTGCAGGATCCAGAACGTCCAGTGGGCCACGGAGATGCTGCGCGCGCCGACGCCGAGGGTGGCGGGAAAGAACTGATACAGTGCGCCGAAGATCATGGTGGTCAGGACGCCGAGGGTGAGCCCGTGCGTGGCGGCCAGGATCTGGGGAGCAAACAGCTCCCCCCGGGCCAGGGAGGCTGCCGTGGACGGGGTGGCGGCAGCAACCAGCAGCAACCAGGCGAGGGCGGCCACGAAGTGCTCGCCCGGGAGGCGGAATGGTGGCGGCGAGGCTGGGGGCGTCGGTGTGAGGGGCACGAATGGGAAGCTATCCGGTCGGGGATGAAGCAAGTCTAAAGCGAGAAGGAACCGCCCTTCACGTTCCTCTCGCTGGAATGCTCGAATCGATGTGGCGGTCTCGCTTGCTTCCCTCAAGTCGCTTGCCGAAGCGGAGGAGCAGTTCGATGTTGAATGCTGAGGGGGGATCCGCAGATTGCGCAGATGGCGCAGATTGTTCAGGGCGATCCGCAGACCCCCCCTCGAGGGCCGGCGAGGAAGAGTGAGCCACGGATTTCACGGATTGCACGGCTTACCGTGATTGCCTTGCGTCCGTAGCAGGGGTCCACCGCGAACTTTGAATCATCGGCTATCGATTGAACTGCACCGCCCTCCGCAGTACCGCTTCGGAAAGTGCTCCAGCCGGATCCAGCCCCTGCATGCTGTTCACCCCCAACCGTACGGAGCCATTTCCGGGGCGGGAGATGTCCGAGGACCCGGACCAATCCGTGTCATCCATGAAATCCGCGGCTCACTTTCCCCACGCCTGAAAGCAGCAGGCCGCCTGGGCCCCGAACAATCTGCGTTCATCGGCGTAATCTGCGGATTCTCGCATCTCCCCGGCTCATCAGACTCCCGTGGGCCAGCTGGTGGGGTGTTGGACCACATTGCTCCGGGAAAGCACCGAGGCTGGCGGTACCGAGTCGCAGGCCCGGAAGGTCGACGCCGCGATACTCGTCTGCGGGAAGGATCGAGACCCTGACCGCGTTCTGGGGCCAGGGAGAGTCGCCAGCCTCCTTGCCCCCGCAGCGATCCCGCTTCATGTTTGCCGGGGCCCGCACGATCAGCGCGGGCCCCGTTCCCATTCCCGTGAAGCATTCCTCGTCCTGCATCTCCGATCTGGAGCCCGTCCATGCCCCTGTTGCCTGGTGCCACCCGCCGCGCCCTGTCCGCCGCTCTCCTGATGGTTCTCGTGCTCCCCGGGTTCGTCTCGGCCCAGAATCTCAGTGCCCGCCGCGAGGTCCAGTCGGTCACCGAGGCGAACTATCGCCTGGCGGGCCGCTTTGCCCCTGCCAAGATGGCCAAGCTGACCTACGGCACCTCGGTGGCCCCGCGGTGGATCCAGGGATCGGAACGCTTCTGGTACGAGTGGAACACGTCGGCCGGGAAGGTGTTCAACATCGTGGACCCGGTGGCCGGCACCAAGCGGCAGCTCTTCGACAACGACAAGCTCGCCGCCGAATTGACCCGCATTACCCGCGATCCATGGGATGGGCAGCATCTGCCGATCCGGGCAATCCGCTTCGTCAACCCTGGCACCCTGACCTTCGAGGTGGAGTCGTCCCAGGACACCGTGATGGCCGACGCCGAGGCGGAGCGGGGGCAGCAGCAGGACCAGCAGCGTGCTGCGGCGCGGCCGCGTCCCCGGAAGAAGGTCTGGCACTTCTCGTATGATGTGGCGACGCAGACCCTGACCGAACTGACCGACCGCCAGGAGCCCGACAACCATCCCTCCTGGGCCAATCTCTCTCCCGACGGTGCCACGATCATCTTTGTCCGGCGCCACAACCTCTTCTCGATGGACAGCGCCGCCTACCGGCAGATCCTCAGCGCCCGGCGGGGCAAGACCGGCGCCGCCGCCGACAGCGCCGACTGGAAGGTCGAGGTGGCCGAGGTCCAGTTGACGACCGATGGCGAGGAGGATTACAGCTATTCCGGGGGCGATTTCGGTATGGTGGACGAGGAAAGGGTGAAGGCCAAGGATCGGCGCAAGCGCGCCGGGGTCAGCTGGTCGGGGGACTCCCGCCGCTTTGCCATGGTGCGGTCGGACCAGCGCAAGGTGGCCGCACTCTGGGTCATCCACTCCACCGGCAACAAGCGGCCGCAGCTCGAGACCTACAAGTACGACATGCCCGGCGAGGTGGACGTGGCCCAGCAGGAGATGCTGGTCTACGACCTCGCCGCCCGGCGCCTGACCAAGGTCCAGAGCGATGCCTTCAAGGACCAGCGGATCGGAATCTTCACCGCCCGCCAGTTCAACTATCCCGACGCCACCCGTCCCGCAAGCTCACTCTGGCTGGCCCCGAATGCCAATGAGCTCTGGTTCTGGCGTCGCAGCCGCGACCAGCACAAGGTCGACGTGGTGGTGGCCGATGCGAATACCGGCACGGTCCGGGTGGTGATCGAGGAGCGGCTCAACACCTATGTGGAGCACCAGCGACTCGAACGGCTGGCCTCGGGGGACCTGCTCTGGTGGTCGGAGCGCGATGGCTGGGCCCACCTCTACCGATATGGTGCCGATGGCACTCTCCGGAACCGGCTCACCGAGGGTCCGTGGCACGTCTCCGGCATCCAGGCGATCGATGAGACCCGCGGGATGGTGTATTTCACCGCCAACGCCCGCGAGCGCGACGAGGATCCCTACCACCAGCACGGTTACCGCGTGGCACTTACCGGCGGACCGGTCACCCTGCTCAATCCAGGGGATTTTGACCATCGGATCGACATGGGGGAGTCCAACCGGTTCGTGGTGCACAACTATTCCCGGGTCAACGCGGTGCCGCGCTCCGACCTGATCGACGCCACCACCGGCCGAAAAATCCTGGAGCTGGAGGCGGCCGACTTTTCCCAGCTGATGGAGGCCGGCTTCCGTTTCCCCGAGCCGTTCACCGTCAAGGCCGCCGATGGGATCACCGACCTCTACGGGGTGATGTACAAGCCGTTCGACTTTGACTCGACTCGGCAGTATCCGATCGTCGCCTACGTCTACCCCGGCCCGCAGACCGAGTCGGTGGCCAAGGCGTTCACCACCAGCGCCACCGAAGCGGCCCTGGCCCAGTTCGGCATGATCGTCATCACCATCGGCAATCGCGGCGGCCACCCTGACCGCTCGAAGTGGTACCACAATGTCGGGTACGGCAACCTCCGCGACTATGGCCTGGCCGACAAGAAGGTCGCCGTCGAGCAGCTGGCCGACCGCCACCCCTTCATCGACATCGACCGGGTCGGGATCTACGGCCATTCCGGCGGCGGCTTCATGTCCACCGCTGCCATGCTGGTCTATCCCGATTTCTTCAAGGTGGCGGTCTCGTCGTCAGGCAACCATGAGAACAACATCTACAACGCCAACTGGTCCGAGAAGCACCACGGCATCAAGGAAGTGGTCAAGGGCGACACCACCAGCTTCGAGTTCAGCATCGCCACCAACTCCACGATGGCCCGGAACCTCAAGGGCCACCTGATGCTGACCACTGGCGACATCGACAACAACGTCAACGGGGCGGCCACCTACCGGATGGCCGAGGCGCTGATCAAGGCCAACAAGCGGTTCGACTTCTTCCTCTTTCCCGGCCAGCGCCACGGCTACGGGAACATGAGCGAATACTGGTTCTGGCTCCGGGCCGAGTACTTCGTGCGCCACCTGATCGGTGACACCCGGTGGAACGCCAATATCGTGGAGCTGGACCTGGAGCAACCCGGCAAATAGGGAAGGGGGCGGTGGCCCGCCCCGGCCAGGGGTGCTTGACATCCTTCGTGCCGGGCGGTAATTAGTAAGGGAATCCATATCGCAGCATAGGAATAGTTCCGGCCCCGCCTCCAGGCCGGAATCTGAACTGAAACCAGTCGGCATGCCGCCGATTGGTGGGGCGGTGGGAAGCGGCCGGGCAATCTGGCGGCTGGGGGCTTGTGACAGAAAATCGTCGGCGTTGATCTGACACCGGCGGCAGCGCATTTCTGGTCAGAATTGATTCGCCTCACGAGAAACGAGTGGGCGTCCGGTGGCACCGCGGTCAGGGTGCGCCGCAGTACGCGGTGATCAGCTCGGTTCCCGTATGCATGCAAGGCTTTCAGCCCGTGCCTGGGCCTGGCGGTGGGGACCTCCCTACTGCCCGGCGTTGGCCATCGGGCCAGGGAAGTTGGTGCAGGTCCAGCAGTTCGCGCGCGTCCACGATGGCTGAGTCCACTCAGGGGAAATACCAATGACACGTTTCAAGGGAACGAGGCGCCGAATCGCCTCCATCGGCTGGGGACTGCTGGCGCTATTCGCCATGGCCAGCCCTGCAGCGGCGCAGGGAGTCGGCATCATCCGCGGGCAGGTAACCCATGCGGGCGGGGGGGCGTTGCTCGCTGGCGCCACCATCACCGTCACCGGGACACGCGTCTTGACCACCACCGCCAACGACGGTCGCTTCACCCTCCGTAACGTTGCCGCGGGGACGGTGACCCTCCGGGTGGTGATGATCGGGTTCGCCCCGATGACCCGGACCCTCACCCTGGCCAGCGGCGCCGAGATTGTCTCCAACTTCGAGCTGAACCAGTCGGTGGTCCAGCTCGACGAGGTGGTCACCACCGCCACCGGGGACCAGGCCCGGCGCGCTGTGGCCAACGTCGTCAACACCATCAAGACCGACTCGATCGCCAAGATCTCGGCGGCCACCACCGTCGACCAGCTGCTGGCCGGCCGGGTGGCGGGTGTCACCGTCCTGCCGTCCTACGGGATGACCGGCGGCGGCATGTCGATCCGGATCCGGGGTGTCAATTCCATCAGTCTTTCCAATGACCCTCTCTGGGTCATTGACGGCGTCCGGATGGAGACCCGGAACAGCTCGGCGGGCGGCAACCGCGGCAACGCCGGTACGATCGGGTTGAATCCGGAGGATATCGAGTCGCTCGATATCATCAAGGGACCCTCGGCGGCCGCCCTCTACGGCACCCAGGCCTCCAACGGCGTCATCGTGGTGCGGACCAAGCGGGGCAAGGTCGGCAAGACTCAGTGGAATGCCTACACCGAGTACGGCTCGGTGGAACAGCCGGCCGATTGGCAGGACAATTACCGGAGCTGGGGACGGTCGCGCAACACGACCACCGGCGTGCTGGGTACCGCCGCCATCCAGTGCCGCCTCTCCAATTCGGCCCTTGGCAGCTGTGTCGTGGACAGCCTGACCACCTTCAATCCGCTGAGCAACCCCGAGACGACCCCGTTTGCCACCGGCAACCGGCAGGTCTTCGGCGTCCAGGCCTCCGGGGGTACCGAGACGGTCCGGTTCTTCGCCTCGCTCGAAAAGGAAGACGAGCGCGGGCCCTACGAAATGCCCAAGAACGAAATTGACCGGATCACCACCATCCGCGGCACCGCGCCGCGTGAGAACCAGATCCACCCCAACAGCCTTGACCAGATCAACGTCCGCGGCAACTTCACCGCCCGGCTCACCAACACCCTCGAGGCGAGCCTCAACACCTCGTATACCCGACTCCACGTCCAGACCCCGTTCAACGCCAGCTATTTCCAGGGGATCGGGACCCAGTCGCTGCTGGCGCCAGGATTCCGGGGCACCTTCAACGGGTACTCGGCCCAGCACCTGGGCGACATGATGTCGATGTACATGCCGGACGATGAAAGCCGCTACCTGATCAGCGGCAACCTGAACTACAACCCCCTCTCGTGGGTCAATGTCCGGGTCACCGCCGGCGACGACCGCAATTTCTCGCGGTCCCAGATGTTCTCGTACTTTGGCGAGGGCCCCAACGGCGGCTGGGGCAGTGGCCTGATCGGCCAGGGCGGCGGAAAGTATGTCTCCGCAGACAACTTCCGCCGGACCTCGGCAGACCTCGTGGCCACCGCCAACCGCAGCGTGCTGGCCGACCTGACCTCGCGGACTTCCGTTGGCGCCCAGTACAACACCGATTCCTACACCTGGACGGTAGCGGACGGGTACAACCTGGCCCCCGGCGCCAGCACCACCGGCTCCGGCACGGTCCGCAGCGGCAGCGAGTCGTTCACCGAGGGCAAGAGCCTTGGTTTCTACCTCGACCAGAACTTCGGCTGGCGCGACCGGCTCTTCATCAGCGGCGGGGCCCGGCTCGACAAGAGCTCGGCGTTCGGCACCGGGTACCCGACGGTGGTCTACCCCCGCGCCGGCGTCTCCTGGGTCATTTCGGAGGAGGAGTTCTTCCCGAAGATCGGGCTCCTCGACAACCTCCGGCTCCGGTTCGCCTGGGGCAAGGCCGGGATCAATCCCGGCGCCACGACTGCCATCCAGCAGCTGGGCGCCGCCGCGGTGGTCATCAACGGGCAGGCCCAGCCCACCCTGCGGTTGTCCTCGCTCGGCAACCTGACAATCCGGCCTGAAGTGGTGACCGAGACCGAATTTGGCCTGGAGTTCTACCTGCTGAACGAGCGGCTCTACTTCGAGGCGACCTACTACAACAAGAAGAGCAAGGACGGCCTGGGCAACATTCCCCTGCCGCCTTCCCTCGGAGCCGCATCGTCCCAGACCGTCAACATCAGCGGGGTCCAGAACAAGGGCCTTGAGCTGGTGGCCGACCTGAACCTGGTCGAGAGCAGCCCGCTCAACTGGAACCTGCGGCTCTCCGGCTCGACCCTGTCCAACACCGTCCTCGACATGACCGATGACGACGGCCGGGAGCTTCCCCAGCCGTGGGGCAGCTTCCGCACCACGGTCGGGTACCCGATCAGCGGCCTCTGGGTCAACCCGATCCGCAGCTTCAACGACGCCAACGGCGATGGCATCATCGTCGATACCGAAATCGTGACCGCCTACAGCGAGGGTGGCTGCACCACCTCAACTGCGTCCACCGGCTGCGGCTGGGAGTTCCTGGGGCAGACCCTGCCCAAGCATGACCTGAGCATCACCAACACCTTCGGCTTCCTGGACAACAAGTTCAACATCATGGGGATGGTGGACTTCCGGGGCGGCCACTACAAGAGCTGGCGGGTGGAGCGCGAGCGCTGCTCCGGCGGCAACTGCCGGGCCGTCAACGATCCCACCGCCCCGCTGGCCGATCAGGCCGCGGCGGTGGCCAGCCTCAGCTCCCGCCACAACCTGACCCAGGCGGGATACATGGTCCCGGCCGACTTCTGGCGCCTGCGCGAGGTCTCGGTCTCCTACACCCTGCCCCGGGGCTTTACCCGCTTCTTCGGCGCCGCCGGCGGCCAGCTGGTGGTGGCCGGCCGCAACCTCCTGATGATCAGCACCAAGTACCCGGGGCTCGATTCGGAGGCCGGCTCCCAGTTTGAGGAGTTCAACTGGCAGCCGCCGCCGCTGCGGTACCTGATTACCCGGCTCAACTTCACCTTCTAAGGCGACGAGGACTCTGGAATGCGAAACAATCTTCTGCGCCTTGCCGGACGCCTGGCCCTGCTGCCGGCCGTGGCGCTCCAACTCACTGGTTGCGACTTTGACGAGCTGGTCGAGGTGGAGCTGCCCGTCATTGCGCCCAGCAATGCGGCCAACGCCGCCGGCGCCCAGGCGTTGCGGGCAGCGGCGATGCGGGACATGTGGGTCTTCACTGGATCCAATGTGTTTGCCTGGGCCGGAGCCGGCCTGCTCAGCGACGAGCTGATCAACGCCCGGACCGGGTTCGAAACGACCGATCTCCGGGAAATCACCGGCACTTCCAGCCCGGCCACGACCTCGTGGTCCGGATTTGTCGGGGTGCTCTACTCCGCCCCCAAGGGGATTCGGGCGCTGACCGAGTACGTGGCCGACAGCCCGACTCGGCAGACCCAGCTGGCGGAGCTGAATGCCGTCCATGGCCTGGCGATGACGATCGGCGGGGAAATCTTCTGCAACGGCGTTCCCCGGAGCTATCTGCAGGATGACGGCAGCAAGGTCTACGACGAGAAGTCCTACACCAACGCCGACTGGTGGAACCTGGCGGTGGAGGCGTTCAATACCGCGCTGACCACCGCCCCGGCGAATGCCAGCATCCGCAGCATGGCGCGGATCGGCAAGGCCCGGGCGCTGCTCAACCTGAACCAGCCGGCCGCGGCGGCCGCCGTCGTACGGGCCGGTGGCGATGGGGCCGGCTCTACCGCGATCGCCACGAGCTACGCATTCAACGCCGAGTACAGTGCCAGCGGCACCATCACTCAGGGGCCGTATGACTGGATTCCGTCGTCGGCCAACATGGGGACGCCGAACGGGTCCGAGACGCCGAACACGATGGACTGGCGCGACCCCAGGATTAATCCGACCTTTTTCCGGAAGGGTCAGGATGGCGTCACCGACGTGTACCGTCCGGCGGCGCTGCCCTGGATCGGTTCCAATGCCAGTCCGTACCCGCTGGCTACTGGGACCGAGGCCCGCCTGATCGAGGCGGAGGCCGACCTCCGGGTCGGCAACGCAGCGTGGCTCACCACCCTCAACGCCCTGCGCAGCGCCAGCCCGTTGTCGGCGCAGCTCCCGGCCCTGGTCGATCCCGGCAACGAGGCCGCCCGGGTGGACATGGTCTTCAAGGAGCGGGCGATGTGGATGTATCTGACCATCCACCGGCTCGGCGACATGCGCCGGCTGATCCGGCAGTACAGCCGGGCCACCGAGGCAGTCTTCCCGACCGGGGCCTATTTCAAGGGCGGCACCTACGGCACCAGCGTGGCGCTGGAGCCCTCCACCACGGAGTCCAATACCCATCCACACTGGAGTGCGTGCACCGACAAGCTTCCCTGAGCATCCGTCGGGGTCCAACGACAACGGGGCGGCCATCGGCCGCCCCGTTGTTGGTATCGGGGTGTGGGCTGTCGGGTTGGCTCACCACCACGGGCCGTGAGCCCCCCGGCTTCGGGAATGGCTATATGGTCCCACCCTTGACGTAACCGCTTGTCTGGTGGCACTTTCCCGCCGCTGGCGCCGTAGCCAAGTGGTAAGGCAGAGGTCTGCAAAACCTCCATGCACCGGTTCGACTCCGGTCGGCGCCTCTGTCCCGAAGGGGCCTCCCAATTCCGTGTGGTTCCCAGTGCACCGGTGGGCTGCGCCCGCCTGCGGCGGGCTTGCCGTCC
>JAWXBA010000400.1:0-3269 GCA_034439775.1 Gemmatimonadota bacterium | reverse complement strand
GGACTGGGGGATGGGGGATGGGGAATAGGGAATGGGGCTAAGCGATAGACCTCCCGCCGATGGCCGACTCGCACGACGAGCACAACCAGCCAAGCATTCTCGATCATGTAGATGATCCGGAAATCACCGGCTCGGATCCGGTAGAAATCCTCGCTCCCTTCCAGCTTTCGAGAGCCATACGGCCTGGGGTTTTCGGCCAGCGAATTGATCCGCTTGGCGATGCGGACTTGGTCCGGCCCGGGCAGCGCGGCGAGTTCCTTGGCCGCTCGCCTCGTGAACTCGACGGTCCAGGTCACCTGCAGGGACGGTATGACACGCGTGACTGACCGGCCTCAGAGACCGAGCTGCGCTCGTAGGTCGTCCCAGCGGACGCGCTCCGAGGATTCCGCCAGCGCACTGCGTGCGGCCTCGACGTCGTACCGATCCTCGAGCGCTTCAAGTAACGCCAAGTCCTCCATCGAGATCATCGCCGCCACCGACTTGCCATGTCGCTCCATTACGATTCGGTCCCCCCGAACCGAGACCTTGTTCAGGAGGTCGGCGAGATTTTTTCGTGCCTCGCTGGCTGGTATCGTGTTGTCTGACATTGGGTTACCTCCACGCCACCAAGCGATGTACACATAGTAGATAAGGTACAAAACGTAATATATGAAAGGAATCCAGAACCCGCAACCGATCAATCGATCGAGCCTTACCCGGTGGAGTTCGCCACCTCCGACGCGCGCCTAGGGGAGGCGCGCTGGTGATGGGATTCCAGGTGGTGCCGGAACTGTAGGGGCCGGGGCGGCCCGGCCAGCTTTCGTTCCCCTTCGCGTTCTTCTGCCCCTGAATTGCACCGATTCGGTTACCTGGTTTCCCTCCCGGGCACCGAAATTGGCAACCATGCATTCCGCACCTGAATCCCGGTGGTCGCCCTTCCTCATCTTGCCATCTTCGCTGGTATGACGTAATGTCATACCAGGAGGTAGGCATGCCAAAGACCAAGGTCGCCGTCACCCTGGACGGCCCATTGCTGGAGCGTCTCGACCGCCTGGTGCGAGGGGGGCAGTTCCCCAACCGGAGTCAGGCCATCGAGGCTGCGGTGGCAGAAAAACTGGACCGCCTGGAGCACCGGCGGCTGGCGGTAGAGTGTGCCAAGCTCGATCCGGCCGCCGAACAGGCCATGGCCGACGAAGGGCTCAGCGAGGACGGGGCGGCGTGGCCGCCATACTGAGGGGGGAGGTGCGTTGGGCGGATCTCGACCCGGTACGGGGCCGAGAGCAATCGGGGTTGCGTCCGGTTCTGGTGCTGAGTCAGGATGTATTCAACCAGCGATCCGGCACAGTCATCGCTGTGGCCATTACCAGTCAGGCGCCGCGGGCAGGCTTTCCACTCACGCTCGAGCTGCGCGAGACGAAACTGCCGAAGCGCTCATGGGTCAAGATCGGCCAGGTGCGGACGCTGTCAGTGGAACGGATCGGGAAACGCCTGGGCCGGGTGTCGGCGGAAGAGCTGGCCCTGGTGCTGGAGGGGCTCAACGAGATCGTTGGCCCGTAGGGGCCGGTCCTGCCCGGCCTTGAGAAGCGCCTGGCGGGACCGCGTCGGGGGCGCACTGCGCTACGCCCCCGTCCGCCAGCCAGACCGTTTCGCCTTCCACTTGACCATATGCACAAACGTACACACCTTCTCCCATGGAATTCTCGTGAGATCCGCGAAAAGCGTCCGTCAACCAACGCAAGCACGGAGTTGTTTTCGGCGATGTGGTCAGTGCATTTGAGGATCCCCATGCCTTGACCCACCTGGATGAGTACCCTGATGAGGATCGCTGGGTGACACTGGGATCTGACTTGATGAACCGACTTGTTGTGGTGGTCTGGACGAGGAGGATCGGCACGATACGCCTGATCTCTGCCCGTCTGGCCACCGCCCGCGAGCGACGCCTGTATGCGGAGGATGCCGATGCGTAAGGAATACGACTTCAGCAAGGCCCGACGGGGCTCCATCCTCCCGGTCGTTACCGGGAAGACCAGGATCACCATCCGGATCGACGACGACCTGCTCGACTGGTTTCGTGCCCGGGTGGACGAGGCCGGTGGCGGCAGCTACCAGGCGCTCATCAACCAGGCGCTCCGGCAGGTGGTGGAGCAGCAGGGCGAGCCGCTCGAGGCTCTGGTGCAGCGCGTGGTACGAGAGGAGCTGAAACGGCCGTATCCGAAGGCGGCGCGGAAGAAGTAGGGACCGGGCCTGCCCGGCCCGGCGAACAGACTGCACAACGATTGCAGGGGCCAGGGTCGAGGTCGTCGGCGACGATCACCCCATTTTCAGCTCTGGGCCAGTGAGCCGATATTCGCCCTCACCCCTGCTTGCCGGACGGTTCGCCATCTCGCATGCGCCGCATCACCCTTCGGCATCCGTCGTCTCTGGCGCCGTGTTCGTCGGCTCGGCCACCCGCCCCCCAGCCACCCAGCAATACACCGCCAGCACCGTCCCCACCACCACCTGGACGATCACCAGTAGCGTCCTGAGCGGCGTGGCCTCCGGGTGCGCCAACGGGGTAATCAGCCAGTTGACCCCCGACGCTGCCAGGGCCAGCATCAGCCCGCCCAGAAACCCGAACGCCCGCGCGCGGTTGACCCCGGATGGTTTCATGGCAGCCCTCGGCGTGGGGAACAAGAAGCAGGGAACGGGGAACTGATCCTCAGCAGCCTGACCAATGGTACCGCCGGTGGTGGGATTCTGGAACCGCGACAGGCGGAAACCAAGGTGCTAGATTGCCGGGATGGCGCTCCAGTTTGCCTGGGACCCCGGCAAGGCGGCGGCAAATCTCAGCCGGCACGGCGTCTCCTTCGAGGAGGCGTCTACCGCGTTCGGGGATCCCCATTCCATCACCATCCCCGATCCGGAGCACTCCCAATCGGAGCAGCGGTTCATCCTCATTGGGGCTTCACTGCAGGGGCTCCTGGTGATCGTATCGCATGCAGAGCGCGGCGACACGATCCGGATCATCAGCGCTCGCCGGGCGACTCGAACCGAGCGCCGAACCTATGAAGAAGCCTGGTAAGTCGAAGGTTGGCGCGGAAGTCATGCGGGCGCAATATGACTTCTCTGGCGGGGTCCGCGGCAAGTACGCTGACCGTTTCAAGGACGGCTCAAATGTCGTCGTCCTTGACCCTGACGTGGCGGCCACCTTCCCCGACGCCGAGTCCGTCAATCGGGCACTCCGGGCCCTGATCGCGGTGGTGCCGCAACGACCGAAGCGGGCGCCGCGCAGCCGGAAGGGTTGAGTGGGT
>JAWXBA010000399.1:0-5193 GCA_034439775.1 Gemmatimonadota bacterium | reverse complement strand
ACGCCGGAACGCCCCGGGCTGTACATCACCATGCTGGGCGAACCCTCGATCAAGATGCTGCGCTACCAGCGGATGTTCGGCTTCTTTGATGCGTTCCGGATCGGCTCGAGTGTGCATTTTCTCGACCTGAGCGAGGAGGCGCTGACCGGTGACCTCGACGCGATGCTGTATCGCATTACCCAGGAGGTGGAGCGCCTCGGTCCGTCCATCATGGTGGTGGACTCCTACCGCTCTCTGGTCAAGGCCGCCGAGGCACCCGAGGGCTACGTCGAGCAGTTCGTCCAGCGCCTGGCATTGCACCTGGCCACCTGGGAGATCACCGCCCTCCTGATTGGCGAGTACCCGGACCTCGAGCTGCGCGACCCCGTCTTCACGGTGGCGGATGGGATCTTCCGGCTCTCCCAGACCGCCAATCGCAACTCGGTGGTGCGCCGACTCCAGGTGGTGAAGTCGCGCGGCTGCGCCCCGATGCCCGGCCTGCACACGATCCGTCTCAGTTCGGACGGCATTCAGGTCTTCCCCCGCATCCCGACCCGTCTCGACGATGTGTCGGTCCGCGGCCTCCCCCGGCTCTCCACTGGAATCGCCGGCCTCGATGCCATGATGGGGGGCGGTATTCCGCCGGGCGATTCGCTGGTCCTCTCGGGACCCACCGGCACCGGCAAGACCACCTTCGCGATGCGGTTCGTCGCGGCCGGGCTGCAGGCGGGGGAGGCGGCGGTCATCGTCATCTTCGAGGAGCACCCCGAGGCGTACCTCGATCGCGCCCGGGCGGCAGACGTCAATCTGGACGGCGCGCTCCGGGACGACCGACTGCGGATCATCTACCTCCGCCCGCTCGATCTTTCGGTCGACGAGACCCTGGAAGAGATCCGGGTCGCGGTGGCGGCCATCGGGGCCTCCCGGGTGGTGATCGACTCGCTCTCGGGATTCGAGATGGCGCTGGCGCCGGCCTTCCGGGAGGATTTCCGGGAGTCGCTCTACCGCCTGGTCGGCTCGCTCACGGGGCTCGGCGTCACCGTCTTCTCCACGGTCGAGGTCGTCGGGGATGTCGGAACAAGCGGGCTGCTGTTCACCGGCTACCGGGTCTCATTCCTGACCGACGACATCCTCAGCCTCCGCTATGAGGAGATCGAGGGAGAGCTCCGCACGGTCCTGGTGGTGGTCAAGATGCGGGGCAGCGAGCATAGCCGGGAGTTCCGGACCTACGAGATCACGGCATCGGGGGTCCAGTTGGGGGCAACGAGGCGCCACCAACACGCCGTCGCCTCGCGGACGCCGGTGGTCCGCTAGCTTCGGGCGCCGCTGGAATCGTTTCCCGGCCTCACGGCGACCGAGATGCAGGTCATGGAAGGGGTCACCACCTCGGGTCCGACGGCCGCACATTAGAATGAGGGAGGGAGGGACCGCCTCGGAGTAGGCACCGCCACGAGTGCGCAAGTTTCGGCCTACCCGCGCGGCACACTGTCTATGAATATGCCCATGAAACGCACGCCCAAGCCTCCCATGACACACGAATCCGGTGTCCGAACTGACGCTGCTTTCGACCACGCTCCCATCACGCTGGTCCTCGTCGAGGACAACCGGCTGCGGCGCGAAGGCCTTGCTGGGTTGATCCGGACCGAGCCGGGGTTCTCCGTTCTGGCCGCCTCGGCGGATGTCGGTGAGGCCCTCGAGAACATCCGGAGAGGCAAACCGGAGGTCGTCCTCCTCGAATTCGGCCTTGGAGATCATGCCAGCCTGGGGCTGACCGCCACGATCCACGGTGAGAGGCCGGAAGCCAAGGTCATCATCATGGGCCTGATGCCCGAGCAGGACGATGTCGCGGACTACGTCCGGGCCGGGGCATCGGGGTTCGTCTTGAAGGATGCCTCGTTCGAGGTGCTCCTCTCCACCATCCGCGCCGTGGCCGGCGGTGTCCAGGTGCTCCCTGAGGTGCTGACCGCATCGCTGTTCACCCAGATCGCCAGCGATCTCCCGGTCCACAAGGCGTCGCTGGGTGGAGGCACCCGCCTGACCCCGCGGGAACACGAGGTCGTCGAACTGCTCGGGGAGGGCCTGAGCAACAAGGAGATCGCGAACCGGTTGCACATCGCGGTTCACACGGTCAAGAGTCACGTCCACAACGTGCTGGAGAAGCTGGCGCTTTGCTCCCGCCTCGAGGTCGCGGCCTTCCACCACTCCAGCACAAGCGACTAGCGCACCTCGGCGACCCCTCGCCACATCCGCCCGCCGCTCGGTTGGCTGCGACCACCTGGCCGTTCCCGCAAGGCCCCTCCCTACCCGCCCGCCGCGAAGGTTGTCCCGTTTCCTGCGGCGGTATGACGGCGGGCCCCACGATCACTGGCACCGCGTATCCCTGCTGGCTCATGCTCAAGCACGTCACCAGCGCAGACTCGATCCCGCCCCGCCGCTTTGGCCTGATACAGCGCCTGATCGGCACGTCCCAAGAGTTCCTCCAACTCCATGGCGTCGCCCATGAGAGAAGCCACACCGAGGCTGATGGTCACCTTCAAGGCACCGACATCGGTCGGGTACGGCTCATCAGCAATGTTGGCGCGGAGTCGTTCAGCCGCGACAATGGCGCTCGCCAGGTCGACATCGGGCAACAGGACCGCAAACTCCTCACCGCCGTACCGACCGGCAGTATCCACTTCCCGCAACTGCAGGATGCAGCGCGCCGCGACTCCTTCCAGCACCCGGTCCCCGATCGCGTGACCGTAGTCGGTATTGAATTGCTTGAAATGATCGATGTCCAGCATGATGGCCGAAAGGCGTGTCCCGAACCGCCTGGTGCGGGCCACCTCCCGGTGACCCACTTCGAAGAAGCCGCGTCGGTTGTACAGGTGGGTAAGATCGTCAGTGATGGATATCCGGCTCACCTCCCGGTTAAGGCGTTCCAGTTCCACATTCTTTCGGCCCACGGCACGCTGCAGGGCGACCATGTCGTTTTTCAGTCGGCTGAGTTCTTCGTAGTCTCCGATCGTCGGCTTGCGAATCCGCTCCGCCTGCTCCTTGGTGATGCTGCGCAGCACGTGGGCCTGGATCGTGTTGATTTTCATCATGTCGTCGAACAATTGGCTCACGGCCGTGCGGGTCTCGGCCGCCAGGATCAGCAGGCTGCCGTCCAGCGCCACCCCGGCGCAATGTATCGCGATTACCCTGGCGCCCACGGCCAGCTCGCATTCCCAGTCAAACACCATGCGCTTGGCGTTCAGCTCCACCAGGAATGACAGCGCCTTCCGAAAGCTGGACCCGGCGACCAGCAAGGGAAATGGTGTTCCCACCAGCTCCGCCCCGGGCAAGCTCAATCCATTGTGGAGGACTTGCTGAATCACCCCATCGCAGTCACAGGTCAAGGCCAGGCCAAGGGTGGTGCCGCTGGGCGTCATGAGCAGGCTCATCGGGTGCTCCTGGTATTCCCCGCAACGACGGGGTTGGTCGGGGCGGCCAGCGTGCGGGTGGGCACGGCGACGGCCGCGATGTCAACCGGAGCGGCCCAATCCCCGGCACGGAGGACCCTGGCCCGGGGCTCGCGTAGTTCCTGGGCCTGCCTCCAGTTGCTCACCAAGTCTCTTTGATTGGGCCCATTCATGCCATTGGCCAAAAGGTTGAATGGGGGTCCTTACAACGAGCGAGTCCCACCGGGGGGCCCCCGGAATCCGCGGACAATCCGGCGTGAGGGTGACGGGGAATGGCGGACGGGGAATAGGGAATAGGGACTCGGGACAGGGGGCCGGAGGATGGGATAGTAGGGGCTGATTGCAATCGGCCGCTCTGATCACCGCCGCCCGCAAAACCACGCCTCTACTGCACCACCCCCCGTCGAAAGCGCGCTTCCCCACTATCGACATAGGCGCGGTATCCGTCCGGATCAATGAACACGGCAACCGGATCTTCCGCCTCGGTGCTGGCGACAAACTTGCGATACCGGCCCCACAGCCGCGCATGCGAGGAGACCCAGATGTCGGCTGGCAGATTCCGGAGGATCTTGAAGGGTTGCTCGAAGTCGGCCTGGTACCCATCGTACCGCATCCCCCCCAACACGATCAGGCTGCAGGCGCTCACGACGTGGAGCTCCCGCTCTCCTCCTTGCACGGTGAATGACCAGGAGGTGCAGCCCCGCGTGTGACCGGGCGTCAGGTGCGCGGTGAGCGCCGGCGGGGTGTCGCCGTCCGCGAAGCGGTGGCTGACCGTCGGCGCGGGCTACCGGGCCAGGCCACTCCATACCAGGGCGCGCAGCAGGAAGGTGCGGTCAGTGTCGTCGCCGCCGGATTCGAGCGCGTCGGCACTGGACGCGCTCGCCCACAGTTCGGCGCCGGAAGCCTCCTGCAGCTCTGCCACGCCGCCGCCATGATCGTAGTGCGGCTCGGAGGTGAACAGGATGCGCACGTCCCTGAGGTCGAAGCCGAGCGGCGCGATGCTGGCCCTGAGCAGGGGTGGGGTGCCGGGATAGCCGCCGTCAATCAGGACGTGGCCTTCGGGGCCGGCAATCAGGAACGCGGCGATGTCATTGGCGCCGACCTGATAGAGATTGCCCGCGATGCGGAATGGCTCCGCCGGCAGTTGTCCGCCGCGAATTGAGGCCTCCCGCCAGCGGGTGAACAGGAACACAGCCAGGACGGGGACGAGGCCGAGCAGGGCGGACCGCCAGGGTCGTGCGGTGATGCGGCGGAGCATGGGTCGTCCCCGGTCGAGGGTCATTCGAGTCGACACGCCCTCCACCGCAGTCATACTTGGCGACGCAAAGCAGAGTCGACCTTGAGACCATCGTGTCGCAAACCATGAGGTTGATCGGGGGGGGGTGCCGGGCGCAGCGATGGTGCCCCGCGGATCCAGCTGGTCGTGGCGAGTTGAATCTGGGTGTTCCCGATCGACGATGCGGCAGGCAGGTTTCCCGAACCGGCCTGCCGCTCTGCGCTATGGCACCCCGACCGTAAACGACACGGCCTTGGTGCCGGTCGCGCCCTGATTGTCCGTGACCACCAGGCTCACTGTCTGGCTGGTGCCGACCTTGTATGCAAACGAGGCATTCGGGCCTGACTTGCCCGGCCTGCCCGAGGCGGTCCAGGTGTATGCCACGATCGTCCCATCGGAGTCAGTCGACGCCGAGCCGTTGAAGGCACAGTCGGCCCCGACCCCATCCGAGCGGATCACGCACAGGTAGGTGAACATCGCCACAGGGCTCTGGTT
>JAWXBA010000398.1:0-3522 GCA_034439775.1 Gemmatimonadota bacterium | reverse complement strand
GACCTCCTGATGGCGGTCAACGAGGCAGGCCTCAAGGAAGGGGCCCGGTTCATCAACTCGCAGATCGCGGTCGTCAATGAGCAGAAGTACTTCGCCTCGACCGATGGCACCTATGCCGATCAGGACGTGCATCGCATCTACCCGAACTTCACCGTCACCGCCACCGACCCGGTGAGCGGCCGGTTCCAGACCCGGAACGCGCTGAGTGCGCCGATGGGATTGGGGTGGGAATACCTCCGCGCGGGGTCGGGCCAGCCTGGTACGACGGCGCTCTATGGCCAGCGGTACGACATGCTTGAGGACGCCACCCTTGCGGCACAGCAAGCCCGGCAGAAGCTCACCGCCAAGTCGGTGGAGCCGGGCCAGTGGGACATGGTTCTCGACCCGACCCACCTGTTCCTCACGATCCATGAGTCGGTGGGCCACCCGCTCGAGCTGGACCGGGTTCTCGGGTACGAGGCCAATTACGCTGGCACCAGTTTCGCCACTCTCGACAAGTGGCGCACCAAGGCGTTCAACTTCGGCAACGAAAAGGTCAACTTCTTTGCCGACAAGACTCAGGAAGGGTCGCTCGGTGCCTGCGGCTGGGACGATGAGGGAGTCAAGACCAAGCGGTGGGACCTGGTCAAGGATGGCATCCTGGTCAACTACCAGGCGATCCGCGACCAGGTGCACATCCTCGGCGAGACCGAATCCCACGGCTGCTGCTACGCCGACTCCTGGGACTCGATCCAGTTCCAGCGGATGCCCAACGTGTCGCTGTCGCCGGGAACCACCCCGATGAGCCAAGCCGACCTGATCGCTGGGGTCGAGAAAGGGATCCTGATCTACGGGCGGGGGTCGTACTCGATCGACCAGCAGCGCTACAATTTTCAGTTCGGAGGCCAGCTCTTCTACGAGATCCGGAATGGCAAGGTGGTCGGCATGCTGGATGACGTGGCGTATCAGTCCAACACCCAGGAATTCTGGAACTCGGTGGCCGCCCTGGGCGACGCCCGGGACTACCGACTGGGCGGGTCGTTCAACGACGGCAAGGGGCAGCCGGGCCAATCCAGCGCCGTATCTCACGGATGCCCCACCACCCGATTCAATGGGATCAACGTCCTCAACACCGCCCGGTCGCTTGGCTGAGACCAGTCACCCGACGCGAATGGTGTGGCCCTGCCACCACAGCGAGGGGTGCCCGGACCCCTATCCGGGTCGTATTTCCTGGTTCCCGGAGCATTGGACTGGCCCCTGGTGGGTCGGCACGCCTCCTGCATTCCTCTCCCGCCATGGCACACTACGGCTCCGTGACCGGGTCCGTCCCGGATCTCACCCATACCCCTTTCATCGGGCGTCGCATGCAGAATATCGTGGTGGCCCGCTACCTCGACGGTCGGCTCATCAAGGGCACTAGCCTGGACGTGGCGCCGGCCAAACCCGAATGCCACGTCCGGACGTCAGATCGGGGAATGGTGGAAGTGAACCTGGCAGACCTCAAGGCATTGTATTTCGTCAAAACCCCTGAGGGGGATTCGACCCACGACTATGCCACGGTACCGGCCCCGGACGACCCGAGACTGGCGGGCTCACACCGGGTCACCCTGACCTTCAAGGATGGCGAAAAGCTGGCGGTGCTGGCAAACCGCTACCCGCCACTGGGCAAGTTTTTCTGGGTGTTGCCGGTGGACGCGGATAGCAATACCATCCGGGTGCTGGTCAACCGGGCGGCCCTCGAGGATATCAGCAGTACGGTCTAGGTCGCCGATCAGCGGGTGGCGGGGAAGATCCCGGTGACCCTGGGCAGGTAGAACCGTCCCATCGTTACCCGGACCTCAAAGCGTGGGTCTGACCCCCGGCCCTCCCCGGCGGTGTGGTCCTCGAGCGCGGCCACCAGCGAGCGGGGCACATGCAGCGTCGCGGGCGAAATCACATCGAGCGCCGCCGACCAGGTCTCCCCGTCGGAGATCCCGGTCAGCGAATCGACCGGCAGTATTTCCCGCCCGACCCGCACCACCCCCCGCATGACCAGATGATTGTTCCGGTCCCCTGATTGGCGATACAACGCCCCGGGATCAGGGCCGACGGCAACCGGCACCAGACGGCTACCGACCAGGGTGCTGGCCGCCTCGTCGACGCGCAGCAGGACCCAGGCGGGGCGCCGACGCGGTCGCCAGGCCGCCAGCGACTGTTCTTCTCCGGTGGCGAGCCGCTCTGGTTCGAACCCCAGCGAGACCAGGGAGGCGGAGTCGGCCCAGGCCGTCCGCGGCCGCTGCTCCCACGCGTCGGCGCGCCACAGCTCAAGCCAGACGGAGGAGTTCTCATCCCCACCCCGCCGGACGCCCGCTTCGCGCTCGCTCAATTCCACCGTGGCAAGGGGATTCCCAGTGTGATTCCACCACCACCCTGCCAGCGGGGCCAGGTTGACAACAACCACGAGCAACACCGCTGAGAGGGCACCGGGTCGCTTGGTCATGGGGCCGCCGCCGCGGCGCGCAGCCGTTTGAGGCCCACGATCGAGGCAAGGGACAGGGTGCCCAGGACCAGAAAGAAGAGCCAGGCCGGCAGCAGTTCCCACCACCAGTCCACCGCTTTGGCCAGCATCAACAGGAGGGCCACGCCGGCGCCGGCTCGCACCGACCAGGACCAGCCTCGCTTGACCCCGACAATCATCGCGCCAATGCCAAGGGTCAGGCCCCCCAGGGTATAGGCCATCTCCGCTCCCCGGCGACCAAAGGGGAGCAGGCTGTATTCCCCGCTGAGTCCGATCACCGCCGCCACACCGCCGAGCACGACGATGGCCAGGGCGCGGTAGACCTCGCTGAATCGCGGATGCGGCCGATGATGCACGACCACGGGAAGGACGAGGACCACCAGCGCCGGCAGCACCAGCGTCTCCGGCAGCGCCCAGAAGTCGGGGAACCAGCCGCCGAACAGGCTGTAAATCGACGCGGCCACCCACCACCCGACCGCCGCGAGGCCGGCCGCCAGGAGGATGAGGATATCGTAGCGGTAGGCCAGGAGCAGGGCGAGGCCGCCGAGCGCCAGAGCCGGATGGGGCGAATCGGGAAGATTCAAGACCTGATGCATGATCGCCAGGTTGGCGCCGAAACCTGCCACCGCCACGACCGCAAAGAGCGAGGCGATGTAGAGGCTGCGCTCCCGTCGCGCCGCCAGCTCGGCGATCAACAAGGGAACGAGCGGCGCCGCCATCGCCAGGCCGAGCTGGGCGGCGGTGGGCAGGTGTCCCCAGAACCGCAGGACAAAGAGGACGGTGGCCACGGAGAGTGCCACTGTGCCGAGCATGGTGGCCAGTCGAAGACCCAGCGAGAGCTGGTGCATCGATTCGCTGGTGTCCACATCGGCATCGGCTGCCAATCGGGCCAGCAGCTCGGTGTGGTGCCCGTGGACACGTGCCCGGTTGCTCTCCTCGAGCACCGCAATCCCCTCGCCTTCCAGCTGCTGCAGCTCAGCCTGGAAGGCCCGGATCTGGTCGGCACGGGCCTGGGGGGCCCCGGACTCGTTGGGCATCCATTCAAG
>JAWXBA010000397.1:0-4822 GCA_034439775.1 Gemmatimonadota bacterium | reverse complement strand
TCTTTGCCGGGGGCACCCAGCTCAGTAGCCGCTTTGCCATGGCGCTGATGCAGGATGGCGTGAACGTCGGCGCCTCGCTGGAAACGCTGCGCGCCGACGGCACCAGCTGGCCGCGCGGCACCTTCGTCATCCGGGTGGGCCGCAACGAGGCCAGCGCGCACGACAAGATCGCGTCGCGGGCCCGGGAGATGGGTGTGGCCGTCACCGCGATCGCTTCCGGGTTCCCCGATCGGGGACAGTTCGGCATCGGCAGCTCCGCCGTCGTCCCCCTGCACGCCCCGAAGATTCTCCTCGCTGGCGGCGACGGGGTCAGCCAGACCGGGTTCGGGGATGCCTGGTTCTATCTGGAGCGCGAAATGCAGTTGTCGGTCGTCCCGATCGAACTGGCCGCGCTCGGTCGGGTGGATCTCAACGACTACAACATTCTGATCATTCCAGAGGGCAACGCAGGCACGATGTGGCGGAGCCTCCAGCCGGCCGCCGACCGCCTCAAAGCCTGGGTCCGGGACGGGGGAGCGGTGATCGCCTGGGGCGGAGGTGCGCAACTTCTGGCACGCAAGGAACTCGATCTGGCTGCGATTCGAGGGGTGGGGGAGCCGGAGGAAGGCAGCAGCCCCAAGCCGACGCCTCCTGCGGATACCACCCTCAGTCCCAGCGCGCGGCCCGGCAGCCCCATCGTCTCCCCAACGGCTGCCGACCGGCCCGAGTCGGTGCCGGGGCTGATTGCCAGGGCCACCCTCGACCTGACGCACTGGATCACGATCGGCTACACCCAGGACCAGCTCGCCGTGCCGATCAACGGCAGCTGGTTCATGATGCCTTCGCGCCGCGGCGACAACGTGGCGGTGCTGGGTCCCGTCAACAACGTGGTGAGCGGGCACACCTGGCCTGGTAATACCGAGCGGTTCCTGGCCAATACCGCCTGGGCCTCGGTGGAGTCCCACGGCCAGGGCACCGCCGTCGTGTTTGCTCAGAACCCGCTGTTCCGGGCGTTCTGGCGCGGCGCGGCCGGCATGGTGAACAACGCCATACTGTTTGGGCCCGGGCGCTGACGCGCCGGAACTGTACGGCACCGAGTCCGGGAGGACTCCGTGTATGGTGAGCGGGAACTGTACAGCGTCGTGTCCGGGTGCGCTCGGTGTATGGTGAGCGGGACAAGCTTTTCCCGCTTGCCATGAACGGATCTTTCACCGACACGGAATCGTACAGTTCCCGCCCACCCTGCTGGGAACTCTCCTCCCAGCGGGGTTGTACAGTTCCCGCCCACCATGCCGGGAAGCGTCCCCATCACGGGATTGTACAGTTCCCCTCCCGGCCGCAGGCCGGTGCGCGTATATTGGACCTGCCCCAGGTCCGAAGGATGCTGGCGCGCGAATCGCGTCAGGACCTAACGGTAGCAGCGCTAAGCGATGTCCAGTGTCGCTTCGGGTCGCCTGGGGCAACTGCTTTTCTGCCGCCCTCCCGCCTGCCCCAGTTCGGCCCTACCTTACCACCATGACCATCGCGCTTGCCCGTCGTTATCGCCCCCGCAAATTTGCCGACCTGCTGGTGCAGGACCACGTCGCCGCCGCCCTCCGAGGCGCGGTGGCCAAGGATCGGGTCGGTCACGGCTACCTCCTGACCGGGCCACGCGGGGTGGGCAAGACCACGGCCGCCCGGATCCTGGCCATGGCGCTCAACTGCGAGCGCCGTGATCTGGCCCACCCCACCGGGGAGCCCTGCGGGGAGTGCACCAGCTGCGAGCGGGTCTGGGGTGGATCGGCCAACCTGGACGTGGTGGAAATCGACGCGGCCAGCAACCGCGGCGTCGACGATGCCCGGGATTTGCGCGAACGGGCGATGTACGCCGCCTCCCAGGACGGACACCACAAGGTGTACATCGTGGACGAGGCCCACATGCTCACCCGGGAGGCGTGGAACGCGCTGCTCAAGATCCTCGAGGAACCCCCTCCGCGCGTGGTCTTCGTCTTCGCCACCACCGAACCCCAGAAGATTGCCAACACCGCGGCACCGGTCCTCTCGCGCCTGCAGCGGTTCGACTTCCGGCGGATTGGCCCCAAGGCCATTCGCGATCATCTGCGCACTGTCCTGACGGCCGAGCAGCTGGATGCCGAGGACGACGCCCTGCTCCTGATCGCGCGGTACGCAGACGGGGGGATGCGCGACGCCCTCTCGGTGCTCGACCAGTGTCTCAGTTTCGGGGATGGACCTGTGACCGCCGAGCGGGTGCGCGAGGTGCTGGGCCTGCAGGGCGACGCCCTCCACGGGGAGGTGCTCTCGCTGGTGGCCGACCGGGAGCCAGCCCGGGTCTTCCCGCTGGTGGACCAGCTCATGGAGGCTGGCGCAGACCTGGTGGAGTTCATGACCGGGGTGGCCGACCTGCTGCGGGCGGTCCTGGTGGCCCATTTCGGAGGTCAAGCGGAGGAATTGACCGAGCGCCAGCGGCAGGTGGTGGCGGATGCCCAGGCTCGGCTCCGGCCCGAGGACCTGTTGCGGATGCTTCGGCTGCTGGCGGAATCCGAGACGGCCATCCGACGGGGCGCCCATCCGCGATTGACGGTTGAGACGCTGCTGCTGCGCTGGGCCATGCTCGACCGGATCGTGGACCTGGAGCAGGTGCTCCGGGCGGCAGGGGGGGCGGCTGGCAGCGGGGGCAGCGGAGGCACCGGAGCAGCGGCGGGTCAGCGGGTCAGCGGGACCGCAAGACAGCGGGACAGTGGGACAGCGGGTCCGCAGGGGGAGCCGCCACCCCGAGTGTTGTCGCCCGCCACCGACCCGGTGCCGTTCACGCTGGCGGGCCTTCAGGGCGCTTGGCCCGACCTGGTGCTCTCGGCCAAAGGGAAGAGCGTGCTGCTGGGCGAGGCGCTGGCGGTGGCCCAGGTCGTGGCGGTCGATCCGCCGGCGGTCACCCTCGAATTTGCCCCCGAGGCGACAGTGATGCGCGAGGGGGTTGAACGGCAGCGTGCGCTGGTGCAGGAACTCATCCAGGCCCGGGTCGGGGCGGCCGTCAGTGTCCGCTTTGGTGGAGCGGCCACCGAGCCAGATTCGCCGGCGGCGCGGCCGCGCCGGCTCTCCGGGGAGGCCCTGAAGGCCGAAAAGCTGGAGCGTTTCCGCCGGATCGATCCGCTGCTCGATCTGGCCGCAACGGAGTTAGATTTAGAGGTCATCGATGATTCCCCCAAGGGCTACTAGGCCGGGCGTGTGGGCATATGGCTGATTTGCAGCAGTTGTTCCAGTTGGGCCAGCAGGTGCAGGGCCGCCTCCAGCAGCTCCAATCGGAGCTTGCGGAGCGGTTGATCGAAACCACCGCGGGGGCCGGCCTGGTCCGGACCGCGGTGGACGGGCGCGGGGTGGTGCGGAAGCTGGAGATTGCGCCCGAGGCGTTTGCCGGCCGGGATGCGGAGCTGCTCTCCGACCTGGTGCTTTCGGCCATTGCCGAGGGGCAGCGCCGGGCAGCGGAGCTGGCGACCAACGAGATGCAGAAGGTGCAGCCCGCCCCGGGATTTCCTTCCCCTTGATCGCGTGACCGCCATCGAGAACCTGGTCACCGAGCTGGCCCGCCTCCCGGGTATCGGGAGGAAGACCGCCCATCGGTTGACCTACCACCTGCTGCAGCAGCCAACCGCGCAGGCGACCCGGCTGGCCGAGGCGCTGGTGACGGTGGCAGAGCGGGTGCGGCCGTGTGGCCGCTGCGGCAACCTGACGGAATCGGAGCGGTGCGGAATCTGCAGCGACCCGGCCCGCGACGGCACCATCGTGTGCGTGGTGGAGGATGCCGCCTCGCTGGAAGTCGTGGAGCGCTCCACCGGTTTTCGGGGCCGCTATCTGGTCCTGGGCGGCCGGCTCTCGCCGCTCGAAGGCGTCGGGCCCGAGTCGTTGCGGCTGGACCTGCTCGACGCGATGGTCCAGGAGGATGAGGTGCGCGAGCTCATCCTGGCGACGAATCCGTCGCTGGAGGGCGAGGCGACTGCCACCTACATCCAGCAGATGGTGGCCGACCGCGGAATCCTGGTGACGCGGCTGGCGCGGGGGCTGCCGGTCGGCGGCGACCTGGAGTATGTCGACGGGGTGACCCTGGCCCACGCGCTGCGGGCCCGGCAGGAGGTGCCATGAACCGGTCTCGTAACCTGATGCTCATTGGTGGCGCCACCCTCGCGGGGGTGCTGCTGGGCTGGGCTGCGGCCCAGGGACGGCAGCGGAAGCACCGGGCAGACCTGTTCAGCCGCCGCCCGTCCCGGCGGACCGCCGCGCTCGGGTACCTGGCCGGACGGCCCGGACTTGAGACGATTCGACTCCTTCAGGACTACCTTCGCTGGGAAACCCAACCGGCCCTGCGCCGCCGCGCCGGCGCACTGGTCCACCGGTTCGAGGCTCGGTTGTGATGACGGGACGGGGCGCGTGAACCACGCCGCCAGCTGGTCCTTCCACGAGGAGGACGCCCGCCGAATTTCTGGTCGTCTCGAAACCTTCCTGGTCGAGGCGGCGGCGCGCACGGCGATCCTGGTGGATCGCACCGGGCAGACCCTGGCCACCGTCGGTGAGCCCCCCACCTTCGACCCGGTGGCGTTTGCGTCGCTGACCGCCGCAGATTTCAGCGCCAATGACCAGCTGGCCCGCTTGCTGGGCGAGGAAGAGTTCGGGGCGCTGTTTCACCAGGGGGAGCGGGAGTCGCTGTATCTGGCCGATGTGGCCCGCCGGGTGATCCTGGTGGTCCTGTTCGACACCCGGACCACCGTCGGGCTGGTCAAGTTGCGGGTCCGTCCTGTGGTCCGGGAGCTGACGGACATCTTCCAGCAGATGTTCGAGCGCGAGGACACCCACC
>JAWXBA010000396.1:0-5398 GCA_034439775.1 Gemmatimonadota bacterium | reverse complement strand
GCCAGCCCGGACACCGTCAGCTCCAGGTTATGGCTCACCCGGATACCGTAATTCCCGTTCAGCGACGTCAGCTTGTCCGCGGCGATCAGCTCGCTGCTCGGGAAGCTGTGCACCACCGTGCCGTTCACGACGCACGAGGCGTTGCCGCCGCGCACCCGCCAGCCAATTTCATTGGTGGATTCACCATTCGCATCGGCCTTATGGACCGCCGGGTTGGCTTCCATATTGACCAACGTGGTCACCTTGGAGCCGTGGAACGTCTTGACGGAGAAGGTCCCGGTGCCATAGGTAATGCAATACGCCAGCGTCTCCATGTCGGACTCCAGCGCTGCACCGCCGATGAAGATCCCGTAGGAGTGGGGATGGTCGGCCGCCATCTTGTGTTCCTTGAACGTCGCCTTCACGTCATAGTCGCCGCTGGCGGTGTGAGCCGGATTCCAGAAATTGCCCGCCGGGCCCACCGAAAGGCGGAAGTTGGCCCCATCCGCGACCATCCGCGAATCGGCAATCGTCTTTCCCTGCGACGTCGGGCGGCGATCCACCCGGCCCTTCCAGCCTGCCACCTTGATGCCGCCGTCCGCCACGCTGCGGTCGGCGTCCTGGGCCATGGCAGTTCCTGTCACGAGTGTGGCCATCATGGCCAGAGCGAGAATGCGCACTATTCCTCCTGGTTGGTTTCTGGGTAGGGTACCTCGTAGACGTCCTTCAATCGGCTCGAGCACACAGGGCCGCGAGTTCCCCCGCCCTCACAGCCCTTTCCGTCCTATCTGTCCCATCTGTCCTATCCGTGCTACTACGGAATCACCGGCTCCTTGGTTCCGGCCACCACATCGTTCCAGTTGAGCACCGCGTTGAAGATCATCCCGAACTCGCCGTGGTTCTGCCAGCGATAGATGGGATTGTTCGAGAACATTACGACCCGGCCCTTGCCGCGGTACGCCTCGGGAATGTCCACCGCAAATGGCCGATTCTTCAAGGCGTCGGCCCCGGTCATCAAGCCGGACAGCACTGCGGCCTCGCCACCGACATAGCGTGCCAGCACGTTGGCCTCGTTGGCGATCCCCACCTCGAACGGCTGGCCACCGACGTACTTGACCGGGATCTTCCCGGCCTCGAAGCCGTAGAACACCGGGTGCTCGGGACGAAGCACCTCACCTTCCACCAGCGGGCGCTGGGCCACCAGCCCCTCCACCGGCGTCCGGGCCACCGTACCGGCCCAGCCGAATTCGATCGGCAGCCGAGCGGCGTCGCCTACGGCGATCAGGGTGCCGTTGCCCTCGAGGAAGGCGGCAAACGCGTCCACCCCGGCCTGCCCGAAGCCGCCGGTCATGTCATCGGTCTCGCCATACATGCCCAGGAACTGGTACTTGTCGGTCTTCTGGTACGGCACCGGCGTCGAGCGCGGGGCCTGCATGACCGTCTGCCGGCTCAGGTTCTGCTCGGCGATCAGGATCACGTCGTACTGGGAGCGCAGGTTCCCCTGCACCACTCGTTCCTTGTAGATCAGGTCGTAGGGAATCCCGAAGGCGTCGAAGGTCAGCCGGTACCAGCCCAGGTTCTGGGTGCCCGACCACTGGGTGTAGATCGCGACCCGGGGCAGGTCGGCGCTGTGCAGCCGGACCGCCGGCCAGTTCTCCAGGGCGGCGCCGGTCAGGCCGAGCTCCTGGACCGCAGCCCGCACCGCCGGGGCGTGAATGGAGTCGGCCACGAGGAATGAGCCCGCCGGGAACTCGATCCCGGCGGCGGTGAACTTCTCCTCCGCCACCTGCATCGGGATATCCCGAAGCCGGTAGCGGAAGGTGATCATATTGTTGGAGCCGTAGTGGGCAACGGCCAGCCCCGCCTTGCCATTGCCGGCCAGGCGTCCCGGTACCACCGCCTGATCGACCGGCGTCACCGCCGCACTCAGGATGGTCGAATCGGTCACCTCCACCACCTGGACATTCATGGCAAGGCCCATCGTCCAGCCGCTGTCGTCGTAGGTGTTGAGGCGGGCGTCGGGATACTGCTGCCGCTCCAGGAGATTCTTGGCCAGCCGGCCATACGGCTGATTTCGCTTGATCAGGAACGACCCCGCCGGATACTTGTTCTCGCCGAGGGTCAGCTCACGGGTAGTCTGGCCAACCTCGATGCGCTGGGTCCGGAGGATATTGACCATCTCCACCGCCCGGGTCATGTCGCGCTGCACCGGGATCAGGTAGGCGTAGGGACCGCCGGCCATCCCATCCGCAATCGCGTTCCGGGTCTTGACGTAAAAGTTCTCGAGCACCGTGGCCGGGAACATTGCCGCCAGCTGCAGCGCCGAGAGCACGCCGGTCTGCATGTAGTTGGCGTTGGCTCGGCGGGTAAAGAGGTCGGAATCGAGTGGATCGATGGCAATGCCACGATACCACTCCCGCGCCTGGGCGCCGCCTCGCCCGGTGGGCACCGCGCCACCGCGGCCGGTGCTGCCGGCCGGGAGGCTGCGGGCTGCGGAATCTGCCCGCGCCGCCGCCCGACGGAAGGCACTGGCCACCTGGGCGGTGTCCAGGTCTCGGCCGGAATTGGTCTCATACATCTTCATCAGTCCGTTGTGGTTGTACGCAATCGACCCGAGGTACCCGGGCGACCAGCCATCCATGAAAGCGTGGGTGTACACCCCCGGCATGCCGTACTTGGTCATCTGGGCCATTTCCCAGTTGGCAAACCACGGCAGTTCGGCAAAGAGCAACGGGTCGAGGTTGGGATTCTGTGGTGCCGCGCCGCTATACGTGTAGAGCAGCGGCAGCGATTCGTGCAGGTCGTGCATGATCGGGGGGTGCGCCGTGAAGTACCAGTCGGCGATGGCCCGCATCTGGACCAGCTCGAGGTTGATGTCACGATTGTTGTCATGATAGGCGTACTTGCCCCAGTACGGCACGCCGGGAACCCCCTGACCGGCGCCGCCACCACCACCGCCGCCACCACCCTGCCCGCCCTGTCCGCCCGGCGGCGGATTGGTCAGCCCCATCTCCAGGTTCCGGAGGAACCAGTCCACGTTGCGGTCCCGGCCATCGGCGTCTGCCACCGGGGTCACCGAGACGTACAGGTTTTCCCGGATCCCGGCAATGACCGGCGAGGTCTCGGTGGCCAGGCGATAGACCAGCTCCATCAGCATCTCGGAGGGGCCGGTCTCGCCGCTGTGGAGCCCGCCCATCAGGTGGTAGTGCGGCTTGGTGTCCCGGATCAGTTGGGCAATTTCGGCTTCGGAGCGGCCTCGCGGATCGGCAATCTTGGCCAGGTTGGAGCGATTGCTGGCCTCTGCCGCCATGTTGGCGTCGGACGAGACCCAGACCACGACCAATTCCCGCCCCTCGTCGGACCGGCCAATCGTCTCGACCCGCACCCGTGGTGTCGCGGCAGCCAGCGCCCGGTAATACCGGAGCTGGTCGGCGTAATAGGTCAGGATCTTGGGCGCACCGATATGGTACCCCAGGATGTCCTTGGGGGTCGGAATTCCCGGCACCCGGGGCAGGTGGTCCACCAGGGGGCTTCCCAGCCGCGCGTTGGGGAGCCACTCCTTGTAGGCCCTGGCAAACGACGTGTCCTGCTGCTGGGCCGGATCGCGGGTCTCGGTGGTGCGCAGCTGGGCGGCTACCGGAGCCGCGGTCAGGACCAGGCCGGTAACCAGCAGGAGCGCCGCGCCTGCGCGCGACAAGGGTGCCGAACGGGGAGTCATCGGTGTCTTTCCTTGGTGGTAAACAGGGGTATCCACGCAATATACTCCCGGATCGGGCCGTTGGTTGGATCGACTGGCCGGAACAGTCGAGCGGGCCGAGCCCCGGTTTGCGCCGCCGCCAAAGTGGGGCTACTCTATCTGGAATCCCTGCCAGTTGAAGGTTGTTTCCGCGGCCACCGCCCCAGTCCCACACAGTCCAAGGATTCCCGATGCGTCGACACCGCTTGATCCTGCTGGCCCTGGGAGGCGCCCTGCTGGCCGCCCCAGGCATCCCCCCGCTGTCGGCTCAGTCGGCCGACACCCCGATGATCAACGCCTCCACCAACCCGCTGCTGCGGGGTCTCAAGTGGCGCTCGATCGGACCGATCGGCCAGGGTGGGCGGGTCGACGACATTGCGGTGGTGGAAAACGATCCCACCACGTACTACGTGGGCTTTGCGACCGGCGGCATCTGGAAGACCACCAATGCCGGCACCACCTTTGCCCCGATCTTTGACACCTACTCCACCCACTCGATCGGCGACATGGCGATCGCGCCCTCCGATCCGAACGTGATGTATGTCGGGACCGGAGAGCCGAACAACCGCCAGTCCTCCTCCTTCGGCAACGGGGTCTACAAGACCACCGATGGTGGCAAGACCTTCACGAATGTCGGCCTCCGGGAAACCCAGTCGATTGCCCGGGTGGTGGTCCATCCGACCAACCCGAACACCGTCTGGGTGGCGGCGATCGGCCGCCTGTTCGGGCCCAATGTCGAGCGGGGCGTGTTCAAGAGCACCGACGGTGGCCGCACCTGGCGCCATGTCCTGGCGGTGGACCAGTGGACCGGCGCCAATGACATCGTGATCCACCCGACCAACCCCAACATTCTTTTTGCGTCGACGTATGCCCGCCAGCGAACCGCCTGGGGTTTTGCCAGCGGCAACGCCGGCAGCGGCATCTGGCGCAGTGATGACGGCGGTGAGCGGTGGGCCAGGGTGAGCAGCAATGGACTCCCCAACGGCACCATGGGACGGGTGGCTCTCGACTGGTCCCGCTCCAATCCGAACGTGATCTACGCCCAGATCGAAGTGGCTCCCGACAAGGAGCCGCGCGCCGCCCAACAGGCACCCCCGGCCGGCGGCGGCGGGTTCGGCGGCCAGCAGAACCTGCCGCCCGACCCCCAGGTCAGCGGGATCTGGCGCTCCACCGATGGCGGCCGGAACTGGGAGTTCCGCGGGAACCAGAACGCCCGGCCGATGTACTTCAGCCAGATCCGGGTGGACCCGAACAACGAGAACACCGTCTACACCGCCGGCGTGCAGTCCTACAAGTCCACCGACGGTGGCGCCACCTTCGCGACGATGAGCGGCCAGGGGCATGTGGATCATCACGCCATCTGGATCGACCGCAACGACAGCCGCCACGTGATGTACGGCAACGACGGTTCCATCGACGTGTCCCGGGATGGCGGGGACACCTGGGAATCGCTCCGCACCTGGGCGATGGGCCAGCCGTATCACGCCTCGGTCGACATGCAGCGTCCCTACAACGTCTGCACCGGGCTCCAGGACAACGGCAGCTGGTGCGGACCGAGCTCCACCCGGACCGGCCCGATCCTGCTGCAGGACTGGTTCCGGGTCGGCGGCGGCGATGGGTTCTACACCGCCATGGACCCCAATGATCCGTCCACGATCTACTCTGAGTCGCAGAATGGTTCGG
>JAWXBA010000395.1:0-17116 GCA_034439775.1 Gemmatimonadota bacterium | reverse complement strand
TCCTTCCCGATGGCGGCCTGGGCTGGCTTGATGGCAGCGGGCCCGAGAGCCATCTGGTCCTTTCCACCAGGATCCGGCTGGCGCGGAACCTCGCCGAGCATCGGTTTTCGGCCCAGGCCACCGAGGCCGAACGCGAGGCGGTCCTCGGGATGGTCAGGGAAGCCGCCGAACAATCGGTGACCCTTCGCCGGGCGATGGTGTTCCGGTTGGACTCGCTGCCCAGCCTGGACCGGCAGCTCCTGCATGAGCGCCATGTCGTGAGCAAGGAACTCTCCGTGCCCGAGCGGGGCGGGGTGCCTCGCCGGGCCTCGGCGGTGCTGCTGGGTCGGGACGTGGGCGCGATGGTAAACGAGGAGGATCACCTCCGGCTTCAGGGGCTGGTTTCCGGGCTGTCGCTGGAGGCAGCATATGCCGCTGTGAGGCGCGCGGACGTTGAATTGGGGCAACAAGTTGCCTTCGCTTTTCACCCCCAGTTCGGTTACCTTACCAGCTGCCCGACCAACGTCGGCACCGGGCTCCGGGCCTCGATCCTGATCCACCTTCCCGGCCTGGTGCTGACCAAGGAAATCCATCGGGTCCTGCAGGGGCTGAGTCAGGTCGGATTGACCTATCGGGGTCTCTACGGTGAGGGCAGCGAGGTGGTCGGCAATTTTTTTCAATTGTCCAACCAGACCACGCTGGGGCAGTCCGAGAGCGAGCTGCTGGACCACCTGAGCCGAATCGTGGGACAGGTGATCGGGCACGAAGAGAAGGCCCGGCAGATCCTACTCCGCGACGCGCCGAGCATCCTGGAGGACAAGGTCTGGCGGGCCTTCGGGTTGCTGAGGCATGCCCGGTCGCTGGGGTTCGAGGAGGCGATGAACCTCCTGAGCGGGGTGCGGCTCGGTGTGGGGCTTGGGCTGGTCCCGGACGTCGGTATGTATACGGTCAATCGTCTGTTGATCGAGACCCAGCCGGCCCATGTGCTGGCCATGGCTGGTGGAGTGCTGGACGAGGCGGAGGTCCCGGTGCGCCGGGCGCGACATGTCAGAATGATTCTCGAAGCGGAGGCCGGCCGTCGTGGCTAGGTCCATGCCGCATTCCCGAGGGCTGGTCGGGGTGACCCTGCGATGAATGGCTACAACTTTACCGATCGGGTGCGGAAGGTGCTCCAGATGGCACGGGAAGAGGCATCCCGGCTTCATCACGAGTACGTTGGCACCGAGCACATCCTGCTGGGGCTGATTCGCGAGGGCGAAGGAGTCGCCGCCGCAGTGCTGCAGCACCTTAGCGTGGACCTGGAGGAAATCCAGCAGAAGATCGAGGAGACGGTCAAGAAGGGGAAGGCCGCTGCGGCGCCGGGGCCAGACCTGCCGTACACCTCGCGGGCCAAGAAGGTCCTCGAGCTGGCGATGACCGAGGCCCGCGAGCTCAACCACTCGTACGTGGGCACCGAACACCTCCTGCTTGGCCTCCTCCGGGAGGAAAAGGGGATCGCCGCCCAGGTCCTGACCGATGCCGGGGTCAGCCTGGAGCAGTCCCGCGCCGAGACCCTGCGGTTGCTTGGCACCGACCTGCCGCAGACCTCGGGGGCCCCGGGTGGCGCCCCGGCGCCAGCATCGGCTCCCAAGTCCGAGAAAAAGTCCAAGACCCCGGCGCTCGATCATTTCTGCCGTGACCTGACCCAGCTGGCTGCCGAAGGGCAGCTCGATCCGACCATCGGCCGGGAAAAGGAAATCCAGCGGGTCATGGAGATTCTGGCCCGCCGGAAGAAGAACAATCCGGTCCTGATCGGCGAGCCCGGGGTGGGGAAGACTGCCATCGTTGAAGGGTTGGCGCTGTTGATTGCCAGCGGCCAGTGCCCCGACGTGCTGCGCGACCACCGGGTGCTCTCGCTTGACATGGCCGCAGTCATTGCCGGCACCAAGTACCGGGGCCAGTTCGAGGAACGGCTCAAGGCCGTCATGAACGAGATTGCCCAGAACAAGCAGATCGTCCTGTTCATCGACGAGCTGCACACCCTGGTGGGTGCCGGTGCCGCCGAGGGCGCCATCGATGCCTCCAACATGCTCAAGCCGGCCCTGGCGCGCGGCGAGCTGCAGTGCGTCGGGGCCAGCACGCTGAACGAGTATCGCAAGTACATCGAGAAGGACGGCGCCCTCGAGCGGCGGTTCCAGACGGTGGTGGTCGATCCGCCCAGCGTCGAAGAAACCGTCGAGATCCTGAAGGGGCTGCGGAAAAAGTACGAGGACCACCACCGGGTCTCGATCCCCGACCCGACCCTGGTGGCTGCGGCAGAACTCTCCGAGCGATACATCACCGACCGGTTTCTGCCTGACAAGGCGATCGACGTCATCGACGAGGCCGGGGCCCGGGCCCGGTTGGCCTCGCAGGCGCCCCCGCCAGCCATCGGGGAGCTGAAGGCCGACCTTGACCGGGTCAACACCGACAAGGAAAATGCCGTTCGCGACCAGAACTTCGAGCGGGCGGCATCGCTCCGGGATTCCGAGCGCGAGCTCCAGGGCAAGATCCGGCAGACCCAGGAGGAGTGGGAGCGGGAGCGCCAGACCAAGCGGCCGGTGATCGACGAGGAGGCGGTGGCCTTTATCGTCTCTCGGTGGACTGGCATTCCGCTGACGCGGCTTCAGGAAGCGGAGACCGCCCGGTTGCTCCGGATGGAGGAGGAGCTGCACCTTTCCGTGATCGGTCAGGACGAGGCAATCACCGCGGTCTCGCGGGCCATCCGGCGCTCGCGGGCCGGGCTCAAGGATCCCAAGCGTCCGATCGGCTCGTTCATCTTCAGCGGCCCCACAGGGGTCGGCAAGACCGAACTGGCCCGTGCGCTGGCCACGTTTCTCTTTGCCGATCCGAGCGCGCTGATTCGGGTGGACATGTCCGAGTACATGGAAAAATTCTCGGTGTCGCGCCTGATTGGCGCGCCGCCCGGCTATGTGGGGTACGAGGACTCCGGTACCCTGACCAAGGCCGTGCGGCGGAAGCCCTACTCGGTCGTGCTGCTCGACGAGATCGAGAAGGCACACCCCGATGTCTTCAACATCCTCCTCCAGGTTCTCGATGAGGGGCACCTGACCGACAACTACGGTCGGCTGATCGACTTCAAGAACACGGTGGTCATCATGACCTCCAATGTCGGGGCGCGGGATATCACCCAGTCCAGGTCCCTCGGGTTCCACTCCGCCGATGGCCGCCAGTCGTTCGAGAAGATCGCCGAGACCGTCAAGGAAGAAATCGGGCGGGTGTTCAACCCCGAGTTCCTGAATCGGTTGGACGAGGTCATCGTTTTCCATCCGCTCGACCGGGAGCACATTGCGCAGATCGTCGGAGTCCTGATGAAGGAAGTCATCCGGCGGCTCGGTGACGAGGTGAGCCTGACGCCCCCTGCGCTCGATTTCCTGGTGGAGAAGGGCTACGACCAGAACTACGGGGCCCGCCCCCTCAAGCGTGCCATCCAGCGCTACATCGAAGACCCCCTCAGCGAGAAGCTCCTGACCGGCGACCTGACCCGCGGTGATGAGGTCGAGGTCGACCTGGCGCCCGGGGGTGACAAGTTCATATTCCGGACGCTGACCGGGACCCGCGCCTGACGTCCGTGGTGCACGCCGCTCCACCAGGAGGACGGCACGGGCGGGGCCTTGGGGTGGCCCCCTGGTTCGGGCGCATCGGGATGGTGCTCCTGCTGCTGGTTGCCGGCGTGCGCGGCGCGGCGGCCCAGGGCCCCCCGGGCCCGGTCACCCTGGACAGCATCGCGGTCATCGGCAACCAGCGCAACACGCCGACGTCCATCATCGCAGCTTCCGGACTTGTTCTCAACCAGCAGGTGAACTACCGGCAGGTGCAGCGGGCCATCCAGTCCCTCTTCGCCACCGGCCAGTTTGATGATGTCAGCGTGGCCCAGGTGGACACTGCCGGCCGCACGATCCTGCAGATCACCGTCCGGGAGCGCCCGCTGCTGGAGCAGTGGGTCATCCGAGGCGCCGAGCAGATCGACCCCAATACCGTTCGGGGCAAGATCTCCGTTCCAGTCGGGCGTCCGGTCGATCGCGCCGGGCTGGCCCGGGCGCGGTACGCCATCGATTCGCTGTACAAGCGGCGGGGGTACTATGCCGCCGAGGTCCGGCTGGTCGAGAATCCGGGTAGCACTGGAGGGGTCCGGGTCACCTTCGATATCGCGGAGGGAAACCGGGTCGTCATCAGCCAGGTGCGGATTGAGGGCAATGAGGCGTTTCCGGACCATGAGGTGGTGGCAGGGATGGCCACCCAGCCCGAGGGATTCTGGTGGTACCGCAAGGGCGAGTACTCGGAGGAACGGGTCGAAACGGACGCCCGGGAACGCCTGCCGGCCTGGTATGCGGCCCGGGGCCACATCGACTTCCGGGTACTCGGCGATTCGCTCGTGGCCGACACCACCCCCGGGAAGGCAATCCTCGTGCTCCAGGTCGACGAGGGCCGGGCGTACCGCACCGGCAGCTTTGCGGTCAACGGGAATCGGCGCTTCTCCCTGGCGGAGATCGGTAACAACTTCCCGTTCGGCGGGGTCGAGGCGGCCACCAGCGGCCAGAGCAGCCAGGCCGCGTTCGATCGGGGCGCGTGGGAGGCTGCCACCGCCGCGGTGCAGGAGCTGTACGGCAACACCGGCTATATCTATGCCTCGGTGGAGCCCGAAGAGGTCCGGCGGACCGGCACCGATGGCGTGCCGGTCGTGGACCTGCGCTGGAACATCGTGGAAGGACAACCGGCGATCATCAACCGGATCATCATCCTTGGCAATGAGGTGACCCATGAGCGGGTCATTCGCGAGGCCATCGTGCTGATCCCCGGGCAGGTCTTCAGCCGGGAAGGATTCATCCGGTCGTACCGGAACGTGGCCAACCTCGGGTTCTTCGAGGAGCCGATGCCGGTCCCGTCGGTGGAACCGACCGAGAACGGGGTGGATGTCGACCTGGTGTTCCGGGTCGTGGAGCGCCGCACCGGGAACATCAACTTCGGCGCCTCGCTGGGGCAGGGCACCGGCGTCGGCGGATTTCTGGGTCTGGAAGAGCCGAATCTGTTCGGGCGGGCCAAGCAGGGTCGGCTCCAATGGCAGTTCGGACGCAACATCAACGACTTCAACCTCACCTATTCCGACCCGGCCATCCGGGAGGGTCGGATCTCCGGCACGGTGACGCTGTTCAACTCGCGCCAGCGGTTCACCGTCGGCGACCTGGGCCGGCGCCGGCAGCAGGGCGGCCAGATTCAATTCGGCTTTCCGCTCTTTGGCTCCCGGTACACCCGCCTCTTTGCCGGCTACGGCTACCAGCGGATCCGGTACAGCGAGGGCTCCGAGGACCTGCGGGCGCAGTTCAGTTGCAACAACTGCGTGCGGTCGTCGCTGACCTCCTCGATGTCGCGCGACACCAGGCAGGGGCTGCCGTTCCCGATTGCGGGGTCGTCGGCCCGGGTCAGCATGGAAGTCAACGGTGGATTCCTGGGCGGGACCGGCAACTACCAGAAGCTGGACCTGGAGGGGCGCTGGTACACCCCGGTCGGGCGGATCGGCGGGAGCGGGGACTTCGGCGGCGGGGCCACCGCCGTGCTTGGCTTTACCGCCAAGAGTGGCTTCATCGTGGGAGACGCCGGGCCGTTCTTCACCGAGCTGTATTCGCTCGGCGGGGTGCAGTTTGGCATCCCGCTCCGTGGCTACGAAGAGTTCTCGATCACCCCGAACGGGTTTGATCCGAATGCCGGTGGCAGCGCCGCCAGCCCCTCGGCCTTCGGCAAGGCCTACGCCGCATTCACCGCCGAGCTGGGACTGCGTGTGAGCCAAAGCCTCTATGCCAACGTCTTTACCGATGCGGGCAACGTCTATCGGCGCGCCCGGCAGTACAATCCGTCCCGCCTCTTCCGCAGCTTCGGGTTCGGCATTGCACTGGTCTCACCGCTCGGACCGCTGGGAGTGGATGTCGGATATGGGTTGGACAAGGTGGACGCGTTCGGGCGTCCGGCGCCGGGATGGCAGATGCACTTCCGGCTGGGCAATTTCTTCTGATGTGTTGCCACAACGGGCCGCACACGATCACCCTGGTGAGGAGATGGACATGAAGGGTCTTACCGCTGTACTGACCACCCTGCTGGTGGGTGCCTTGTCGGCCGGCGCTGCGCCGGCCTCGGCCCAGGGCGCGCCGGGCGTGACTGCGCCGACGCGGATTGCGTTCGTCAATGTCGGCGTCGCCTTGCGTGCCATGCCCGGCTGGGCCCAGGCGGAGAGCCTTTTCGTCAAGGAACGGGAGGCGGCGGGGCAGGAACTGCAGACGATGCAGGCGGCCCTGGATACCGCCGGCACGGCGTTCCAGCAGCAGTCCCCAATGCTCTCGCCCACCAACCGGACCGCCCGCCAGCGGGAACTGCAGCAGCAGCAGGAGAAGCTGCAGGCCCGCTACGATGAGATTCAGCAAATCATGGGCCGACGCGAGCAGGAGCTGCTCAACCCGATGCAGGAACGACTGACGGCGATCATCGACGGCATCCGGGCCGAAGGGACCTACGCGGTGATCTTTGACATCGGAGCCCAGACCTCCGGGATGGTGATCTCCATGGACCGAAGTCTGGATATCACCGCCCGAGTCCTGCAACGCATTGCCCAGTCTCCCGAGAACTAGTCAGGTGGCTGTGGGCCCGCTTACCGCGCAGGCGGTCGCCGACCTTGTCGGTGGCCGCCTGCTGGGCAATGCGGAGGGGCACCTGATCGGCGCTGCCCCGCTCGATGTCGCCGGGCCGGGGGAGATCTCCTTCCTGGCCTCACCCCGGTACCTGGAGCAGTTCAGGGATTCGCACGCCGGGTGCGTGCTGCTGCCGGCTGGGCTGGCCGAGGCGCCGGGTCTGCCCGCCACCCGGGTGGTGGTCGATGATCCCCACCGCGCGATCGCCATGATCCTGGCGCACCTGCACCCGTCTCCCACGCCCGCGCGGGGGGTGCATCCGACCGCCCAGATCGGCACTGGCACCACCCTTGGCCACGAGGTGAACATCGCGGCCGGGGTCTCCATCGGCACCGGGTGCCAGGTCGGGGATGGGGTCCATTTGGGGCCAGGGGTCGTTCTCGAGGACGGCGTGGTGATCGGCGCCGGAACCGCCCTGGGTTCGCGGGTGGTCTGCCACCACCATGTGGTGCTCGGGGCGCGCGTTACGATCAAGGCCGGCAGCGTGATCGGTGGGGTTGGCTTTGGTTACCTTTCCTCGGAAGCGGGCCACACCAGGATCCCCCACGTCGGTGGCTGCCGGATCGGTGATGATGTCGATATCGGTGCCAACTGCTGCATCGACCGCGGCAGCCTGGGAGAGACCGTGGTCGGGCGGGGAACCAAGTTGGACAACCTGGTGCACATTGCGCACAACGTGCGGATCGGGGAGGACTGCCTGATCATGGCCCTGGTCGCCGTGGCAGGGAGTACCCGGATCGGCAATCGTGTCGTCCTCTCCGGGCAGGTCGGGGTGATCGGTCACATCACCCTCGGCGACGACGTGCGGGTCGGCGCCCAGGGTGGGGTGACCGGTTCGGTGCCGGCCGGCATGGTGGTCAGCGGATTTCCAGCCAGACCGCATCGTGAGTTCATGCGCGCCACGAGTGCCATGTATCGGCTGGCTCCGCTGGCACGCCGACTGGAACGCCTGGCGGGAGATCCCCAAGGCGATGCCTAGGCGGACCCTGGCGCACTCCGCATCGGCCAGCGGCATCGGGCTCCACACCGGTGCGCGCACGACCTTGACCTGCCTCCCAGCGGCGTCAGGGTCGGGAATCTGCTTTCGGCGGATGGACCTGCCGGACCATCCCCTGATCCCAGCCCGCCTGGATCAGGTGGAAGCCACGGAGCGGCGGACGGCGATCGGGCGGGGCGATACCACGATCCATACCGTGGAACACCTTCTGGCCGCCGTCTGCGCCCTGGGCCTCGATGATGTTGAAATCCAAATCGATGGGCCTGAGCCGCCGATCCTGGACGGCTCCTTTGAGCCGTGGCGGCAACTGCTGGTGGTCGCGGGGATCGTGGAGCAACCGGGCGATCCGTGCCGGTACCGGGTCATGACCCCGTTCACGGTTACCGCCGGGGAAGCGACGTATGTCGTCTCACCCGCGGCGACCGGGCTCGAGCTTACGGTGACGATCGAGTGGGACCACCCGCTGATTGGCCGGCAGACCGGCCGCTGGTGGCTGACCCCCGAGGTCTTCGCCAGCGAATTGGCCGCAGCCCGGACCTTCGGCTTCGTCCACGAGGTCGAGGCGCTGCGGGCCAAGGGGTTGCTGAAGGGTGGCTCGACCGATTCTGCGGTGGTGCTGGACGAGAAACAGGTGGTGGACGGCAGCCTGCGGTGGCCGGACGAGTTCGTGCGGCACAAGGCGGGCGACATCATCGGTGACCTGGCGTTGCTGGGTGGTAGGGTGCAGGCCAGTATCGTGGCCACCCGCCCCAGCCATCACGGCAACATTGCGCTGGCACGGGCCATTGCCCGGACCGCCGGAAGGACGGGACCCATGAGCATGGATATCGGCAGGATTCTCGAAGTGATCCCCCACCGGTACCCGTTCCTGCTGGTGGACCGGATCGTGGAGGTCATCGACAACCGGAAGATTGTCGGGCTCAAAAACGTCACCATCAACGAGCCGTTCTTCCAGGGGCATTTTCCAGGGCATCCGATCATGCCGGGTGTCCTGATCGTCGAGACCATGGCGCAGGTGGGAGGATTCCTCCTGCTCGAAGCGGTCGAGGACGTGGCCAACAAGGTGGTCTATTTCATGTCGCTCGACAAGGTGAAGTTCCGGCGACCAGTCGTGCCCGGTGATCAGCTCCGGCTCGAAGTCGAAATGGTCCAGTTCCGCGGCCGGACCTGCCGGATGCGGGGGGAAGCCTATGTGGACGGAGTTCTGGTCTGCGAGGCGGAGATGATGGCCCGCGTGGTGGACCGGTGAACCGGATCCACCCGACCGCCCTGATCGATCCGACCGCCGAAATTGCGGCCGATGCCACAATCGGGCCATTTGCCATCATTGGTCCGCAGGTCAGCCTCGCGGCCGGGGTGGTGATCGGTCCCCATGCCACCATTGAGCGCAACGCCAGGCTGGCGGCCGGGGTGCGCATCGGGCAGGGCAGCGTGATCGGCGGCGATCCCCAGGACCTCAAGTTCCGTGGCGAGGAAACCTGGGTGGAGCTCGGCGCCGGCACGGTGGTGCGGGAGTATGCCACCATCAATCGAGGGACAGCGGCCAGCGGGACTACCCGGGTGGGCAGCGACTGCTTCCTGATGAGCTACGTGCACCTGGCGCATGACTGCCACCTGGGAGACGGGGTGATCATCGCCAATGGGACCCAGCTGGCTGGTCACGTCACCATTCAGGATCGGGCCATCATTTCCGGGCTTTGTGCCGTCCACCAGTTCGTGTCCATCGGCGGGCTCTCCTTCATCGGCGGCTGCACCCGCGTCAATCAGGATATCCCGCCGTATGTGCGAGCGGTGGGCAACCCGGTGGAATTGTACGGCCTCAATTCCGTGGGCCTGCAGCGGGCCGGACTGCCCGCCGAATCGGTCGCCGCGCTCAAACGGCTCTATCGGCTGTTCTTCAATTCCGACCTCAACCTGTCCCAGGCCCTGCATCGCGCCCAGACGGAGCTGCCCAGCCTGCCGGAGGTGGCGCGATTCCTGGAGTTTGTCACCAAGTCGCAACGGGGCGTCCCGGCGTGACCGCACCGCTGCCGGTCGGCGTGATCGGTGTCGGCGCCCTCGGCGGGCATCACGCGCGTCACCTGGCCGCGAGCCACGGGGCGGTGCTGGTGGGAGTGTACGACGAAGACCGCCTTCGTGCCGAGACAGTGGCCGAGGCCTGCGGCACCCGTGCCTTCGCCGACCTTGATTCCCTCCTGGCCCAAGTCGAGGCGGTCACGGTGGCCGTTCCGACCGTCTGCCACGCCGAGGTTGGCGTGCGGGCCCTCGAGCGCGGGGTTGCAGTGCTCATGGAGAAGCCGCTCGCCGGATCGCTGGCCGAGGCCGATCGGTTGCTTGCCGCCGCCGCGGCGGGCGGGGTGCCGCTCCAGGTGGGGCACGTCGAGCGCTTCAACCGCGCTATTCGTGGAGCCCGACGGTACCTGCAGGAACCCAAGTATCTCGAGATGACCCGGTTGGCGCCGTTCCAGCTCCGGGGTGCCGATGTGGCGGTGGTGCTGGACCTCATGATCCACGACCTCGATTTGCTGCTGCACCTGACCGTCGGAATCGAGGCATCGGATGTCCGGGCCAACGGGGTTGCGGTGCTGAGCCCCCACCTCGACATGGCCAACGCCCGGGTGGAGTTTGCCACCGGGGCGGTGGCCAATGTCACGGCCAGCCGCATGGCGCGTGAGCGCGTGCGCCGACTGCGGATCTTCCAACCCAACGGGTACTTCTCGCTTGATCTTGGGACTGGGCTCGGAGAATTCATGCGGTTGCGGCCGGATTTCCAGCCGGGCGCCTCGGTATCGCTCGATGACGTCGTGGAGCGGATCCCGCTGCAGGCTCCCGCCGCCGATGCCCTGGGGCTGGAGCTCGCCAGTTTCGTCCAGGTCATCAAGGGGCAGGACGCCGCAGTGGTCACCGGTCTGGAGGGCCGGGCGGCGCTGGCACTGGCGCTCCGAGTGTCGAGTGCGGTCGGTGCGGCGCCGGCCGTCGTTGCCGGCGGGTGAAGACCGATCGTCCGCCCCCGAGGGTGTTCATGGGGGCCGGGGAACCGTCGGGGGACCTCCACGCGGCGCCGGTGATCGAAGCGCTGCGCCAGCTCGTTCCCGGCGTGATGATCGAGGCGTTTGGCGGCCGCCGCATGGCTGCGGCAGGCGCCGTGGTGCGCTACCCGATGGAGCGATACACCGTCCTCGGATTTGTCGAAGTGTTCCGCAAGCTCCCGGCGCACTGGCGCCTGCTGCGCGCGCTGCGCCGAGAGTTCCGAAGCGGGCGCTATGACCTGGTCCTGCTGGTGGACTATCCAGGGTTCCACCTCAGGGTCGCGGAGGCGGCACGCGGGGCCGGGGTGCCGGTACTGTACTACGTGGCGCCCCAGCTCTGGGCCTGGCGACCGGAAAGGGCCAGGCGATTTGCCGCCGCGGTCGATGCGCTGGCCGTGATTCTGCCGTTTGAACCGGAGTTCTTTGCCGCCGCCGGGATTGCCACGACCTTCGTGGGGCACCCGCTGGCCGACCGGCCGTGGCCCACCCGGGATCAGGCCCGGATCGGGCTGGGGATTGGACCGGGCGAGCGGGTGTTGGGGCTCTTTCCGGGCAGCCGCTCCCAGGAGGTGGCTGCCCTCTGGCCAGTGTTCCGCGATGCGGCCCGCAAGCTGCTCGACCTGGGCCGATGCGACCGGGTCATCGTGGCGGCGGCCAGAGCGGGTGCATACCCCGATCCGGGACCAGTGGAACTCGTCTCGGGCGATCCCTTGCCGGTGTTTGCGGCGGCGGATGCTGCGCTGGCCAAGTCCGGCACCACCACCCTGGAGGCGGCGATTGCCGGGGTGCCGATGGTGGTCAGCTACAAGGTGCATCGGCTGACCGGCTGGCTGGCCCGGCGCCTGATCACGGTGCCGTGGATCAGTCTGGTCAACCTGGTGGCCGGACGCGAGGTGGTCCCGGAACTGGTCCAGGACGAAGTGACCGTCGCCCGGTTGGCCGGGTTGGCCGGGGAATTGCTCGATCCCGACTCGCCGGCCGCCGCCAGGCAGCGGGCGGGATTGTCGGAAGTACGTGCCCGTCTCGGCGGGGAGGGGGCCGCACGGCGAGTGGCGGATCTTGCGGTTGAGCTGCTGAATCGATGAGGCTCCGGATCCCCCCGGAGCGGATGGCGCGGCTGGCCGGGCCGCTCTTGCAGGGATGGTGTGGGACCTGGCGCTACCGGGTTTCCGGCGAAGAGCACTGGGCCCGTTCCCAGGACGGGAGTCGCCCCTCGGTCTACCTGATGTGGCACGAAGCACTCCTGCCGCTGCTTTGGCAGCGCCGGGGGTTGGGGATCGCGATCGTGGTCAGCGCCGCCCGGGATGGCCAGTATCTGGCCAACTTTGCCGTGCGACTCGGCTACCTTCCGGTACAGGGTTCCAGTTCTCGCGGAGCGGTGCGGGCGCTGGTCGGGGCGATCAAGATCTTGCGAGGCGGCGGCACGGTCGGGTTCACCCCCGATGGACCGCGCGGTCCGCGTCGTGAGTTCAAGCCGGGATTCCTGGCGGCGGCCCAACGCAGTGGGGCCCTCGTCTACCCGATGCATGCTGCGACGCGGTGGGCCCGGCGGCTGGGCTCGTGGGACCGGTTCCTGTTGCCGTATCCGCTGGCTCGCATCGACGTCGCGGTCGGGGCGCCGTTCGAAGTGGGGTCGGGGCCAGAGGGTCTGGAGGCTGGGCATCAACGCGCCAGGACCGCCCTCGAGGCGGTGGTGCAAGAGGCGGAATGGCGAAGCGGCGCGGCGACCGACATCGACTGATTCGCTGGCTCTGGACCAGCCGGCGCGTGGACGCCCGGCTGGCACGGCTGGCGCTGCTGCCGCTCGCCATGCTGTGGCGGGGAGCGATGGGGGTCCGTTCGACCGCCTTCCGCCGGGGGTGGCTCGATGTGCACGACATGCCGCTGCCGACGGTGGCGGTTGGCAACCTGACCGTGGGTGGGTCCGGCAAGACCCCGATTGCCGCATGGATTGCCCAGCATGCTGCCGGGCGCGGACTGGTGCCGGGCATCCTGCTCCGCGGGTATGGCGGGGATGAAGCCGGGGTCCACAGCCACCAGGTGCCCGCCGCGGTGGTCGTGGCCAACCCCGACCGGGCCGCCGGGGCGGCGGAGGCTGCGGCCCGCGGGGCCCAGATGCTGGTGCTGGACGACGCCTATCAGCGGCAGGATGTCTGGCGGGACCTGAACATCGCCGTGGTCAGCGCGGAGACCTCCCGCGCGGTGACCTGGCCGCTCCCGGCGGGACCGTGGCGGGAGGGGCTTGAGGCGCTCGACCGGGCGGACGCGCTGATCGTGACCCGTAAGCGGGCCGATGCCGCCGGGGCGCTGGAGATGGCGCGCCGGCTGGCGCCGCGGGTCTCGGGCCCGGTGGCGGTGGTGCACCTGGTGGTGCGACGGTACACCGGCATGGTCAGCGGCCGGTCGGTGCCCGCCGAGGCTCTGGTCGGCCAGCGGATCGTGGCTGCGGCCGCCATTGCCGATCCCGACGCGTTCGTGTCGCAGCTCAAGGCCACGGGCGCGCAGGTCCAGGTGGCTACCTGGAAGGATCACCACGTGTACCGGGACGAGGATGTGGCCTGGCTGGCACATGCAGCCCGACGCGCCGATCACGTGGTGATCACCCGGAAGGATGCGGTAAAACTGCGTGATCGGTGGCCGGCATCGGTGCCGGAGCCGCTTGTGGCAGAGCTGGACCTCGACTGGGAAGAAGGACTCGACGCCCTCCTCGCGACGCTCGATGCGGTGCTGGACGGGGCACTCGACCGCCTGCTGGTCAACCTGTAACTGGAGTCATTGGAGACCGTGATGAGTTCCCCCGCTGCCGCCCCTCAGGGCGGCGTAATCCGTCCCGATAAAGACACCTTCCTGTCCTCCGAGAATCCGTTCGAGGAGATGATGGCGCGGTTCGATGACGCGGCCCGCCTCCTCAACCTGGAGCCAGGTCTCTACAAGGTGCTGCGCAAGGCCGAAAAGCAGATCATCGTTTCCGTGCCCGTGCTCATGGACAACGGGGAGACCGAGGTCTTCACCGGTATCCGGGTGCTCTACAACACCTCGCGCGGGCCCGGCAAGGGGGGCATCCGGTTCGACATGGCGGTGACACTGGATGAAGTGACGGCTCTGGCAGCATGGATGACCTGGAAGTGTGCCGTGGTGAACGTGCCGTTCGGTGGGGCCAAGGGCGGGGTCATCTGTGACCCGAGCCAGATGTCCGCTGGGGAGCTGGAACGGCTGACTCGCCGGTACACCGCGAATATCATTGAGATCCTCGGTCCCGACTCCGATGTCCCGGCCCCCGATGTCAACACCAATGAGCGGGTGATGGCCTGGATCATGGACACCTACTCCATGCACAAGCGCCACACCGTGACCGCCGTGGTCACCGGCAAGCCGATCGAGATGGGCGGATCCCACGGGCGACGCGAGGCCACCGGGCGCGGCTGCATGATCGTCACCCGGGAGGCGCTCAAGAAGCTGGGGCTGCCCGTCGAGGGGACGCGGGTCGCGGTGCAGGGGTTCGGGAATGTCGGCTCCGTCAGCGCCAATCTCATGGCCCGCGAGGGGATGCGGATCATTGCGGTCAGCGACAAGGGAGTCGGCCTCTACAATCCCGAGGGGCTCGATATTCCCGATGTCCTGGAACATGTCCGCCAGCACCGGTTTCTCAGTAGCTACACCAAGGCTGAGCAGATCACCAATGCGGAATTGCTGACGCTTGATTGCGACGTCCTGGTTCCCGCCGCGCTGGAAAATGTCATCACTTCCAAGAACGCGGCGCAGATCAGGGCCCGGATCATCACCGAAGGCGCCAACGGACCCACCACCGCCAAGGCCGACGCCATCCTGGCGGAGAAAGGTGTCCACGTGGTGCCGGACATCCTGGCCAACGCAGGCGGGGTCACGGTGAGCTACTTCGAGTGGGTCCAGGATCGCGGCGGCTATTTCTGGGACGAGGAGATGGTCAATCAACGGCTCGAGCGGATCATGGTGGAGTCCTTTGCTGCCGTGGCGGCGATGGCGGACCAGCACACCGTCACCATGCGGACTGCTGCGTACATGGTGGCCATCAGCCGGGTCGCGGCAGTCCACCGGCTCCGCGGCATGTACGCCTGAACCTTGAAGCTCACCCTGCTGGCGGTGGGCCGCCTCCGGCCCAGCTTTCGCGAGGCGACCGACGACTACCTCCTGCGACTGCGCCGCATGGCAGACGTCCGGGAAACCGAAGTGCGCGAAGCGGGCCGGGCCGGGCCACCACCGGTGCAGCGGCGAGAGGAGGCGAAGGCCCTTCGCTCCTCGCTACCGGATGGTACCGTCTGCATCGCCCTCGACCAGCGGGGCGAAGGGTGGTCGAGCGAGGGGCTGGCCCACCGTCTCGGGGCGTGGCGGGATGAGGGCCGCGCCGTTGCCTTCATCATCGGCGGCGCCGTGGGCCTCGACGATGAGCTGCTGGATTCGGCAGCCCATCGCTGGAGCCTGGGAGCGCTCACCTTGCCGCATGAGCTGGCCCGGGTGGTCGTTGCCGAGCAGGTCTATCGGGCCTTCACGATTCTCCGTGGCGAGCCATATCACAAGGGAGACGACCGTGCCCGGTAAGTCCTGCGGTTGGGGCCTCTGTCTGGCGGAGTGCCGGTCATAGTGCGCCTGCATCCGACTCCCCTTGCCGCGCCAGTGCTCCAACCCCGGCCGCGGCCTGGGGCCCCCCTGGGCCCGCTGCTCGAGGCGATTGTGCCCGCCCCCGGCGTCGCATCGCTCCTCGTCGATCTGGCCGCCCCGGACCTCGCACTCGTCACCACCGGCCAGCAGGCCGGCCTCTTCACTGGCCCGCTCTACACCATCCACAAGGCCCTCTCCGCCGCGGCGCTGGCCTCCGAACTCTCCCGCCGCTGGAATCGCACCGTGCGCCCGCTGTTCTGGATTGCCGGGGACGACCACGACTTTGCCGAGGCCGCGAGCACCAGTTGGGTGACGCCGGACGGGAGTCTCCATTGCGTGGAGCTGGAGCCACGCCCGCCGGAGGCGCCAATGCTCCCGATGTACCGGGAACCGCTGGGCCCCCCCATCGAGGCCCTGCTGGAGTCCTTCCTCAACGGGATTCCGGAGGCGCCACATCGCGATCATGTCTGCGGATGGCTGTCACGCCATTATCGGCCAGGGACGACCATCGCCGGGGCGTATGCCGGGGCGCTCGCCGAGTTGCTGGCTCCGTTTGGAGTGGCCTGCCTCGATAGCACCCATCCCGCTTTCAAGCGTGCGGCGGCCCCGTTCATCCTCAAGGCGCTCGCCGCCACCGATCCCCTCGACCTGGCGTTGAGCGATGTCGCGGCTCGCTATGCCGAGGCCGGCGAGGCAGCGCCCGTCGTGGTCGGGGAGGGGGCCAGCCTGGTGTTCCTCGAAGATCGGCTGGGACGGGATCGGCTGGTGCGGAAGGATGGGGGATTCATCACCCGGCGAGGCAACGACTCATATTCCCTGGAGCAGCTGACTGCCGTTGCCCTGGCCGAACCGGAGCGGCTCTCGGCCAGCGTCCTGCTGCGGCCTGTCCTGGAGAGCGCGATGTTGCCGACGGTGGCCTATGTGGGGGGACCGGGAGAGCTGCGCTATCTGGGGATGACCGCCCCGGTGTACCAGCAGCTGGACACGTGGACCCAACTCCCCGTTCCGCGGTGGTCGGGGGTGATCGTGGAGCCCCACGTCGATCGGATCCTGGCCAAGTTCGGTACCACGGTGGACGAGGTGATCCGCGATGCCGAAGCGCTGGAGCAGCGCCTGATCCGGGCCCAGCTCCCTGAGTCAGTCTCCCATGGACTGGTGGAGCTCGACCGGATGGTCGGGAGTATCCTCGATCGAATCGGACCGGCGGCGCTGGAGATCGACCCGACCCTTTCCGGCCCGATCGCCAACTCCCGGCGACGGATGGACTGGGCCCGGCAGGACCTGGAAGTCCGCATCCTCAGGCGATTGCGCGTCCGGGAGTCGGTGGATCTGGCCCAATTGCGACGGGTCCGGGGCACCATCCACCCCGGGGGCAATCCCCAGGAACGTGTCCTGACCGTGGCGCCTTTCCTGGCGCTGCATGGTCCCCAGTTGCTCACGGCGATCCTTGAGGAGGCACAGGCATGGTACGCCGCGGCCCTTGAAGGCCCGCCTCCTCCCGCCTAGACTCGTCGCATGTGGCTTGGCCTCATTATCCTGGTGGCGCTCATGATCCCGGTCGTGGGCATCTTGGTCGACTCCCCGATCGGCCGGGCCTTGGCCAACCGTCTTGGGGGCGAGGTCCAGACGCCCCCGGATCTGGCAGCCTTGGTCCGGAAGGTCGACCTGCTCGAGGGCGATGTCGATGACCTGAGCCGCGCGGTGGAGCTCTTGCGAGAGGAGAACCAGTTCCTCCAGCGCCTCCTCGAGGACCAGCCCCC
>JAWXBA010000394.1:0-11812 GCA_034439775.1 Gemmatimonadota bacterium | reverse complement strand
CTCCAGCGCCCGGTACTTCCAGCGGCCCGATCGGACCCCGGGATCGAATGGGTCCTTCTCGAGCGCTTACGACCCCACCGCCACCAGCCTGCGCGGCTGGGGCGGCTACGCCCGACTCGGCAAGGATGCCGGTGACTGGCGGGTGGAATCGGCGGTGAACGTCCGCAGCCAGGGCTTCGAGACCAACGACATGGCGTTCCTGACCCGGTCGGACTACGTCTGGATGAACGCCAACGTGGCCCGATCCTTCAGCCGGCCGACCCGCTGGTACCGCCAGGTGCACCTGATCGGCGGCGCTCAGCAGCAGTTCAATTTCGAGGGCGATCGCACCGACCGGCAGTTCCACGCCTTTGTCTGGTATCAGTTCTTGAACTACTGGAACTTCAACGGCTTCGTCATCCGGCGGACTGCGGTGGACGACGACCGTCTGACCCGCGGCGGACCAGTGGTGCAGCGCGCCGGCAACTGGTTCTTCAACGGCAACATCAACATGGACAGCCGGAAGCCGGTGAGCTTCTCCCTCAACGGCAACACCGGCCGGACCGATGAGGGCTACCGCAGCTATGGTGCGGCCCTGACGGCCCAGGTCCGCCCGGCGTCAAACCTGTCCTTCTCGGTGGCACCCTCGTACAACCTGAGCCGTTCCTCGCAGCAGTACGTGACGGCCATGGGCGCCCGCGGACTGACCGCCTTCCACGGCCGCCGCTACCTCTTCGCCGACCTGGAGCAGCGCACGGTGGGCTTTGACACCCGACTCAACCTGACGATGAGCCCCGGGTTGACGCTCGAGGTCTACGCCCAGCCGTTCATCTCCAGCGTGCACCACGACCGGTTCAAGGAGTTCGTGGCGCCCCGCTCAGCCGAAAAGAAGGTCTATGGCGAAGACTTCGGGACTGCGGCAGCGGTGACCGACCAGGGGGGCAGGATTACCGGGCACAGCCTCGATCCTGACGGCAACGGCGCCGAACCGGCCTTCACCGTGGCCAATCCCGACTTCAACCTTCGCAGCCTTCGGGGCAATATGGTCCTCCGCTGGGAATACCGCCCTGGCTCCACCCTCTTCCTGGTGTGGACCCGCGCCGGGAGTGACTTCTCGCCCTTCGTGAGCGACTTCAACCTGGGCCGGGACAGCGACGCGATGTTCGGTGCCCCGACCGACAATGTCTTCCTGGTCAAGATGACCTATTGGCTCAATCGCTAACCAGAGCCGGGCCGGGGCGGGTCGCAGGGCCCGTGGGAAACGTCCGCAGGCCCTCGTGCGTATGAAAGGCATGTCCCTGCACCGCGCCTGTCCACGCCGTTCATCCCCTCCAGTCCACGCCACGGTACTGCTGGTCGTGCTCCTCGTCAGTGGCGTCCTGGGCGGATGTGACGCCCTGGAGGAACTCCCCGGGCGCCTCCTTGACCGCCGCACCCCCCGCGAAAAGTACGTCGCCGGTCTCGGGGCCTCCGGACTCGACGGCACCGCGCTCGCCGCCGACTGGCTCACCGCCGGCGAGCGCGCCCTGCGCGAGGCCCCGCTCGTCCCGGCATCGCATCGGGAGGAGGGGTACCTCGCTCCCGCGGAGCCGGTGGCGATGGCGTACCGGGTCGCCGCCCGGCGCGGACAGGTCATCGATGTCGAGATCATCCTCCCGGGCGATTCCACTATGACCGTCTTCCTGGACGCCTGGCAGGTGGAGGGCGGCAGTCTGCCGCCCCGGCATCTCGTCTCGGCCGACAGTGGCCACCGTCGCCTCGAGATCGATCCCCGCCGCGACGGCGAGTACCTGATCCGGATTCAGCCGGAGTTGCTGCGCGGCGGGCGTTTCTCAATTCAGCTTCGCATTGCCCCGACCCTGGCTTTCCCGGTCAGTGGCGGCCGGGAAAACGATGTCGGGAGCCGCTGGGGAGCCGAACGCGACGGCGGGGTCCGATCCCACCAGGGGATCGACATCTTTGCCAAGCGCGGAACTCCGGTGATCGCCGCTGCGGCCGGCGTCGTCCGTCGAGTGGACGAGACCGGGCTCGGAGGCAAGGTGGTCTGGCTGACCGACGATGCCGGCAACCGACTGTACTATGCCCATCTCGACACCCAAACGGTGTCCGGCGGGGAGCGCGTGGAGTCAGGCGACACCCTTGGCACAGTGGGAAACACCGGTAACGCCATCACGACCCCGCCCCACCTTCATTTCGGCGTTTATCGCCGCGGGGAGGGCGCCCTCGACCCCTGGTGGTTCGTGTACCGACCCAGGGTCACTGAGCCTCGGCTGGCGGTGGATACCGCTCGCTATGGCGACTGGGTGCGCACCCGATCCGAAGGAGTCGTGCTGCGTCCGGGGCCGGAGGCCGGCGACAGGGAGGGCGTACTGTTGCCCCGGTATACAGCGGCGCGAGTCGTGGCCGCGGTGGGAAGCTGGTACCGGGTGCGGCTCCCGGATGGCGCCATGGGCTATCTGTCGGCCGCCGGCGCGGAGCCGGTGGCGGTGGCAGTCGGCGACTCCGATGGCGCCCGGGGCACCAACGTGCTGTCCAACCTGACTTCGCGGGAGTATCCCGAGACCATCCTGGCGACCACCCAACCGACCTCCTCGCTGGCGGTGCACGGGCGGTTCCAGGAGTACCTGCTGGTGCGGACCCGGGATGGGATCTCCGGCTGGCTCCGGTTGGAGTAGGCCGTTCCCGCGATCCCCGGCTGCGCTCTCGGTGCCGATCCAAGGGCTGAAGTCCCGGCTCGGCCAGGAGGCAGCCGGTAAACCGGCGTTCGTTCCGATGCTCACCCAGGAGTCCGCTTCAGCGGGCAGCTCGCCGAGCCGCGACTTCAGTCGCGGACAAACGGGCCGGCGCGTGTCCAGTTACCCGGCTGCGGGCGTTCGCGCAGGCTGGCGGTTTCGGTCTTCCAGCGGTGGGCGCCGAGGCGGGTTGCCGTGCCAAGGATGGTGGCCCGCACGACGAGGAGGCCGATGAGGCTCTTGAGCATCCTGGCACCTCCGGGGTCTCCCGAGACGGCGCTTGCCGAATTTACAGGACGGCCCTGAGGATTTGGTGGCAGAAGGACGAAGCCCTGGAAACTCCTCTCCCTGCGACGGCGTCACCCACCGCGCCCCGGGATGCCCAGATGTTTCCGCCAGTAGTCGGTGACAAACACCTGGCCGGGATCCATCTGCGCCCGCAGGGCCATGAAGTCATCCCACCGGGGATACTGCGCCCGCACATACTGAAGCCACGCGGTGGGGTCAACTGCGGTATAAGGCAGGTACTTGCCCCAATGCGGCCGGAACTGGAACGGCTTCAGCGCGTCCCAGAACTGGGGATAGAAGTGGGCGATCGGATCGCCCGCATTCTTGCCGAACCAGAACACGTCGACCTTCACCACATCCCGCTCGTAGGCCGGGCTCATCCAGAACTTGCTGGCAGGGGTCGGATAGATCTCGCAGGAGTATGTTCCAGCTGCCCAGACTCCTTTCGTCTGGTACACATGCATCAGGGTCTGCATCACCTCCTGGCACCGCTCGATCGGGATCCAGAGTTCCGTGAACCGGGTGGGGATGAGGTTGTCGTACGCCGAATTGTCCATCGGAAGGCCATGCCACCAGATGTCCTGGAACTTGAGCGGGCCCTTCTTGCCGTCCACCGGCTCAAAAATCCGCACGATGGTCGGGTAGACATGCGTGACGAAGAACCGGGTGATGTTCCCGATCAGCCCCGGCATCATCCAGTGCCCCAGCAGCGTCAGGACCCCACCGGCCACGAACTGCGAGGGCCACTGGGTGCCATCGATCGGGGGAAACTCCTTGTAGGGGTCGGGCTTGAAGCCGGTCTTTTCCTTGATGATCGTCGCCTTCCAGACCTCCATCCGGTGCACCCCCTCCTGCGGCCACCACATCAGCCGGGTGTGCTCCGTCTGCCGGAAGAACTGCTCCAGGGTGGGCTTGCCCTTGCCGCCATCCCCGAACAGGTCCACCTGGCAGTCCGGCAGGGTGGTGGTGCTCTGCTCCCCGACGATATCGAAGGCGTCCACCGCCTGGAAGGTGGCGTGGATGATGACGCCGAGCAGGCCGAGCGACACCCCGGCGGCGTAGAACCGCTCGTCGCTCTCGTCCAGGTCCACCGTCACTCCATTGCCATCAATCAGCCGGAGCCCCACCAGGTGCCGGTTGAAGGCGTAGGTCAGAGAGGAGCCGGAGGAGCCGGTGGAAAGGAAACCGCCCACCATCTGGTGGATGATCCCTCCCATGTCCGGAATGGCCCACTTCCGCTGGTTCATCTGGTAGAAAAGGCTGTTCTGCAACGTGGAGGTGTGGGTCGGGTCGGAGGGGTCCAGCCCCAGGTGGCAGCCCGCCTGGACGGTGACCTGCTTCCGCGCGTCATCCCATTCCACGATGCCGTTCATCAGGTTGAGCATGACGTTCAGGTTGCCATCATCCGGCGGAGTGTCCATCTGGCACGGCGGCGGGCCCTTGCAGGTGGTGAAGATGGCGGCGCTGGCGGAGTGGGCGGAGCCTCGACAGCGGAGCAGCTTCCCGGTCTCCCTGGCGTACAGGATCAGGCTGCGGACTTCGGCTTCAGTCCGGGGGTGGTAGTACCCATCGGCGGCCTTCGGAATCGGAGACATGGAGTCCCTTTCGGGGGACGGGGTCGAGGGGCTGCACGTGGTCAGGAGGGCCCGGTTCCCGTTAGTATACAGTCTATTCCCCGCCGGCGTAACAGAGACTTCTCCCCCAGGGTGACGACCCCGTGACCCCTCCCCGGCAGGCCCGTTTGCGCCAGCTGATCGAGCAGTCGCTGTCGCTGCCACCGGAGGAGCGCGAGGCCTTCCTGGCGGGCGCGGGCGAGGACTCGGTGGCCGGAAAGACCCATTCCGAGGGACTGGTGGTTGCCCCGACGCTCCCCCCGGTGGAGACCAGGATCGGCCAGCGCATCGGCCCCTATCGGGTCATCGAGAAGCTCGGCGAGGGTGGCATGGGCGTCGTCTATCAGGCGAGGGACGAGCGCCTGGGCCGCCTGGTGGCCCTCAAGTTCCTCCCTGCGCCGCTCACCAGCGATGAGGTCTCCAACGCCCGCTTCGTCAAGGAGGCTCGGGCCGCCTCCGCGCTGGACCACCCCAACATCTGCACCATCTATGAAATCGGCGACGCCGCCGATGGCTCGCGCTACATCGCGATGGCCCACTACCCGGGCCAGACCCTCAAGGCGCTGATGGAACCCGGCCCGATGGCGCCGGACCCCGCCGTGGCGCTGGCCATCCAGATGGCCGAGGGGCTGGCCCGCGCCCATGAGGCGGGGATCATCCACCGCGACATCAAGCCCGCCAACGTCATGGTCACTGACCGCGGACTCGTCAAGATCCTGGACTTCGGCCTGGCCAAGCTCTCCAGTGACACCGACGCAAGCGAGACCGGTGCGCTGATGGGCACCATGGCGTACATGAGCCCGGAGCAGATGAATGGCGAGAGCACCGTCGACCATCGTTCCGACATCTGGGCGCTGGGCCTGGTGCTCTACGAGATGCTCTCGGGCCGGAGCCCCTACTCCGCTCCGCATGAGATGGCACTGCTCTACGCGGTGATCACCTCGGAGCCGCTGCCTCTCCAGCAGGCACGAGCGGGAATTCCCGACTCCCTGACCCGTGCCGTCATGAAGTGCCTGGCCAAGGATCCGATGGTCCGGTACCAGGAGGTGGGGGAGTTCCTGGCCGACCTCCGCGCCTTTGCCTCCCGGCCCGAAGGTCTTTCGGGCCGACTCTGGCCCACCGGTCACCCGGCCGACCAAGCCGCAACGGCGCCGCCCCCGAGTTCGACAGCCGCTGCGGCCGCGCTCAGCCTCGCCGCGCTACCGCCCGCGGAGGCGCGCGATCGGGCCAATCAGCTCATCCTGCTCCAGAAGGTGCGCCAATTCTGGATCGAGGGGGTCCTGGAACAATCCATCCACCGCCAGGCGCCGATCGAGGTGGCCCGGGAGACCCGTCCCGATGCGGTGACCCATCCTTGGCAGCAGATACTCGAACTCCCCGACCAGGCTGGTCGCCCTCTGGCGGCGGACCAGGGCATCGGCGACCTCTTCCAGGAGGTCGGTCGGTCGCTCCTGATCCTCGGCGCGCCGGGATCGGGAAAGACCATCACCCTCCTCGACCTGGCCCGCGAGCTGGTCCGCCAGGCGGAGCGGGACCCGGCGCACTCCATCCCCGTGGTGCTCAACCTCTCCTCGTGGAATCCGCGCCAGACGCTTGACGACTGGATCTTCGAGGAGCTCAGCTCCAAGTACCAGATCCCCAAGCGGATGGGACGGAGTTGGCTGGAGGCAAGCCGGCTGACCCTGCTGCTTGACGGCCTTGATGAAGTGCGGTTCGAGGACCGGGCGGCATGCGTGCTGGCCATCAACGCTTTCATCGAGGAAATCGGCGGACCGGGCATCGTGGTGGCCAGCCGGATCGAGGACTACACTGCCCTTCCGGTGCGACTCAAGCTGTATGCCGCCATCGCCCTGCGCCCCCTGTCGGAGGAGCAGGTCCAGCGGCACGTGGAGCGGGCTGGCCCGGCCTTGAGCGGGCTGGCGACGGCGCTCCGGAGCAATGCCAGCCTGCTCTCGATGGCCCAGTCACCGCTGATGCTCGATGTCATGACCATGGCCTGCCAGGAGATGTCGGCCGCCTCGCTGACCCGGCTCTCCGAGGAGAACTGGCAGGCCCAGCGCGAACGGCTCTTCTCCACCTATGTGGACCGGATGTTCCAGCGCCGGGGCCAGGCGATGCAGGCGTTTTCCCGGGAGGAGACCGTCGGGTGCCTGACATGGCTGGCGCGGGGAATGCAGCGCCAGGGCCAGACCGTCTTCATGCTGGACCAGCTGCAGCCCGCCTGGCTGGCGAGTCGAGCCGAGCGGTGGCGGTACGCCATGACCACTCGATGGGTGGCTGCACTCGCGGTTGCGATCGGGTACGGCCTGGCCTCCGGCTTCGTGGTCTTCCTCCTGGAGATGTTCCGCTCCAACCCCGACGGCACCGTCCGGATGGGGCCGATTGTCAGCACCTTCTTCGGCACCGGACCGCGACTCGGGCTGGTGGCGGCGCCGCTCTCAGGGGTGGCCTTCGCGGTGGGAGCGGGGCTTTTCCTGGGCGTGATCGATGGCCGTCGCCTGGACCGCGGCGCCACCACCGATGCTTCACCGCCGCCCCGGACCCTGGGGCGGACCTTCCGCCACGCTGTCCTGGTGGCGCTCGGCTGTGCGGTGGCCGGCGGCATCGGGGTCGGCCTTTTCTGGGGTCCGCTGGAAGGGCTGGAGGTGGGACTCTTCTTCGGCATCATGTTCGCCGTGATCTGGGGAACCCGGAACCACGGCACCACGCCGGTTCATGACATCCATCCGGTCGAGGCGCTGACCTGGTCGAAGCAGAAGGCGCTCCGCGGCGGAGTCGTGGGGACGCTCCTGGGCCTGGTCCTCGGTATGGCGCTCGGGGTGCTCTTTGACCTGGTGCGCGACCAGCCCCCGCGGCTCCGGGAAATCCTCTCGATTGGCGCGGTATGGGCGCTGGCCTACAGCGTGCTCGGCGTCGCCTTCGGAGGGTTGCAGGGAGACCTCGTCCAGGGAAAGACCTTGCCCAACCAGGGGATCGCCCTGTCGCGGAAACACGCCCTGCTGATGTGGCTGGGGTTCAGCGTGCTGACGCTCCTCTGCCAGCTGGTGGCCACCTGGCCCTTCGAGGGCCTGTTCGCGGGCCTGATCGTCGGCCTGCTCCTGGGAGGGACCCTGGGCATCACGGCCGGCATGTGGTACGGCGGGTTGGACGTGCTGCACCATTACGCCCTCCGGTTCATGCTCTACCGGCAAGGGCACATGCCCTTGCGCTGCGGGCGATTCCTGAACTACGCCCACCGCCTGATCTTCCTGCAGAAGGTTGGCGGAGGGGTGATCTTCATTCACCGGCTGCTGCTCGAGTACTTCGCGTCGCGTCCGGACGCACGGTCGGAGAGGTGAGAGGTGAGAGGTGGCTGTCAACAACGGGAGTCCGATCGGGCGGCCGACTGCACGCCGCGCCAACCCGCAGGGGTATCCGTGGGTTGCATCCGACCTGAACCCACTACCGCAGGGAGCAAACGGAGATGACGAATCGATGGTTGAGAGGCAAGGTGCTGGCCCTGCTCGCCATGGCCCTGACGGTGCCTGCCGGTCAGGCCGCTGGGCAGGTGGCCCAACCAGCAGGGACGGTCACGGCCATCTCCCCTCCACGGCATCCGCTACCGGCAGAATCTGCCAGTGCAGGGGTGACTCGGTTCTCGTTCATTGTCTATGGCGATACCCGCGGCCGGCGGGACGGCATTGACCCGCAGTACGAGCACTCCCTCATCGTCGACGCCATGCTCCGCACGATCGCTGCGAGCGAAGCGGGTCCCTCGCCGGTCAAGTTCATCCTCCAGACCGGGGACGCGGTGGTCAACGGCCGGGATGCCCGCCAGTGGAACACCAGCTTCACGGGGCTGATCAACCGGCTGACCGCCGAGGGGGGTGTTCCCTACTTCCTGGCTCCCGGCAATCACGACGTCACCTCAGCCGGGGACCTTGAGGACCCGAGACGGCAGGAGGGGTTGCGGAACTACCTGGCGGCCATGGCCGACCTCATCCCGCCCGATGGCGCCACGCGAAGGCTGACCGGCTATCCCACCTATGCGTTTGGCTACGGCAACACCTTCGTGCTCGCCCTCGACTCCAACATCGCCGACGACTCGACCCAGTTTGCGTGGGCCCGGCGCCAGATCGAGGGACTCGACCGGAGCCGGTATCCGCATCTGGTCGCCTTCTTTCATCATCCGGTGTTTTCATCCGGTCCCCACGGCGGCGCGACACTGGAGCGTCCCACGGCCGTCATGCGAGATCGGTGGATGCCGATGTTCCGGGCCAATCGGGTTTCCCTGCTGGCCACGGGCCATGAGCATCTCTTTGAGCACTGGGTGGAGCGATATCAGGACGCGGCTGGAGCGCCGCAACGGCTCGATCAACTGGTGACCGGGGGCGGCGGGGCGCCGCTCTACCCCTATCGCGGGGAGCCCGACCTGCGGGAATACCTCGCCGCTGGTCGGCCAGATTCTGTCCGAGTCCAGCACCTGGTCCGGCCCGGGCCGGAGCGTGGCGACAACCCGTACCATTATCTGATCATCCATGTGAACGGTGGGCAGCTATCGGTGGAAGTCCAAAGCGTGGATTGGGGAACCGGGTTCGCCCCGTACCGGAGCAATCGCGCTGTGCTGCGGGATAGCGTCCCCTGACAGGAGGCCAGACCGGCACCCGGTCCCACCCTGTGGCGCCAACCCCACGTAGTGCTGCCGATTGGTGGCACGAATCCGAGCGCCCGTCCACCCCAAAGGGGCTCAGGTCAGCACTATCGATTTGATTACCACCTTATATACCAACGACTTATGACATACGCATCGCCGGCGGGCCGGGTCAGCAGCCCAAGGCATGAGGGTTGCTCTCTATCGCCTCGTCCACGGTGCACCGTCCCACACTTCGGGTCTCGTAAATGCGCAAGCTATTCCGGATTTTTGCCCTTGCCCTGCTCAGCCCGCTGGCGGCAGCTCAGGCCCAGACCTACAACCTCTTCCCGACCGACGCGGGCGGGCAGTGGCAGGTCAAGTGCACCGTGATCCCGACCGACGCACCGCCGACCGGGCCGTGCAACGGGAACTATTTCGACGTGATGCGGGTGACCGCCAGCCCGGGTGGTTGGTCGAGCGTGCCGGTGGCCGGCCCAGCTGGGAACGCATACTACGTCAGCCCGTATGCGAGTGCCACTGTCTGGTCGAATGCGCCCAACGAGAACCCGCACTACGAGTACACCTTCAAGACCACGTTCAGCGTCTTCGCCGGGGTGCTGCAAGCCATCAATCTCAATGTGTTCCGCCTGGACAACTATTTTGTCGGCTGGTCGTTGAATGGCGGGACGTTCAGCGCGCTGGGGATGTCTCCGGGTCCGTTGGGGCCGAACGGCAACAACTGGACGACCCCGTTCCAGCTGGCGATGCCAGGCAGCGGATTCGTCAACGGCACCAACACGCTGGAGATCCGGATCCAGGGCAATGGCCGGACCGACGCCATCCTCGCTCAGGGGACGTACACCGTGACGCCTCCTCTGACCACGACCACCGCCCCGGAACCTGCCGCCATGGTTCTGATGGCCACTGGCCTCCTCGGGCTGATGCTGGTGCAGCGGGCTCGGCGGAGTGCGAAGGTCTGATCCAGCCCCGGGCACGACCATCAGAACGGCCAGCGCGGGATGTGCTGGCCGTTCCGGCGTTTGGGAGGGAGAAGGGAGCAGGTCCGTAGCGATCGATTCCAATCGGCCCTGAGACACCGGAGCTGATCACGCATCAGAGTCCTCCCGCGCCGAAGGCGAAGGATCTTGCCCTCGGGCCTCGTCGGCCGGCGTGAGACCTGACTTGTCCCGGACTTACCTCCGGGCTCGGCGGATGGGCGCTGACGCGCCGTCGCTGCAGCGACGCTCCTGGCCGAGCTACGGGTGTACCCGCGAGCTCCGCGCGTCGTGGCGGGCTGGGCAGGCCCGGCCCCTACGAATCCCCCATGGAGATTCAAATCCCGCGTCCACGGGCCGATTGGAATCGGCCCCTGCCATGATGCCCGCCGCCCCCCCCGTGTCCAAACCGACCCATGCCGCCATCCGATACAGCGGGCGCCCGTATAGGGCGCCCCTACGATCATGCCTCACCGCGTCCAATCCACCCCATTCCGCATGATTCTGGTTACCGCCCCACTGCGCCTGTGAACACAGATACCCCAGTCACGACATCGACCTCTGCGATGCCCCACAATTGTGGCTCTTCGCATGTCAGCACGGACGAGCGGGACACATACCGGCTGGGTTCCACCAGCTCGGTGGCTGACAACTTCCAGTACGATGCCTGAACGAATCCACCGGCGTTCCGAAACGTCGGGTCGCGTCGCTGCGGTGTCAAAGGTGAAGAGTACGACGTCTCCCAGCAGTCGGGCGGTTCGCACGAAGATTGTGCCTCCACCTCACCGAGACAGTCCTCCTCGCTGATGCCTTCACATTCCGAAAGAATCATGGGGCCCAGTGCGGAGCCCATCGACGGCGCTTCGGACTCCCACAGCTCCATGGAGTTCTGGGCCAGTGAGGCAAGACTAGACACACCGCCAGCTTCCTCGCTCGAGAGCTGAGCGTAGGCAGAATCGACGATCGGACCCAAGGCGCGAGTGCGTACGAATCGCCTGAGGATTGGTACGCCTGCTCCAACTCCGCGATGAGCGCCAAGGCTTCCGAAGACAAGTCAGTCACAAAGGTGACCGGTGACGCAACGGGAGAATTGCTTGCCTGAATGACCTGGCTGCGGTTCCCACGATCGCACGCATCCGATTCGTCCAGCATCTTCCGGACGGCTGCCCGAGAGACGGGCCTCCCCGCACGCCCGGCTGCTCGTGGAGGCAAACCCTCGTCACGGAAACGGAATCGGTTCAAGAGGTTGCAAGTTTCTCCCGCACGACACCCGTTGATCAGCAAGTAGTCAACGCCCTGCTTCACCGCCGCATTGCGCGCCTTTCCAAACCAGTCCTCCGGATTTCGTTCGTGGAACGCGTCACGAGCGCGCTGTCCTTCAGCTCTGGTCATCGACCTACTGGTCAACGCCTCCGTCGCGGGCTCGGTGGATCGCTCAGACTGGCAACCACTGCTGAGCAACACGCTCAGGCCAACAAGTACGAACGAACTGAACTCGTTGGGAGTGCGCGCCATGCATCCTCCTCATATTACATTCGGTGGCATCGCTCATCCGATGGCTCCTGCGAAGCGCTGAGAAGATTGAGTACCTAG
>JAWXBA010000393.1:0-4077 GCA_034439775.1 Gemmatimonadota bacterium | reverse complement strand
TCCTGGTGGCCACCAGGACACCTGGAGCCATCCTCCCAGCAGTCCGCAACGCCGGCGCCGTATTCGTTGGCACAAGCAGCTCGGTGGCCTTTGGCGACTACGCTACCGGCGCCAACCACGTCCTGCCGACCGGTGGACTCGCCCGCGGCTATTCCGGTCTCTCCACCCAGGACTTCGTGCGCTGGACCAGTTGGCAGGAGGTATCTCCGGAAGCTGCGGCCCGCCTGGCGGACGACGTTGCCCTCCTGGCTGAAAGCGAAGGACTGCCAGCACACGCCGCCGCCGCGCGGCACTGGAGCACCGCATGACCACCACGACTCGTTACGAACCTGGCGCCCCCGCCAGCGTGGACCTGAGCGACAACACCAACATCTGGGGTACGCCACCGGCAGCCCAGGCGGCACTGCTCCGCGCCGCGACAGGGGGCGCCAGTCGCTACCCGTCACCCTACGGCGAGCGCCTCAAGGAGGCCGCCGCCGCCTACACCGGCGTCACGGCGAACCAGGTCATCACCGGCTGTGGCTCCGACGACGTGCTCGACGTGGCCATTCGGGTCGCCGCCGCCCCGGGCCAGCGTCTGGCCTTCTGCGCTCCGACGTTCTCGATGATCCCGGTCTTTGGCCAGGTCAACCGGCTCGAGAACGTGGCCGTGCCATTTGCGGCCGACTGGGACCTGGACGTCGATCAGCTGCTGGCCGCCAACGCGGCAGTCACCTTCATCTGCTCCCCCAACAATCCCACCGCCACCGGCGTGTCGCGCCAGGCCATCGAGGCGGTGGTGGACGGTGCCCTCGGGTTCGTGATCATCGACGAGGCCTACGCCGAGTACTCGGGCACCACCGCGCTGGACCTCCTCGGCCGGAGCGAACGGCTTCTGGTCACTCGGACGCTGTCCAAAGCCTTTGGCCTGGCCGGCCAGCGTATCGGCTACGGACTCGGTGCACCGGCACTGATCGAGCGGCTGGAAGTGGCGCGCGGGCCATTCAAGGTGACCACCAGTTCGGAAGCGGCCGCCACCGCCGCCCTGACCAACGACCTCCCCTGGGTCCGCGAGCGGGTGGCAGAGACGCTGGGCATCCGGGCCCGATTCGAAGCAGCGGTGGCCGGCTCGACTGAATGGTCCCTGCTTCCCTCGACGGCCAACTTCGTGCTCGCCGTTCCCACCGCCGGGAGTGCCGACACCGCCACAGCCCTTGACCATCGCCTCCGCCGCAGGGGCGTGGCGGGGCGTCTCCTCACGGCGCTTCCCGGTATCGGCGACGCCATGCGCATCACCATCGGGCCATGGGAGATGATGGCGCCAGTCATTGCCGCGCTGATCGAGGGACCAGCGCAATGATCCGCGCCACCCTGCTCGACTACGGCGTCGGCAACCTGCACTCGCTGGCCAAAGCGATTGCCGCGCCCGGCGTGGAGGTCGTCATCGTCGAGGACCCGCTCCGCGCCCTCGACACCGACCGCCTGATCCTCCCCGGTGTCGGCGCCTTTGCCCCCGCCGCCGAGCGGCTCGCCCCCGCACGCCAGGCCCTTCGCGAGGCACTCCAGGCCGGGCTTCCCTGCCTGGGCATCTGCCTCGGCATGCAGCTGCTGCTCGACGAAAGCGACGAAGGCCCTGGAGCCGGAATCGGGTTGATCCCCGGGCGTGTCCGCCGACTCGAGGCCAATCGCCTGCCGCAGATCGGTTGGAACACCATCGAGGACGTCACCGATCGTGCCTTTGCCGCCTCGCCAATCGGCGTGGCGTACTACGCCAACAGCTACGTCGCCCAACCAACCGATCCCGACGCCGTGGTGGCGTGGAGCAGCCACGAATCCGACCGGTTCCCCGCGGCGGTCAGGTGCGGCAACACGCTCGGCGTCCAGTTTCACCCGGAAAAGAGCTCGGCACCGGGCCTGGCATTTCTCCGCGCCTGGGTCACCTCGGAGGTAGCGCGATGAAGGCAATTCCCGCAGTGGACCTTCGCGAAGGCTGCTGCGTCCAGTTGGTCGGCGGATCCTACGCCGAAGAACGAGTCCGGCTCGACGATCCCGTGGCGGTGGCCCGACACTGGGGTGAGATCGGTTTCTCGACCCTCCACGTGGTGGACCTGGACGCTGCCCTTGGCCAGGGCGACAACGTCGGCCTGATCGCACGGATTCTGGCACTGCCGGGACTTGAGGTGAGCGTCGGCGGCGGGGTTCGTACCGGAGACCAGATCGACGCGCTCCTGGAGGCGGGAGCAAGTCGAGTCGTGGTGGGTACCCGCGCCATCGAGGATCCGGAGTGGCTCGAGGCGATGGCGGCACAGTTCCCCCGTCGCTTGATCGTGGCTGCCGACGTGCGCGGTCGCGAGATCGTGACCCGAGGCTGGACCATCGCAGGAGGCATCGAGGTCGCGCCGTACCTGATCCTCCTGGAAATGGTGCCGCTGGCCGGCGTCCTCGTCACCGCGGTGCACCAGGAGGGCCGCCTGGCTGGCCCCGACCTCCCGCTGATCCGGGACTGCGTCAGCGCCGCATCGGTTCCGCTCATTGCCTCGGGAGGCATCGCCTCCATCGAGGACATTCGGGCTCTCCAGGGTGCCGGCGCCGCCAGCGCCGTCCTGGGAATGGCCCTCTACACCGGCGCGGTAGACCCCGCCGCCGTGGCAAGGGAGTTTGCCGCATGACCACCGTACTGCGCGAAACCAGGGAAACCCGGATCCGGATCGAGCTGGCCCCGGGGAACGGCACCGCCGCCATCAGCACCACGGTGCCCTTTCTGGACCACATGCTCGAGGCGCTGGCCCGGTACGCCGGCCTGGACCTCACCATCGAGGCCACCGGCGATCTTCGCCACCACATCATCGAGGACGTAGCGCTGGCCCTTGGCGAGGCGCTTCGGGCCGCGCTGCCAGCCACCGCCGCGCGTTATGGCGAACGAACCATTCCGATGGACGACGCCCTGGTGCAGGTGGTGATCGATGCCGGCGGGCGCCCGTGGTATCGTGGGCCGCTGCCGAGCACGATCTACGATCACTTCATGCGGTCGCTCTCCGGCGCTGCCCGGACAACGCTGCACATCCGGGTGCTCCGCGGCACCGATCGGCACCATGTCGTCGAGGCCGCGTTCAAGGCGCTGGGGCTGGCGCTCCGGCAGGCCTTTGCCGCCACCGGCGGCGATGGGGTGTTCAGCACCAAGGGCAACGTCACGCTGGAGATCCAATAGTGCTGACCAGCCGACTGGTGGTCTGCCTCGATGTCCTCGGCGGCAGGGTCGTGAAGGGGACTCAGTTCGAGTCACTCCGGGAGGTCGGCAATCCCGCCGAACTGGCGGCGCGCTACGAGGCGGAGGGGGCCGACGAGATTGTCTTCCTGGACATTGGCGCCGGGCCCGAGGAACGCGCCACCCTGCTGGCGCTCGCGGAGGAGACCGCCAGTCGGCTCTTCATTCCCCTGACCATCGGTGGAGGAATCCGGTCGGTGGCCGACATCCAGGCGGCGCTGCGGGCCGGCGCCGACAAGGTGGCGATCAACTCCGCCGCCTTGGCCACCCCCGCGCTGCTGACCGCCGGCGCCGATCGGTACGGGGCGCAATGCGTGGTGGCCAGCATAGATGCCCGTCGCGACGTCAGCGGATGGAAGGTCTGGACCGGGGGCGGCAGGACACCGACTGGACTGGACGCGGTGCAGTGGGCGGTGGAGTGTGCCCGGCTGGGCGCCGGCGAAATCGTGCTGACCAGCATTGACCGCGACGGTTCCCGCAATGGCTACGACCTGGAGCTGACCCGCGCGGTGGCGTCTGCGGTGGACATTCCGGTCATCGCCTCGGGCGGTGCAGGTAGCGCCGCGGATGTGGCCGAAGTCCTCCGCGACACCGGAGCCGACGCGGCATTGGTGGCAGGGATCCTCCACGACCGCGTGGTTGCGGTCGGGCAGATCAAGGATGCCATGACCGGAGCAGGCCTGCCGGTCCGAACGAGTGAAGCCGCTCCCGCTCAGGACCTGCCGTGCTGACCATTGCCAGCGACCTGGACCAGCTCGACTTTGCCAAGGGCGGCGGCATGGTCACCGTCGTGACCCAGGACGCCGACAGCGGCCAGGTGTTGATGGTGGCCC
>JAWXBA010000392.1:0-2913 GCA_034439775.1 Gemmatimonadota bacterium | reverse complement strand
GCCCATGCCCCACACCCCGTCCCAGACATTCCTGATCGACGGCTACGCCCTGATCTACCGGGCGTTCTTTGCGCTGATTGCCCGACCGCTCCGGACCAGTCGCGGTGAGAACACCTCCGCCGCCTGGGGTGTGGTCAACTTCCTGCTCCGCCTGCTGGCCAAGTACCAACCCGACCACCTGGTCTGGGTCCAGGACGCCGGCGATTCGTTCCGCACCGCCAAGTACCCCGAATACAAGAGCACCCGCGAAAAGCTCGACGCCGAACTCCAGGCCGACTTCAACACTGCGGTGGAACAGATCGAGGCACTGTTGCGCGCCTTCCGGGTGCCGGTGGTGGCGGTGGAGGGCTACGAGGCCGACGACGTGATCGGTACCCTGGCCCGGCGCGAAGAAGCCGCCGGCCGGTTGGCGGTGATCGTTTCCGGCGACAAGGACTTCTACCAGCTGATCAGCAAGGGCGTGGTGCTGCTCAACCCCGGGCGGGGCGGCCCCGCCGGCGTCGACGAGCAGTGGGTCGATGAATCCAACGCCGCCGAACGGCTCGGCGTGCCGCCCCGCCAGGTGATCGACTACCTGGCCCTGGTTGGCGACAGCTCCGACAACGTCCCCGGCGTGCGCGGCATCGGCCCCAAGGGCGCCGTACAGTTGCTGGAGGAGTACGACACTCTCGAAGCAATCCTGGCCAACGCGGCCGACGTCAAGGCCAAGCGCTCCCGCGAGGCGCTGCAGACCTACCAGGCCGAAGCGCGGTTGTCGCAGGAGCTGGTGACGATCCAGCTCGACGTGCCCGTGGAACTGGATCTGGCGGAGGCGATCGTGCGCCAGCCCGACCAGGCGGCGCTGATCGAGATCCTGGGCCGACTCGAATTCCATGCCCTGGCCAAGAAGCTGGTGGAGCAGGCCGGTGGCTCGCTGGACGCCGCTGAGCAGGGCGTTGCTGGTGCCCCGCCGCCCGCCTCCGCCGCACTGGCCACCCCTGCGGTTCAAGTCCCGGTCATCGCGGATGCCGCCGAGCTTCCCGCCTTGATTGAACGGCTGCGGCAGGCGGAGCTGGTGGCGGTCGATACCGAGACTTCGTCGCTCGACCCGCACAGCGCCGACTTGATCGGGCTCTCTCTCGCCGCCAGTCCCACCGAGGTGTGGTACCTGCCGTTCGGACACCGCGCCCCGGCCGGCGAGCTCGCCGCCCCGGCGCCGGTCACCAACCTGCCGCCGATTCTGGACCCTGCCTGCGCGCCGCTGGTGGCGCTGCTGACCGACGCCACTGTGCCCAAGGGCGGCCACAACATCAAGTACGATTGGCAGGTGCTCCGCCGGGCCGGGGTGGAGCTGGCCGGGGTGGCGTACGACTCGATGCTGGCCAGCTTCGTGGCCGATCCGGGCCGCCGCTCCCACGGCATCGACAACCTGAGCCTGGACCTGCTGGGCCGGCCGATGCAGAGCTACAGCGATGTGGCGGGGAAGGGGAAGGCGGAAATTCCCTTTGCGGAAGTGCCGGTGACTCTGGCGGCCAACTATTGTGGCGCTGACAGCGCCACGGTGCTGGCGCTGCGCGAGGTGCTCCAGCCAATCTTGGCCGCCGCCCTGCTCGAGCCGCTGGTGGCCAACGTGGAGTTGCCGCTGGTGGAGGTGCTGGTGGACATGGAGTGGACCGGGATCGCGATCGACCGGCCGCTCTTTACCAAGTTGTCGCAGGAACTGGCCGGCGACCTGGACCGGCTGGAGCGCGCAATCTTCCGCGCCGCTGGCGATTCCTTCAACCTGAACTCCCCCAGGCAGCTCGGCGTCATCCTGTTCGAAAAGCTCGGCATGCCGGTGATCAAGAAGACCAAGACCGGCCCGTCCACCGATGCCGATGTGCTGGAGCAACTGGCTGCACTGGGTCTCGAGGTGCCGGCGCTGCTGCTGGAGTATCGCGAGCTGCAGAAGTTGCGATCCACCTATGTGGACGTGCTGCCATCCAAAGTCCACCCGACCACCGGGCGGATCCACACCAGCTTCAATCAGACCGGCGCCGCCACCGGACGGCTCTCCTCCACCGACCCGAACCTCCAGAACATCCCGGTCCGCACCGCCCGCGGCGAAGCAATCCGCGCCGGGTTCGTGCCCGCCAAGGGCAACCGGTTCGTGGTGGCCGACTACTCCCAGATTGAGCTGCGCCTGATGGCCCACCTCTCCGGCGACCCGGCATTCGTTTCGGCGTTCCGCGCCGGCGAGGACATCCATCGACAGACGGCGGCACTGATCTTCGGGGTGGAGCTGGGAGCGGTGAGTGGCGAGATGCGCTCGCGGGCCAAGACAATCAACTTCGGCACGATCTACGGTCAGGGTCCCTTTGCGCTGTCCAAACAGCTCGGCATTACGCAGGACGAGGCCAAGGCGTTCATTGGCGCCTACTTCGAGCGGTTTGCCGGGGTGCGGGCCTTTCTGGACAACCAGGTGCAGCTGGCCAAGGATCAAGGGTATGTCGAGACGCTCTTTCACCGGCGGCGCTACATCCCGGAGGCCCGCGACAAAAATTTCAACATCCGGTCGTTCGGGGAACGGGTGGCCCAGAACGCCCCGTTGCAGGGCTCAGCCGCCGACCTGATCAAGGTAGCGATGATCCGGATCCATCGTGCGCTGCGGCAGGAGTACCCCGCCGCCAAGCTGCTGCTGCAGGTGCACGACGAACTGGTGCTGGAAGCCCCGGCCGGTCAGGCCGAGGCGGTGGGGGCCCTGGTGAAGCGCTACATGGAGGGCGCGGCGGAATTGTCGGTGCCGCTGGTGGTGGAGGTGGGGATCGGGGACAATTGGTTGGATGCGAAACGATAACGGGGGATGATCACGACGGACGCCCGATGTAAGGGCGCCCTATAGGGCACCGTTAGTGGGCGCCCGTACCCCGCCGCCCCCCCGGCCACCAGTTCCAG
>JAWXBA010000391.1:0-10340 GCA_034439775.1 Gemmatimonadota bacterium | reverse complement strand
GACTCGCCGCCGGTGAGGCGGTGCTTCGGGGGTTGCTCGCGCCACGATCCTCCGGCAATCCGCACGCCGTCATCGTCGCCACCCACGACGGGGAATTGGTGGCGATGCTCGAAGGCCTCTACGCGCCGTGGCATTTTCGAGAGACCCTGGACGGGGAGGCATTGCGGTTCGATTACCGGCGGCCACGGGACCGTCTTGACCCGCGCTTGACTGCAGCGGGTGATCCTGGGCCGGAGATTCATGTCGGCCCTGATCCGGAGTCCACGTCCCATGGCTCCTACCAACGCGTTCGCATTCACCAAGTGGTACCTCGACGGGGTCACCCCCGCCGGCGACACGTGGATCGCCTACTGGACTCGGCTCAAGTGGCGCGGACTCCCGGTGCAATGGCACAGTATCGGACGCACCGGTTCCAGCGGCCTGCTCCGCGCATCGTCCAGCCTGTCCAGGGTCGATCCACCCGCATGGCACGATGGTCAGCTGACCTGGCAGGCACCTGCGCTCGGCGTTGCGCTCGACTATCGACCAGAAGCCGACCCCTTCTCACGCACCCTGTTTCATGATGAGCACGGCTCGGTGGAGTGGTGCTGCGAGGCGCCCGCCGCCCGCGCGACGCTCCGTTCCGAGTCCGGCCCCACCTCCGAGGGGCTTGGCTACGCCGAGTGCATTCACTTCACCGTGCCGCCCTGGCGCTTGCCTTTGCACGAGCTGCGCTGGGGGCGGTGGATCGCCGCCGACGCCAGCCACTCGATGGTCTGGATCGACTGGCAGGGCCCGGCGCCGCGGAGCTGGGCAGTGCTCAACGGGCGCGATCTGGTCGCTCCCGCCGTGACGGACGACTCGGTGGTGGCCGAGGGATCACGGCTCGTGGTGAGCGATCGCCAACCACTTCGTTCCCGAGTGCTGGCCGACCTGATCCGCGGCATTCCGGGACTGACTCCGCTCATGCCGAAGTCGATTCTTGCCCTGAGGGAGACTCGCTGGCTGGGTCACGGCCTCCTGACTCGAGATGGGCAGCCCCCCGTGCCCGGTCGATCCCTCTCCGAATATGTGGTGCTGGGATGAGCCCGGCCGGTCTGCTTCGCCGAATCGGTTATGCCGCCCTCTTTGTGCTGGTCCTGCCGCTGGCACTCGCCTGGTGGGCCACGCGGCTTGACGCGGTGGTATCGCTTCCGATGGTTGGAGGACCGCTGTGGGGTGCTGCTCTGGCGCTTGGTGGGGCGCTCCTCATGCTCGCCGCCATGAGTGATCTCTGGGTCCACGGCCGCGGGCTCCCGATGAGCGCGTTTCCCCCGGAGCGACTCGTTGCACGGGGAAGCTACCGATTGGTGCGGGATCCGATCTACTTCGGCGCCGTGATGCTCGCCGCCGGAGTAGCCATTCTTGCCGGGTCTCCCGCCGGTCTGTGGATCGTGACCCCCATCCTGGCCCTCTCGGTGGCGGCGTGGGTCTTCGGCTTTGAGCGCTCGCGAACGGTGGCGCAGTTTGGCTCCCTCCCCGAGCCGTTGCTCCGCCTGCCCGACGCTACCGATGCTCCTCCTACGCCGCGCGACCGCTGGGCCACCGTGGTCATCTCCTTCATCCCATGGCTCATCCTCTACCTGGCTGTCGAGAAGCTGGGTGCGCCTGCCTGGGCGCCATCAGCCTACCTGCCGGGTGAAGCGCAGTGGCCGGTCTGGCCATGGACGGAGCTCCTGTACCTCGGCACCTATCCGTTCGTGGTGCTGGCGCCGTTCGTCGCGCCGAGCCGGGCAGCACTACGACGGTTTGCCGTTGGTGGGTTGCTGGCGACTGGGATCGCCATCACCTGTTACCTGCTCATTCCTGTGGTCGCACCAGCCAAGCCGGTGTCGGGCGAAGGTATCTGGCAGGCACTGATGCGGTGGGAACGCCTGAGCGACAGTCCGATCACCGCGTTCCCCGCGTTTCATCTGGTCTGGACGATGCTCGCGGCGCCGCTCTACCGGGCACGGTGGCCCCGGGCTCGTCTCCTGCATGGTGTCTTCGTCGCAGCCATCGCCGTCAGCTGCGTCACCACCGGGATGCATGCAGTGCTCGACCTGGTTGCGGGCGTGCTCCTCGTTCTGATGGTGCAACGGCGAGCGTCACTTTGGGCGGGGACTCGTGGTGTCACCGAGCGGCTCGCCAATTCGTGGCGGGAGTGGGAAGTCGGGCCGATCCGAGTGTTGAGCCACGGGGCGTGGGCCGGGCTCTGCGCCATGGTGGGGCTCGCGGTGTCACTCTGGCTGGTGGGGCCGGCCCATCTGGGTGAGATGCTCGCCATGATGGCGGCTGCGATCATGGCGGCTGCGCTCTGGGCCCAGCTCGTTGAGGGGTCACCGCAACTGCTGCGGCCTTACGGGTACTTCGGAGGGGCGTTCGGTGCGGTCGGGGTTGCCATCGTGCTCGAGCTGACCCGAGGCAGTGGATGGCTGGTCCTGGCTGGATTCGGTGTCGGCGCCGCCTTTGCCCAGGCAATCGGCCGGGTGCGCTGTCTGGTGCAGGGATGTTGTCATGGCCGCGAGGCACCTGAGTCGGTGGGCATTCGATACCATCATCCGCAGTCGCGCGTGGTGCGACTGGCTGGGCTCGGAGGAATTCCGCTGCACCCGACACCGCTCTATTCGCTGGGCTGGATGCTGCTGGTCGGAGCCATCCTGGTGCGGCTCTGGTTTGCCGAGGTGAGCCCGGCGTTTATCGTGGGGGTGTACTTCATCCTGTCGGGAATTGGACGCTTCCTGGAGGAACATTTCCGCGGGGAGCCGCAGACCGCCACCGTGGCTGGACTCCGGCTCTACCAGTGGCTGGCACTGGGCTTCCTGGTTGTCGGTGCCGCCGCCACCACCATCGAGGGGGCTGTGGTGCCCGCCCCGATGGCGCTTTCGCCCGGGGTGATCCCGGTCATCCTGCTGAGTGGCCTGCTGACGTGGGTGGCATACGGTGTGGAGGTGCCGCGGTCGAGTCGACGGTTTTCGCGGTTGACCTGATGCCGGACTCGAAGGGCAGTCCGGGTTCCTCGTCTTCACCTGCTACCCCATCAGGTAACGCCGCAGCGACGCTGACACCACCGCATCATCGGCCTGACCGTTTGCCACTGCCATCGTCAACGCGTACACCTCCTCAGCGGGGATTTCGGGCTCCATGCCATTGATGGCAAGGAAGACAAGCGCACAGGCCAGCGCCGTTCGCTTGTTGCCATCGTTGAAGCCCTGTGTACGTGCAAAGCCAACCAGGTAGGCGGACGCCAGGTCGGCCCAGTCAGCCGCCTCATCGTACGCCCACCGATTGGCCGGACGGGCCAGTGCCGACAGGATCACATTGTTGTCCAGGACGCCATGCAGGCCACCATACCGCTCCACCTGCTGCGAGTGGATCGCCAGGAGGGCGTGCTCGGAGAGCCAGTTCGGCTCCTCGGGGAGCGCCCTCGGGCTCACTGTGCCAGCTTCCGGAACACGCCGTCGTAGCGGCGCATGATCGACTCGTGCGCCTCGAGCGCCAGCGCCACATCGTCGCTGGCTGGCACCACTCGAAAGCCCCCGGCTCCGTCCTCGATCCAGTGCAGCAGCTGACCGGGCTCCAGGCCAAGCCGCCGGGCGACTTCGGCAGGCAGGGTCGTAATCACGGAAGCTCCTTGCGATCGAGTTCTGCTGGTCAAGACGGGCATTTGCTGCTCCAGAACGGGGAATCCGAGTTATGGTACTATAGTAACACTATAATAAAAGTAACATTTCTGGTCAATGGCTGAGAGTTCCCGGACTCGGCACCCTCTCCCCACCCCCCAGATTCCCGGCTATCATCCCCTGTTCCCGATTCCCCGTTCCCCATTCCCGAGCTGTCCATGCCCCGCCGACCACACCTCGCCGGCCTTCTCCTGCTCGTCGCCGCGCCGCTCGCCGCCCAGAGCCGGCTCCCCGAGATGCCGGGCTACGACCAGTGGAAGCGGGTCTCCCCCCAGATCACCTCCTCCATCGTCTCCGGGGCCCTGACCGTCACCTGGGCTGATGACGGACGGAGCTTCGAGTACGCCCAGGGCGGCAAGCGCTTCCGCTACGACGTGGGTCGCCGTGCCGCGACGGAGATCAGCGCGCCCGCCGCGCGAGCGGGTGGTGGGGTCGGCGGGGGCCCCGGTCGAGGGCGCCAGTTTGAATCGACCACCTCGCCCGATAGCACGCTCAAGGCCTCGTACAAGGACCGCAACCTCTGGCTCAGCAACGCCGATGGCAGCAACGAGCGCCAGCTCACCACCGATGGCTCGGTGGACAAGCGGATCAAGAACGGATCGGCCAGCTGGGTCTACGGCGAGGAGTTGAATCAGAGCACCGCGATGTGGTGGTCGCCGGACAGCAAGAAGCTGGCGTACTACCGGATGGACGAGACCGGGGTGCCCGACTATCTCCTCCAGCTCGACCAGACCAAGCTTTACAGCTCCATCTACACCGAGGCGTACCCCAAGGCCGGCTTCCCGAATCCGGGGGTCGAGATCTTCGTTCACGACGTCGCCACCGGCCGCCCCACCAAGCTGGACATCCGCAGTGGCGAGCCGTTCGTCGATGCCACCGTGGGACACTACGTCTACGGCGTCACCTGGAGCCCCGACGGCACCGAACTGCTGATCAACCGCACCAACCGGCACCAGAACGTCATGGAGCTGGCAGCCTGCGCCCCGTCCACCGGCGCCTGTCGCACCGTGGTGCGCGAGGAGTGGCCCACCGGCTGGCTGGAGAACTCCCCCACCCGCCAGTTCCTGGCCGACGGCAAGCGGTTCATCTGGGCCTCGGAGCGGACCGGCTTCCGGAACTACTACCTCTACGACCTCTCCGGCAAGCTGCTCGCCACGCTGACCAATTACCCGTTCGAGGTCGGAGGCATTGTCCGCGTCGATGAACGCGCCAACACCCTGTGGTACCTGGTCCGCAGCGGCGACAACCACATGAAGATGCAGCTCCACCGCGTCGGCCTCGACGGCCGCAACGATGTGCGCCTGACCGATCCGACGAAGCACCACACCGCCTCAGTGTCACCCGACGGCCGGTTCGTCGTGGACGTGGCGCAGACTCACAAGGACGCTCCGGTCACTCGGCTGCTCGACGCCACTGGCAAGGCCGTGGCCACCCTTGCCGAGACGAACATGGTCAAGTACGACTCGCTGGGCCTCAAGCGGGTGGAGCTGTTCACGTTCAAGGCAGCAGACGGTACCACCGACTTGCACGGCATGGTGCACTTCCCGTCCAACTTTGACCCGTCCCGCCGTTACCCCGTTCTGGTCTCGGTCTACGCTGGGCCGGCCACCAATGGCGCCCGGGAGACCTTTACTCTCCCCAACCAGCTCACCGAGTTCGGCTTCCTGGTGGTGACGATGGATTCCCGCAGCGCGGCTGGCCGCGGCCGGCGGTTCCTGGACCAGATCTATCTCAAGTTGAGCCAGGTGGAAACCGACGACCAGGCCGCCGGGATCAAGGCGCTGCGGATGCGGCCGTACGTCGACGGCAACCGGGTCGGGATCTTCGGAACCAGCTACGGCGGCACTGCCTCCGGCATGGCGCTCCTCCGCCACGGGGATGTGTTCCAGGCTGCGGCCAGCTCCGCGGCGGTGGTGGACTGGCGCCAGTACGACACGATCTACACCGAGCGCTACATGCGCACGCCGCAGGAGAATCCCGACGGCTACGACAAGGGCGACATGTCCAAGTTCGTCTCGGGGCTCACCGGCCGGCTGATGATCTACTACGGCTCCGCCGACGACAACGTCCACCCCAACAACCAGATGGCGTTCATCAAGGCGCTGCAGGATGCCCGCAAGAGCTTCGAGGTGCAGGTCGGCCCCGATCGCGGTCACTCGGGAATCAACCAGGAGCGGATGATGGAGTTCTTCATTGAGAGCCTGGTGCTCCGCGCGCCTGTGACCCCCTGATCGGGTTCGGCTGTGAGGAGGCTCACGCGGAGGCGCGGAGTGGTACTGAGAGACGCGGAGAACAGCGGGTGTCACGCGGAGCTGCGGAGGCGCAGAGGGTTCCAGCGCCATGCCGACCTCCGGCCACCGGGAAAGCCCCGAGGTTCTTGGGTGAACTTCATTTACCCCGGCCTCCCGCCCGCCGGGCCCCGTTCGACTCACTCCTGGCAGCGCCTCAAACCAGCCTGGGTCAAGCTGTTCACAAACAAACCGCGGAACCAGGCCGTACCGAAGAGCGTGCTCGACGATACGAACACTCTGCGCCTCCGCGCCTCCGCGTGAGTCATTACTCTGATGCCGTCCTCCGCACTCAAGCCGCAAGCGAGAACCTGAAATGAGCCGATCCGTTGCCGCCGCAGTCCTCATCCTTGCCGCAGCCTGTGGGCCCGCCGAGCCGTCGTCGGACGCGGCCGCGCAGATCAACAGCATTGCCGATCGCTACGTGGCCGAGTGGGTCCAGGCGTTTCCCCACGACGCCAGTGTCACTGGCGTGGCGTCCGCTCCCTACGACCGGCTGATGGATGTGTCCCCGGCGGCCTACGCCCACTGGCATGGCATCGAGGACTCCCTCCTGGTTGCCCTCGAAGCCGTGGATACCTCCACGCTTCCCGACACCTCCGCCGCGTGGGTAACCCGGGGCTTCCTCGATACGGTGCTCCGGAATGCGATCGACTGGCGGGTCTGCCGGATGGAACTCTGGAACGTGAGCCCCACCTGGACCGGGCCGCTCAGCGTGCTCGCCTCGCTCGCCGAGATCCAGCCGGTGGCCACCCCCGAACAGCGGGAGGCCGCCGCGCAGCGATATGCCGACACGCCGCGGTACTTTGCCCAGGAAATTGCCAACTTGCGCGAGGGCGCGCGGCTGGGCTTTACCATGCCGCGGCACAATGTCGAAGCGGTGATCCGGATGGCCGATGCCCTTCTCGCCGCACCGGTGGCGGAGTCGCCGTTCGTGGTGATGGCCAAAGCGGATGTCCCGGAATTCCGGTCCCGGATGGAAGCGGTGGAACTCGACGCCATCCGGCCCGCCATCACCGCCTATCGGGACTACCTGCGCGATGAGTACCTGCCGCTGGCGCGGACCGCGATCGGCGTATCTGCCAATCCCAAGGGCGATGCCTGCTACGCGGCGGCGGTAAAGTATCACGCCACGGTCGACATGTCGGCGCAGGAGGTGCATCAGGTCGGGCTCGACCAGATGGCCATCATTCGTGCTGAAATGGAGGCGATTGCCCAGCGGCTCTTCGGCACCACCGACGTGGCGAGCGCCCTGGGGCGATTGCGCAATGAGCCGCCGTACCAGATGGGCAGCCGGGAAGCGCTGCTCCAGACGGCACGCGACGCCGTGGCTCGAGCCAAGGCCGCAGTGCCGCAGTGGTTCGGACTGTTGCCGAAGTCCGACGTGATTGTCCAGCCGGTGCCGGCGTTCTCCGAGGCAAGCGCGCCCGGCGCCTTCTACACCAACCCCGCCGAGGACGGCAGCCGACCAGGCACCTATTCGCTGAACCTGCGCGGAGCGGAGACGACTCCCCGGGCCGGTGTGGAAGCCACGGCGTTCCACGAGGCCCTGCCGGGGCACCACCTGCAGAGCGCGCTGGCCCTCGAGCGGACCTCGCTCCACCCGGTGTCGCGATACATCTTCCTGTCCGGGTTTGGCGAGGGGTGGGCGCTCTACACCGAGCGGCTGGCCGATGAGATGGGGCTCTACTCCGGCGATGTGGACCGCATGGGGCTGCTCTCCAACGAGGCGCTCCGTGCCGCCCGCCTGGTGGTCGATGCCGGCATGCACGGCCTCGGCTGGACCCGCGAGCAGGCCATCCAGTACATGCTCGACAACACCGCGGAGTCGCGCCAGAGCGTGACCGCCGAGGTGGACCGCTACATCGCGGTGCCGGCGCAGGCCACCGCTTACATGCTCGGCAACCTCGAGATCCGGCGGCTACGGGCGCTGGCAGAGGCAGCGCAGGGCAGCGGGTTCGATATCAAGGCGTTCCACGACCGGGTTCTCGAGGATGGCTCGGTACCGCTCTCGATGCTGCGTGCCAAGATCGAGCGCTGGATTGCGAACTGACGCCCGGGTGTTGCCGCTGATGGAGCCGGCTCCGGTGCCGCTCTCCCGGTGGCGCCGGCTGGGGCTGTTCGTGATCGTCGTGGCGGCCGCAGGAATCGTCGGCGCTGCGGTGGAGTGGACGGTACGGTGGGTGTTGCCGTCGGTGGCCGCGGTGTTTCTCGGGCGCGCAGCCACGATCTATCCGGTGTTCTACTGGATGCCCGTCATACTCGGCGAGGATCCGCCGTGGAGCAGGCGGCGGCGGGTCCGATTCGCGATTCTGGCCGCAGTTGTCCTGGCGGGGCTGGACGCACTGCTCGGCGCCTGAGCCGCCAACTTCTCGCGTTGGAATGGTACTCGGCGCACAGTTCGGGTTGGGCTTCTCAAGGCGGTCAGCGTAGTGTAGTTCGAGGCAGTGCCTACTGCCACGTTACACGAATTGCACGGAAGGGGCCGTGTGGCGCTGATATCGAGGTCTTCCGGCAAGGTCACGTTTGAGGTAATCGGCGCGGCGATGGCGGTACACCGCGAACTTGGATCTGGGTTCCTCGAGGCGGTTTATCAGGAGGCGCTCTGCCTCGAGTTTGAGCGCCAAGGCACTCCATTCGCGCGCGAAGTAGAGTTCCCCGTATGGTACCGGGGAATGCAGCTGCGGACCAAGTACAGGGCTGATCTGGTATGCGCCCGTGTAGTGATTGTCGAGATCAAGGCGGTTCGCAGGGTCGCGGCCATGGAGGATGCCCAGGTCATCAACTACCTCCGGGCGTCGGGGCTCTCTACCGGTCTATTGTTCAACTTCGGCGGAGCCAGCCTTGTCTACCGCCGCTTCCTCTTCGATCGCAGCAAGGCACTATCCGACCAATCCGTGTAATTCGTGCAATCCGCGGCAACAGTCCTTCCGTCACCGCACACGGGGCCAAGTCCACTGATGCGGGAGCCGTGAAGCCAGCCCCCTGCACCATTGCTGCCTGTCAGGCCGCGACGGCCGCTTCCTTCACCAGCTGCACATCGATCGTCAGTTTGACCTTCTCGCCGACCGCGATGCCGCCGGCTTCGAGGAGCTGGTTCCAGGTCAGTCCAAACTCGGTCCGATTGATCGTGCCGGTGGCGGCAAAGCCCAGCTTGGTGTTCCCCCAGGGATCCTTCATTTCGCCGTTCGACTCGACCTCGAGCGTCACCGGCCTGGTCGTGCCCCGGATTGTCAGGTCGCCGGCCAGAAGGCCGCCCTTCTCGATGGTTCCCTCGACCAGGGTACCCGTAAACGTCATCTCCGGGTGGGTTGCCACGTCGAAGAAATCGGCCGAACGGAGGTGGTCGTCTCGCTTGTCAACACCGGTGTCGATCGTCTGGACCGGGATGGTCACCTCGACCGAGGGGCGCTCGGCTGGGGTGACGCGGCCGCTGACGTTCTTGAAGCTGCCGCGGACGGTCGAGATCATCATGTGCTTGACGCCGAACTCGACGCTGGTGTGGGCGGGGTCGATCTGCCAGGTGGTCATCTTGAGGCTCCTTGGGGACAGGTTTTGTCAGCAGATACACTGATTAATAAATAATTGATATATCAAATATATAAGAGTTAATGGTTTTTGTCAAGAGAGTCGAAAACGGCTTGCCGATCCGCCAATGGACCGATCCACCTCACTGCCATATCTTTTGACATGGCAATCGGTTACCCCGAGCTGGCCGGCTGAAGTGAAAGCCCTCTTGGTCCACGGCATGGGGCGAAGCCCGGCCTCGATGGTGCTCCTTGGCCAGCGTCTTGGGCGGGCCGGCATGCTCACATCCAGTTTCGGATATGTCCCAGCCATCCAGTCTTTCGACTCGATCGCCACCCGCCTGACCGCCCGGCTGACGACCCTTGCGACGGGTGGGGAGTATATCGTGGTCGGGCACTCGCTCGGCGGGCTGCTGCTTCGCGCCGCCATCGATCGGTTGGATCCTTCACTGCCGCGCCCCAACCACCTGTTCATGCTGGCCACACCCAACCAGTCGCCCCGACTGGCCCGGCGATTCCAGCGAAATCCCCTGTATCGGATCTACACCGGAGATGCCGGTCAACTGCTGGCCGACGCCGATCGGCTCGCGACAATTCCGCAGCCCTCGCTGCCGACGACTATCATTGCGGGGGTATCTGGTCGAGTTGGGCTGGGGAGCCCATTCCAGGAAGATCCCAACGACTGGATCGTCTCACTCTCTGAGGTGCGGCTGACGGATGGGGACGATCTCGTCACCCTGAACGCCGGGCACAGCTTCCTGATGAACTACCGGGAAGTGATGGAGGTGATTCTTGATCGGGTGGCCGGCGGGGCAGGGGGGCCGCGGGGCGGTGAGATCGAGGAT
>JAWXBA010000390.1:0-13626 GCA_034439775.1 Gemmatimonadota bacterium | reverse complement strand
CTCCCCGCAAGCCGTTCATCCCGCCCCGCGTGCCGCGTCCCGCGGCCGGAAGCGGCGGCCAGCGTCCCCGACCGGTGTTCAGCAGCAGCAACCCGGGTGGGCAGACTTCCCGTGGTGGCACGAGTGGTGGCACGAGTGGTGGCAGTAGTGGGCGGCCAGGCGGCCCCCCCCGCAGTGGTGGTCCGGCCCGGCCGGGCGCCCCACCGGCGGCCGGCGGCCCTCCCGCTCGCAGCTTTGGCCCCGATGCCCAGAAGGGCGGCGGGAGGAAGCGCGGCAAGAAGGGCAAGAAGAGCTTCGTGGACCAGGAAGCGGTCCAGCAGAACATCCTCAAGACCCTTCAGGGGATGAAGGGTGGCAGCAGTCGCCGCCGCCGCGCCGATGAGCCCAGCTATCGGGACCTGCTGGCCTCCCGGGATGCCGAGGCGGCGGCCCTGGAAAAGACCCGGATTCGGGTCAACGAGTTCATCTCGGTGTCGGAACTGGCCGAGTCGATGAAGATTCCGTCCACCCAGATCGTCCAGTTTGCCTTCAAGGAACTCGGCTTGATGGTGACCGTAAACCAGCGTCTCGACTTCGACCAGATCGAGCTGATCGCGTCGCAGTTCGGCTTTGAGGCGGTGCGCGAGGACGAGTATCAGGCTGAGGCACCGGTCCCCAGCGACGATCCCGCGGACCTGCAACCCCGTCCGCCGGTCGTTACGATCATGGGTCACGTCGACCACGGCAAGACGTCGCTGCTCGACTATATCCGCAAGGCCAATATCGTGGCCGGCGAGGCCGGCGGCATTACCCAGCACATCGGCGCCTACCACGTCGAAGTGGCCGGCGGCAAGACCATCACTTTCCTGGACACACCGGGCCACGAGGCGTTCACCGCCATGCGTGCCCGCGGCGCCCAGGTCACCGACATCGTCGTGCTGGTCATTGCCGCCGATGACCAGGTCATGCCCCAGACGGTCGAAGCGATCAGCCATGCCAAGAACGCCGGCGTGCCGATGATCGTCGCCATCAACAAGGTCGACCTCCCCTCCGCCAATGTGGCAAAGGTCAAGCAGGATCTGCTGCAGCACAGCGTGGTGCTGGAGGATTTCGGCGGCAACGTGCTGCACGCCGAAATCAGCGCCAAGAAGGGCACCGGCATCGACGGGCTGCTTGAGCAGGTGTTGCTGCAGGCCGAGATCCTGGACCTCAAGGCGAATCCGGACGCCACCGCCTCCGGCGCGGTGCTCGAGGCCACCCTGGACCCGGGCAAGGGACCGCTCGCCACGATCCTGATCCAGAGGGGGTCGTTGCGGGTGGGCGAGGACTTCATCTGCGGCAAGTATTCGGGCCGGGTCCGGGCCTTGTTTGATGAGCGCGGCAAGAATGTGAAATCGGTCGGGCCCTCGGAACCGGTCCAGATCCTGGGCTTCGAAGGGGTGCCGTCGGCTGGCGACTCGTTCCTGGTGGTGGCGGATGCCGTCGAGGCCCGCGACATCGCCCAGAAACGGCAACGGCTGGAGCGCGAGGCGCAGAACCGCCGCAGCCAGCGGGGCGGCACCCTCGAGGACTTCAGCCGGGCGCTCAAGCACGGCGAGGTCACCGCACTGCGACTCATCATCAAGGCCGACCAGGGTGGTCCGGCGGAAGCGCTGGCCGACGCACTGGCCCAGCTTTCCACCAGCGAGGTCCGGGTCGATGTGGTGCATCGCGGCGTTGGCGCCATCACCGAGAGCGACATCCTGCTGGCCAAGGCCTCGGGGGCGATCGTCCTCGGCTTCCATGTCCGGCCGGATGCCAATGCCCGCGGCGCCGCCGAGCGGGAGCAGGTGGATGTGCGCACCTACCGGATCATCTACGAGGCGGTGGAGGATGTCCGGCAGGCGCTCGAGGGATTGCTCAAGCCGGAGGAGAAGGAAATCATCCTCGGCGAGGCCGAAATCCTCGAGGTGTTCAAGGTCAGCAAGGTCGGCACCATTGCCGGCTCCCGCGTGAACAGCGGCAACATCGTCCGCACCGCCAAGGTGCGCGTGGTTCGCGACGGCAAGGTGGTGTACACCGGCAACATCAGCAGCCTCAAGCGCTTCAAGGACGACGTGAAGGAAGTCGGCAGCGGACTCGAGTGCGGCATCGGGGTGGAGAACTTCAACGACGTCAAGGTCGGCGATAAGATCGAGGCGTTCCGCACCGAAGAAGTGAAGCGGACGCTGGACGACAGCGCCGCTGCGGATTCCTGATGCGGCGGTACCGATGAAGTCGAATTCGCATCGCCCTCATCAGGTGGCCGAGACCGTCCGGCACGTGCTGGCCGACGCCCTGGTGCGGGAGATCCGGGATCCGCGGGTCGGCATGGTGACCCTGACCGAGGTCACCGTCACCGCCGATCTTGGCCACGCCAAGATCCGGTTTGTGGCGGGGGGAGAGGGCGAGGCCAGCGAGACCGCCCTGGAGGGACTGCGAAGTGCCGCCGGGTTCTTCCGGACCAAGGTGGCGCGCGCGTTGGGCACCAGGGTGGTGCCGGAACTGCATTTCGAGATCGATCGCGGCCGCGAGCACGCCGCGCGCATCAACGAGGTGCTGGCGTCGCTGCAGCGCGAGGAGTCGGGAGACTGATCGGTGGCATCCTGGTGGACAAGCCCGCCGGACTGACCTCCCATGATGTGGTGGCCCGGGTGCGCAGGGTCCTCAAGACCCGGGCTGTCGGCCACACCGGAACGCTGGATCCGTTCGCGACCGGGCTGCTGCTGGTGCTGGTCGGTCCGGTCACCCGGCTGGCGCGGTTCCTGGAGGGGCAGGACAAGGGGTATCACGCCGTCGCGCGGCTTGGCATGGCGACCGACACCGAGGACGCCACGGGGACTGTCGTGGCCACCGTGGAGCCGGAGCAGTGGCCCGGGCGCGCAGTCGTCGAGGCGGCAATGGCAGGGCTGGTCGGGGAACAGATGCAGGTGCCCCCGGCGTATTCCGCCAAGCGGATCGACGGCACCCGGAGCTATCAGATGGCCAGGGAAGGCCGGCCGGTGTCTCCCGCGGCGGTGTCGGTGACCGTTCGGGAGTTCCGGTGCCTGGATTGGACACCGCCCCTCCTGGAGTTCCGTACGGTCGTCAGTGCGGGAACTTACGTCCGCTCGCTGGCGCGGGACCTGGGGGCGGAGTTGGGGTTGGGCGGTCACCTGACGGCCCTCCGGCGCGAAACGATCGGGTCGTGGCGGGTGGATGACGCGGTCACGCTGGACCAGCTGGTGCCCGGGATGCCGTTGATCGGCCCTGCGGAGCTGCTCCGGGAGTTGCCCGAGGTGAGCCTTACGGCGGACGAGGCCCGGGATGTCTCGCATGGTCGTCTGGTGCGGCGGGCCCAGACCGCCGGGCGGGCCCGACTTCTCGATGGGAACCGGCTCGTGGCGGTGGGGGAATCAACCCCGCAAGGTTGGCACCCCATGGTGGTGCTGGAGGGGGCATGAGATCGACCCTTCCGGTCCTTGAGCACGGCTCGGTGGTCACCGTTGGTTCTTTCGACGGGATCCACCTTGGCCATCGGAGGGTTCTGGACACAGTGGTCCAGAGGGCGGCTGCCGAACGCCGCGCCGGGATTGCCGTCACGTTCGAGCCCCATCCAGCGGCCGTGGTCCGACCGGAAGCGGCTCCCCTGCGGCTCACCACCGGCGGTGAGCGGCAGGAGCTCCTGGCCCAGTCCGGATTGGACTATGCCGTGTTCCTGGAGTTCAACCGGGAAATGGCCCACTGGACTCCGGCCGAGTTCGTCCGCCGGGTGGTGCTGGATCGGTGCCAATGCCGTGTCCTCGTGATCGGCCCGGATCACCACTTCGGCCGGGATCGGGAGGGTGGCGAAGCGCTGCTGCGGGAGGTTGGCCGCGCCGAGGGGTTCGTGGTGGAGGTCGTGCCGCCGATGGAGCTGGACGGCGAGGCGGTGTCCAGCACCCGGATCCGGCGGCTGGTGGCAGCGGGCAAGCTGCCGGAGGCAGCCCGCTGTCTGGGCCGCCCGTACGCGGTGAGTGGGGTGGTGGTGCGCGGGGCGGCTCGGGGGCGCCAGCTCGGGGTGCCGACGGCCAACCTGTCGGTACCCGAGGGGAAGCAGCTGCCGCCGGATGGGGTGTACGCCGTGCGGGTCGAATGGGGTGGCGGCATTGCCGAGGGGATGCTCAACCAGGGCCCCCGGCCCACGTTCGACGATGGCCGCAGGTTGCTGGAGGCCCACCTCTTCGACTTTGAAGGGGACCTGTATGACCGGATGCTCAGGATCACCTGGGTGGAGCGACTCCGGGAGGTGCGCAAGTTTGATTCGATGGTGGCGCTCCAGGAACAGGTGGAGCGCGACCGGCAGGCGGCCCGGACGGCGCTGGCAGCGGCGTCCGCCGCGAAGGACCATAACCGCGTGTAACCCACGCCCGACCTTCGACTGAGACGATGTCCAAGAGCATCAGAAACCGGCTCCTCATCATCGCGGGAATGATCGCCCTGGCGGTCTTCTACCTCTTCCCCCGCACCATCACGATCCGCGAACGCGGACCCGACGGGGCGATGTCCGACGTGCAGATCAGGCGCATCCCCCTCAAGCTCGGCCTGGACCTCCAGGGCGGGATGCACCTGGGACTGGAACTCGATCAGTCGGTCAAGGTGTCGGCCGATCCGGCCAACGACCTCCAGCTGGCGCTGACGGTCATCCGGAAGCGGACCAATGAATTTGGCGTGGCCGAACCGCTGGTCCAGCAGCAGGGTGCCCACCGGATCGTCGTGGAATTGGCCGGGATCAGCGATCCAGCGCGGGCCAAGGCGATCGTCCAGAAGGCGGCGTTCCTGGAGTTCAAGATCACCGACAAGACGGGGTCGCTGGAGCGCGCGATCCCGGCGATGGATCGCGCCCTGCAGCAACTGGGGATCTCGGCCGCCGCGGGGAGCCAGCCGTCGGCGAGTTCTGCGGTGCAGCAGTTGCTCGGCGCCGACACCACGGCGGCCGTTGACTCCACCGCCCCGGTGGTCGGTGGCGTGCTCAGCGGGCTGATCCAGCCGGCCAGTATTGCCGGTGGCGGCGCCCCGGGCGAGTACATGATTCCGGAGACGGCATTCGTCCGGGTCGCCTCGCTGTTCCGGATCCCGGCAGTGGCCCGGCTGATCCCGCGCGGCTACGAGATCAAGTTTGCCAACGCCCCGACCAGCGTCGGCGTGGATTCCTACCGTTTTCTCTATGTGGTCGAGGACCGGCCGATCATCACCGGCTCGGCGCTGACCGATGCCACCGCGCAGCTCGACCCGATGACCCAGGGGGCCATCGTGGTCTTCGAGCTGGACCGGGCCGGCGGGCGCCGGTTCGGGACCGAGACGCAGCGCCACGTCGGCGACTTCATGGCGATCCTGCTCGATGACCGGGTCCAGGGCCGGCCGCCGGTCATTCAGAGTCGGATCGATCGCCGGGGGCAGATCACGCTTGGCAACCGAAGCCTGCAGGAGGCTCAGGACCTGGCGCTGACCCTCAAGGCCGGCGCGCTGCCGGTGCCGCTCCGGATCGTTGAGGAGCGCCAGGTCGGGCCGAGCCTTGGCGCCGACGCGATCCGGGCCGGTGTCATCGCCGCGATCGTCGGGACTCTGTTCGTCATCGCGATCATGATCGGGTACTACCGCGTCTCCGGGATGCTGGCCGTGCTGGCGCTCTTCCTGTACATGCTCTTCTCGCTGGGCGGTCTGGCGGCGCTCGATGCCACCCTGACCCTTCCCGGGCTGGCGGGCCTGGTACTGTCGATCGGCATCGCGGTCGATGCCAACGTGCTGATCTTCGAGCGGATCCGGGAGGAGCTGGCCCTGGGCAAGACGGTCCGGCTCTCGGTGGATGAGGGCTTCCGGCACGCCATGAGCGCCATCGTCGACTCCAACGTCACCACGGCCATTACCGGCCTGTTCCTGTATCAGTTCGGTACCGGACCGGTGCAGGGCTTCGCGGTAACCTTGGTCCTCGGCATCGCGGCCTCCATGATCACCGCCATCTTTGTCACTCGCACCTTCTTCCTCGTGTGGCTCGAGCGCAAGCCGGCCATGCAGACGCTGAGTATCTGACCATGCGATTCTTTGTCAACGCCAAGTTCGATTTCATCGGGCGCCGCCGCCCGGCCTACATCGGCACCGCGATCTTCATGGTGCTGGGGCTGGTCATCACCGTGGTGCGCGGACTCAACTACAGCGTCGAGTTTACCGGCGGCACCTTGATGCAGATCCACAGCCAGGCGCCGATCGATGTCGGGGCGGTGCGGACCGGGCTGGCCGACCAGGGGATCACCGGGGCCGAGATCCAGACCTTCGGCAACGACCAGGAACTGGTCATCCGGGCCCGGGTGGCGGTTGAGGGTTCCGACGCCGACAACACCCAGGTGACCAGTGCGGCGGTCGCTGCGGCACTGGACGGGGTGCTGGGGGCCGGGAGCTACGACGTCGTCCGCACCGAAGCAGTGGGCCCCAAGGTGGGCGGCGAGCTCCGCAGCCAGGCGTTCTTTGCCATCATGCTCTCGTTCCTGGCGGTCCTGGCGTACCTGGCCTACCGGTTCGAGTGGCGCTTTGGCGTGGCGGCAGTGGCGGCGACGGCGCACGACGTGATCGCGACGCTGCTGTTCATCGGGATCATGCGGCTCGAGATCAGCCTCTTCGTGGTGGCTGGCATCCTGTCGGTGCTCGGCTATTCGCTCAATGACACCATCGTCATCTTTGACCGGATCCGCGAAAACCTGCGCCAGTCCCGGCGCGATGACTTCGTCGCGATCCTGAATCGCTCGATCAACGAGACCCTGCCGCGGACGATCCTGACCGGTGGCACCTCGCTGGGCACCCTGACTGCCCTGGCAGTGATCGGCGGGGAAGTGATCCGGCCGTTTGCGCTGGTGATGCTGTTCGGTGTCGTCGTCGGTACCTTCTCCTCGATCTTCATCGCCTCGCCGGTGCTGCTCGAGGTCGAGAACAAGTGGCCCGGCGCTGACGCCAAGGGCGTGCCCGTGGTCAAGCGGAAGCCCCAGACGGCCTCCTGAGCCGCCGGTGCTGGTGGACTCCCACTGTCACCTCGGTGACCCGGCCTTTGCGGCCGACCTCGACGGGGTGATTGGCCGGGCCCGCAGCGCCGGGGTGGGCCACATCCTCACGGTGGGAGAGGATCCTGAGGCCGCCACCCGCGCCCTGGCGATCTGCCGGAATCACGCCGGGTTGTCCGCGAGCGCGGGGATGCACCCGCATGTCGCCTCGCGATGGGACGCTGATTCGGCCGCCTGGCTGGACCAAGCCCTGTCGTTCCCCGAGGTGGTAGCCGCCGGCGAGATGGGGCTGGACTACCACTACGACCATTCGCCGCGCCAGGTGCAGCGCGCCGTCTTCGATGAGCAGCTCGGGGTGGCGGGACGTTGCGGGAAACCCGCGATCATCCACGCCCGGGAGGCCGATGCCGACGTGGCGGCCATCCTGAACAACCATCCCGATGTCCGGGTCATCCTGCACAGTTTCAGCAGCGGGCCGGTGCTGCTCGAAGCCGGACTGGCGCTGGGCCATTACGTTTCGTTCTCGGGGATGATCACCTTCCGTTCCTGGACCGCCGACGAGCTGATCCGTCGCGTCCCTCGCGATCGCCTCCTCATCGAGACCGATGGGCCGTACCTGGCCCCGGTGCCCCACCGGGGCAAGCGCAACGAACCGGCCTTTGTCCGGGACGTGGCGCTCCGGTTGGCCCAGGTGCTCGAGCTGGACCCTGAGGCCTGCATTGCCCTCACGGCGGCCAACGCCGCCCGCTGCTTTGGACCCCGCCTGACTCTCAACCCGGAGCCGACGTGACCGCTGTACCGACCGATATCGCCATTGCCCAGGCCGCCAAGCCTCGCCCCATTGCCGACGTGGCCGCCGAACTTGGCCTCGGCCCCGACGACCTGATTGCCTACGGCAAGTACAAGGCAAAGATCAGCGCCGCGGCCATCAAGGCCCGGAAACCCAGGGGCCGGCTGGTGCTCGTCAGCGGGATATCGCCGACGCCGGCCGGCGAGGGGAAGAGCACCGTGACCGTGGGCCTGACCCAGGCGCTGCGCCGGCTGGGCAAGGACGCCATCGTCTGCATCCGTGAGCCGTCGCTGGGGCCGGTGTTCGGCGTCAAGGGCGGGGCGGCGGGCGGTGGCTATGCCCAGGTGATCCCGATGGATGAGATCAACCTGCACTTTACCGGGGATTTCCACGCCATCACCTCGGCGCACAACCTGTTGAGCGCCATGCTCGACAATCACATCCATCATGGCAACGCCCTCGGCATCGACAGCCGGCGGATCACCTGGCCGCGTACCATGGACATGAACGACCGGGCGCTGCGCAGCATGGTGGTCGGCATGGGTGGCCTGAACGGCGGCCCGACCCGCGAGGACCGGTTTGTGATCGTGCCCGGCAGCGAGATCATGGCGATCCTCTGCCTGGCCAGCGACCTCCAGGATCTCGAGGCGCGGATCAGCCGGATCATCGTCGGCCTGACCCGGGACCGGCAACCGGTGACCGCTGGCCAGCTCAAGGCCAGCGGTGCGATGACCCTGCTGCTCAGGGACGCCATCCTTCCCAACCTGGTGCAGACCCTCGAGGGCGGCCCCGCGCTGGTGCACGGCGGACCGTTCGGCAACATCGCCCACGGCTGCAACACCATCGTGGCCACCAAGCTGGGCCTTTCGCTGGCCGACATCGTGATGACCGAGGCCGGGTTTGGCGCCGACCTGGGCGCCGAGAAGTTCCTCAACATCAAGTGTCGCGCCGCAGGGCTGAACCCCGAGGCGGTCGTCATCGTGGCCACCATCCGCGCCCTCAAGATGCATGGTGGGGTCAAGAAGGACGCCCTGACGGCCCCGGACGTGCCGGCGCTGGAGCGCGGCATGGTCAATCTTGAGGCCCACGTGCGCAATCTCCAGAAATTTGGCCTGCCGGTCGTGGTGGCCGTGAATCGTTTCCTCACCGACAGCCAGGAGGAGATCGATACGATCCTGACCCACGCCAAGGGGTGGGGCGTCCGTGCCGCCATGTCCGACGTCTGGGCCAAGGGTGGCGAAGGTGGCGAAGCGGTGGCCAGGGAACTGCTGGCGGTCCTCGACGAGGGGAAGTCCGCCTATAAGCCACTCTACGACGCCACCCTCCCGATCAAGGAAAAGATCGAGATCGTCGCCCGGGAGATCTACGGCGCGGACGGGGTGGACTACTCCGCCGCCGCGGAGCGGGCGATCAAGCAGTGCGAGGCGATGGGGATGGCCGAGACTCCGGTTTGCATGGCCAAGACCCAGTACTCGTTTTCAGATGACCCCACCAGGCTGGGCCGGCCCTCCGGGTTCCGGATCATGGTCCGGGATGTCTATGCCTCGGCGGGTGCCGGATTCGTGGTGGCCCTGGCCGGAGACATCATGACGATGCCGGGTCTCTCCAAGACCCCGGCTGCCGAATCCATCCGGGTGCTCGAGGATGGAACGATCGAAGGACTCTTCTAGGAGGTAACGTGGAATTTGTCAGCACGCCGGCGGCGCCGGCAGCGATCGGCCCGTACAGCCAGGGCACCATCTCCGGTAACCTGGTCTACACCGCGGGTCAGGTGGCGCTCGATCCCAGTTCGATGGAGATCGTGCCGGGCGGGGTACCGGAGCAGACCGAACAGGTCATGAAGAACCTGGCCGCCATCCTCACGTCGGCAGGCACCGACCTGGCGCGGGTGGTCAAGACCACGGTGTTCCTGGTGGACATGGCCGACTTTGCCGCCATGAATGAGGTGTACGCCCGGCATTTCGGCGAACACCGGCCGGCCCGAAGCACCGTCGCGGTGGTCGGGCTGCCGAAGGGCGTCCGGGTGGAGATCGAGGCGATCGCCGAGCGATAGGAAGCCGGCGCCCCGGGCTCAACGCCGGGGCGCGCCGGTACGTAACAATTTGTTGGGCCTGAACTGCCGCCTGGCAATTTGGGTACCTTGTCCGATTCCCCGATCCTCCAGGGAGATCACCATGGGTTTCTCGCTGCGCCTGGCGTGCGCGGCGGCGGTCGGCGTCCTGAGTGTCGCCCCGCTGCATGCACAACGCACCACCCCCTCCACCTACGCGATCACTAACGCCCGGCTCGTGCCGGTCAGTGGCCCTGCCATCGAACGTGGCACGATTGTGATCCGGAACGGCCTGATCGCCGCCCTCGGGACGAGCGTCGCCGTACCGGCCGATGCCCGGGTCATTGATGGCAACGGGCTCACCGTCTACCCCGGCCTGATCGATGCGTTCAGCACCTTCGGGCTCCCGGCACCGACTGGCGGTGGTGGCGGCGGGTTCGGCGGCGGTGGCCAGGCCGCGGCGGCCGCTGGCGGGTCCAATTCCAATTATCCGTCCGGGATCCGACCCGAGAACCGGGCTGTGGATCAGGTCAAGCCCAACCCGGACGCCTTTGCATCGGCCCGGGGCGCTGGGATCACCGCCGCGCTGACCGCCCCCGGCAACGGGGTCATGCGGGGGCAATCGGCGCTGATCAATCTTGCCGGAGAAGACCCGTTCGGCCTGGTGGTCAAGTCGCCGGTGGCGCAGCACATCGGCTTCAGTGGTTCCGGGGGGGGCTATCCCGGCTCATTGATGGGGGTCATTACCTCGATCCGCCAGCTGTTCCTCGATGCCCAGCGCTACCGCGAGTTGCAGGCGGCCTATGCGCGGAACCCCAGGGGGATGCGTCGCCCTGATATGGATCCGTCGCTGGAGGCACTGCTCCCGGCGCTGGCCCGCCAGCAGCCGGTGGTCATGGCGGCCAACTCCCAGCGTGAGATTGAGCGGGCGCTGACGATTGCCAAGGAGTTCAATCTCCAGTTGATCATCGCCGGGGGAAGCGAGGCGCACCTGGTGGCTGACCGCCTCAAGGCTGAAAACGTCGCGGTGCTGTTCTCGACCAACTTTCCCCGGCGCACCGCAGCCCCCGCCGCGGATGCCGACCCCGATCCGATTCGGCTCCTGCGGCAGCGTGCCGAGGCTCCGGCGGTCCCTGCCAAGCTCCAGGCCGCTGGGGTACGGATGGCATTCCAGTCCGGAGGCATCAGCAACTGGGCGGATTGGTTGGGCAATGCCCGCCGGGCCGTTGAAGCGGGGCTGTCCGCGGATCACGCGCTTCGTGCCATGACGCTGGGATCTGCCGAGATCCTCGGTGCGGCCGACCGGGTCGGCTCCCTGGAGCCAGGCAAGATCGCCAACCTCACGGTGACTCGTGGTGACCTGTTCGCCGCCGACACCCGAGTGACCCAGGTGTTTGTGGACGGGGAGGCGTACGACGTTCCGGCTCCGTCCGCCGCAGCAGGTGGCCCCGGTGCGGGCCGTCCAGGGGCCACGGGGACCTGGATGCTGGAGGTGGAACTGGACGGCCAGAACCAGTTCGTGACCCTGGCCCTCCGCCAGGAGGGCGAGTCCCTGGTCGGCTTCTACCAGGGAGGGTTCGGATCGGGCGAGATTGTCCACGGCCAGATCCAGGCCGACGGCAGCTTCCGATTCACCGCGCTGCTGACGCTGCACTCGACCAGTGAAGAAGCGGTCTTTACCGGCACCTGGCGGGGCGAGCTCTTCCAGGGTGCGGTGTCCATTATTGGCCATGACGGAGGCCGGTTTGCCGGCACCCGCGGCGCCTCCTACTGACCCCGACCGAGCGATAGAGGATCTCATGACCAAGACACCATGGCTCGTGATGGCGCTCGCGGCACTGGCCTCCGGGGCCGCCGCTCAATCCGCGCCACCGACTCTGATCCGCAATGCCACTGTCCTGACGGTGACTCGCGGAACCCTTACCGAGACCGATCTCCTGATGCGGGATGGAAAGATCGCCGCCATCGGGCGCAACCTGACCGCCCCGGCGGGTGCCACGATTGTTGATGGCACCGGCAAGTTCGTGTCACCCGGGGTCATCGACCCGCACTCGCACCTCATGGCCGACGCCATCAACGAGGGGTCGCTCTCGGTCACCTCGATGACCCGGATCCAGGACGTGCTCAATCCGACAGCACAGGGGATCTATCGCGCCCTGGCTGGCGGCGTGACCCTGATCAACATCCTGCACGGCTCCGCCAACACGATCGGCGGGCAGAGCGCCACCGTGAAACTCAAATGGGGCCGCCCCGCCTCGGAAATGTTGATGGCTGGCGCACCCCCGGGAATCAAGTTTGCCCTGGGCGAAAATGTCACCCGGAAGAACTCGAATACGTTCACGATTCCCGGCCAGCCGACGCCACCGCGTCGGTACCCGACCTCTCGCATGGGCCAAGCCGAGGTGCTGCGCGACGCCTTTACCCGGGCCCGCGACTACCAGGCCGAGTGGGTCGACTACAGGGCCCGGGTGGCACGCAAGGAGGCCAATCTCGTGGCGCCGCGCCGGGACCTGGAGCTTGAGCCGTTGGTGGAGATCCTCGAGGGGAGGCGCCTGGTCCACGGGCACTCGTATCGCAGCGACGAGATGCTGATGATGCTCGAAGTGGCCAAGGAGTTCGGATTCAAGATTGCCACCCTGCAGCATGGGCTCGAGGGCTACAAGATCGCGCCGGAAATCGCGGCGCACCAGGCCGGCCTTTCGCTCTTTGCCGACAGCTGGAGTTACAAGATCGAGGCGTACGACGCCATCCCGTACGCCGCCGCTATCGCGGTGCGCGCCGGGGTGCTGACCACGATCAACTCCGATTCCGAGGAGCGGATCCGTCGCCTCAACATCGACGCCGCCAAGATGATGCGGTACGGCGATCTGACGGAGGATGAGGCCATGGCCTTGATCACCATCAATGGCGCCCGCCAGCTCGGCGTGGGCGACCGTACCGGGTCGCTCGAGGTCGGCAAGGATGCCGACGTCACCCTCTGGACTGCGCACCCGTTCAGCGTCTATTCTCGCGTCGAAACCACCTATGTGGACGGCGTGGCCTATTTTGATCGCGCCGCCGACCTGCGGATGCGTGAGGCGATGGCTGCCGAGCGTGTCGAGTTGGAAAAGGCCGCCCCGAACCAGGCTCCCAGCCGCGGCCCCCAGCGGCCCGGCGCCACGCCACCGGAGACCCGCTGATGCGCCGCCTGACCTCATCCCTTGCCGCGCTCAGCGCGGCCGCCACGCTCGCCGCCAGCCCGCTGGCGGCGCAGCTGGGCAGCCACAACCCGCTCCCCGGAGCCCGGGGCACCTACGTCATCCAGAATGCCCGCATCGTGCCGGTCAGCGGACCGGTCATTCCCCGTGGGTCGGTGGTCATCGCCGACGGCCGGATTGCGGCGGTTGGCGCCACGGTAACCGCCCCGGCGGGTGCCCAGATCATTGAGGGCAACGGGCTCTCGGTCTATCCGGGCATGATGGACGCCGGGACGACCATGGGCCTTGCCGAAATCTCACAGGGTGCGGCCTCAACGATGGACCAGACCGAGGTGGGCAGCTGGAACCCCAATGCCATGGCGCTGTGGGGGTTCAACCCGCACAGTGCGCACATCGGCGTTACCCGTGTCGTGGGGATCACGCACGTGATCTCCCGGCCCACCAGCAGCATCATCGCTGGCACCGCCGCGCTCATGAACCTGGCGGGGGCAACTGCCCCTGAGATGGCGATCCGGCCCCGCGCAGCGGTGGTGATCGAACTGCCGCGTGCCGGCGGTGGTGGCTTCGGTGGAGGTGGGGGTGGCG
>JAWXBA010000389.1:0-3091 GCA_034439775.1 Gemmatimonadota bacterium | reverse complement strand
GGTGACGCGCCGCCGCCAGAGACAGAATGAGACTGCACGATAGCGGGCGGGAGTGCTGAGGTCCGCGCGGCCGCCCCCCTACCCCTCCCGCCACACCTTCTGGAAAAACTCAGGTAGGTGGATCACCAATGGCTCCACCTGGCTCTCCGGCTGCCAGCTCAAGTCACCGTCCACGATCACCGGCCGGTCGCTGTCCGGCGTCCAGACCTCTACCAGGCGGGCATCGAGATCCATGATCCAGTAGGTCGGCACGCCGACCCGCTGGTAGAGCCGTCGCTTCTTGATCCGATCGTAACCGGCGGTGGATGGCGAGAGGACTTCCACCACCAGTGCGGGCACGCCGACGTGCTCCCATTCCATGGAAGCCTCGATGGACTGCTGAGCCACGACGAAAAGGTCCGGTTGCACCAACTGCCCAGTACGGAGGTCCAGATCGGACGGCGAGAAAAGGACCTCGCCGATTTTGCTGAACTCGACATAGTGGTGAAGTAGCAGGAACAGGTCGCGCACGGCTCGCTGGTGAGTCCGCCGAGGGCTGGGGCTCACCAGCAGCTCGCCATCGACCAGCTCGTAACGCTGGCCGTCGTCGGGCAGCGCCAGCACCTCGTCGCGGGTCCACATCCGGGTCGCAGGCATGCCCATACGGTACGCTCGGCCGAAGGGGGGAGGCAAGGGGACATCCCGCCCAAGGTGGGAAGCGGGCCCCGGGGGTGGCAACCAAAATGCTGCGGGGCGGATCAAAACACGGCGAGGGGGACCGGCGAAGGTCCGATCACGTAGGGGCCGGGCCTGCCAGGCCCATGGGCGATCGCGCCAGCTGGTACATCGGGGACATCCCGAGGAACGCACGGGAGGGGCGCCCTATAGGGCGCCCCTACCGCGCACCGAGACCCCAATCAATCCCCGCGCGGAGCGCGGGCGTTCGAGCATTCTGGGCAGATCATTAGGGGTCCCGGCCCCAGCGAACGGCATAGACGACCACATGGGGCTGCCCATCCGCCGCTTCATGACTCGCGACGAAGTAGTCGTTGCCGACCTCGTAGATGGTGACCTGATGCGGCAACCGCAGATCACCGATTCGACGACCGTCACGTGCGAGGGCGCGGAGAGTGGTGACCGAGTCGGTCATCATCGAGGTCACGATCCAGATCGTGCCATCGGGAGCGGCGTGGATGCTGCCGAAATGCGGGAAGTACTCCGGCATAGGGAATTCGAGCATCATCGGCCGCAGCGGGTCGCTGCCGGGAATCGTGGCCAGCAGCAGGTCGACCCCCCGCTCGTACTCCGGTCGAGTCATTTTCCGGCGGGTCGTCCCCACTGCGAGGGACTCCCGTGGAGCGCCATCGAGCGAGTGCCCGATCAGGTATTCGCTTTCGCCGGTGCCGACCCAGATTCGCTCCTCGGTGAGCGCCACATGCGTAAGCAGCCCCATCGATCGCTGCTCGCCGATCTGGACGGCGGGGATCACCGTGGCGGTATCGCCGCGCGCTCCGATCCGTACCACTGCCGCAGTATCGGGTGGACTCCGTCCATAACCGTTGGCCGGGGTGCGAAAGATCCGGGGACCCATGATGCCAATCATCCCGCCCTGCCTGGAGCAGACCCACTGGAACGCACGGTTGCTGAGGGGGGTGAACTGCCTGGCAAACTCTCCCTCGGGGCCAAGCACCGTCACGCGGTCCTGCCTGATGTCGACCACGTAGATCGAGTCGCCGCCACAGGCGCCCAGCCAGGAGATCATCTGGAATTCGCCGGGCCCGTTGCCCTGCCGGCCGACCATGCGGACCTGCCGCCCTTCGGCGTCAAAGAAGCGGATTACCTGGGCACTCGGATCTGAGACTACCAGGGTCGTCCCCACCCGCGCCGCGCCGTTGACCGCCAGCAGCACCGGCATCCCATCCGGTCCATCGCCACCGATATCGAGTATTGGAGTGGCGGTCCCGAACACAGCCGCGACGACCGAGTCTTGGCTTCCACAGCCGAGGAGGACAAGGAGCAGGATCAGGAACACTGGGGGCATGGCCCTACGCTACGTCTGCCCGCGGGGGGTGGCAAGAGGCGGACGGGTAGGGGGGACGGATCTACGATCACGTAGGGGCAGGGCCTGCCCGGCCCGTGGGCGCAATCGATCCGCGGCTTCAGCCGCGAACCTGCCATTCCCCCTCCCCTTCCCCCCTTTCGGACCTCCAGAACCACCGGCACTCCGCCAGACCACTTCCATAAAGGACCAACCGGGTCGTGTTTAGAAACCATACATGTGTTGCTCACATAAACCTCATACGTCCAACAACTTATCGCCATACCATGCGGCATTAGGACAGTGCACGCCTGATTGGAGTGAACATTGCTCTCTATATAGATCGTCCGGCAATCACCGTTACCCAGGTTTCCAAGGCGCTGTGCGCAAATTAATCCTCCCCGTCGTACTGACGGCAGGGCTGATCGTCGCCACTGTCGTTGGCCTCCCGTACTACCGGCTCCCCCTCGAGGCGCGGGTACGGCACCCTTTTCACATCTGGTTGCGCCCCTCCGGCTACCTGGGCCAGACCCTGGGACTCATTGCGCTCGCCATCTTCGTCTTCCTGTGGCTCTACCCACTCCGCAAGAAAGTGCGCTGGCTGGCCTGGACCGGCCGAGTCGGAACCTGGCTCGATGTCCACGTGGGCGTGGCGCTCACGATGCCACTACTGGTCGCCGTCCACGCCGGCTGGCGCTTCGAGGGGATGATCGGCATCGGCTACGCCGCCATCGTGATCGTCTGCCTGAGCGGGGTGATCGGCCGGTACCTCTACACCCGGATCCCGCGCAGCAAGTCCGGCGTGGAGCTGACCCGCGACCAGGTGGCCAGCGAGCGCCAGACGCTGCTCGGCGAAATCTCCGTGGCCACTGGCTTCACTCCCGCTGAGATCGATGCCCGTCTCGCCACCGACCCGGTGCCCCACACCGGATCGATGCTGGCCAGCTTCCGCTCGCTGCTGGCCCAGGACGTGGCAAGGCGGCGGGCGCTGCGCCGCTTCCGGCAGTTCCTCGCCACCCATGGCACCTCGGGCGTCACGCTCAACCGGACCACCCTGCACCAGGTGAGCCGCCT
>JAWXBA010000388.1:0-12224 GCA_034439775.1 Gemmatimonadota bacterium | reverse complement strand
GCCGGCGGTGGCAACCGGGCCGCTGGTCCAACTCTGGATGGACAGCCTGCTCTCCCCCCAGCGCAACTACGCCAGCCTGATGGAGGCGCCCCACGAGCCGGTGATGATGGAGTACTACGTCACCGGCCAGTTGGCGGTGATCGATGTCCGGAGCCGCGCCGTCCGAACCATCGGCTCCCCCGCCATGATCCGCAGTGTCAGCGTCTCGCCGGATGGGCAGTACTTCCGGGTGACCCGGATGGAAAAGCCGTTCTCCTACGTGGTGCAGTACAGCAGCTTTGGCACGGTCGAGGAGATCTGGGACGGCGCCGGCAAGGTCCTCGCGGAGATCGCCAAGCGGCCACTCCGTGAAGCCCAGGACACTGCCAATGCAGGCGGCGGGTTCGGCGGCGGTGCCGCGGCCGCCGGCAGCAAGCGGGGGCTGAGCTGGATGCCGCAGGGGGCGGGGATGTTCTACCTCGAGGCCTTGCCAACCGCCGGCCGTGGCGCCGATTCCACCCGGATGCCCCCAGCGGCAGGTGGCCCGGGAGGAGCCGGCGGTACCGGCGGTACCGGTGCCGCTGCCCGCCCCGACCGCCTGATCCAGTGGCTGCCGCCGTTCGGCGCTGCCGACACTACGATCCTCTACCGCGGCGACGGGCCGATCGCCTCGGTGATGTTCAGCGATGACGCCCGAACGCTCTTCGTGGCCACCAACCGGAGTGGCACCGGCGAGATCTTCGCGGTCCGGTTGGACCAGCCGGAGACGAAGCACAGTATCGTGCGCCAGCGGGCCTACGTCCCCTCCTTCGCGGGTGGCGCTGGCGGCGGCTTCGGGGGCGGCGGTGGTGGCGGTGGTGCCGCCGGAGCCAATGACTCCCTGGCGTTCTTTGCCAACCCCGGCACCATGATGACCAAGCGCGGCAGCCGGGGCGAGACGGTTGCCCTGATCTCCAGCGATGGGGCGGTCTACCTCTCCGGTATGCAGTATCACCGCGACTGGGAGTCGAGCGCCCCGCAGGCCTTCGTGGACCGGGTCGTCGTCGAGGGTGGTGCCAAGACCCGGGTGTTCGAGGGCGCGGCCAACGCGGTGGAATCGGTCACCGCACCGCTCGACGACGATTTCCGGATGGCAGTGGTGACGCGCGAGTCACCCAGCGCAGTTGCCGACGCGTGGCTTCGCGACATGCAGACCGGGGCGCTGACGCAGCTGACCCGGAATGCGGACCCGGCGCCGACCTTTACCGCGCTGCAGCGGCGGCGGGTGTGGGTGACCCGGATGGACGGCATCAAATTCCTGGTCCGGCTGACGCTCCCGGCCGACTACCAGGCCGGCACTCGGCTCCCCGGCATGTTCTGGTTCTACCCCTATGAGTACACCGACCAGGCCGGCTACGAGCGGCGGCTGCGGACCGAGAATGTGAACCGGTTCCCGACCTCGGGACCGCGCACCATCGAGTTCCTGGCCACCCAGGGCTACGCGGTGGCCAACTTCGACCCGCCGATCATCGGGGAGGCCGGCCGGATGAACGACAACTACATCTCCGACCTGCGCATGAACCTGCTGGCCGTGATCGACGAGCTGGACCGGCAGGGGATCATTGACCGGCAGCGCCTGGGGCTGGGCGGGCACAGCTATGGCGCATTCAGCACCGCCAACGCCATGGTGAGCACCCCGTTCTTCCGGGCCGGCATTGCCGGCGACGGGATGTACAACCGGACCTTGACCCCGAACGGGTTCCAGAGCGAGCGCCGCGACCTGTGGGATGGCATGCGCACCTACATGGACATGTCCCCGATGCTGTACGTGGACAAGATCCAGGGGGCGCTGCTGATGTACCACGGCCTCGATGACCAGAACGTCGGGACCGCGCCAATCAGCTCGGTGCGGATGATGCAGGCACTGCGCGCCCAGGGGAAGCCGTCGGCGCTGTTCCAGTATCCCTACGAGGACCATGGCCCCGCCACCGAGCAGACCCTGCTCGACCTCTGGGCCCGGTGGACCGCCTGGCTCGACATCTACGTCAAGTACCACGGGGTGACGCTGCCGAAGACCGCCAACGTCTCCGGGCAGCCGTAGTAGGGGCATGCCTCAGGCAGGCCCGCAGGGGATGCCCGGGGTCATCCGGCGGTCCCACGCACCAGGGGCCGGGAGAAGATCTCCCGGCCCCTGTGGCAGTTTCGTGACTGGATCGGCTGCCCGGCGTGGGGCCGCCCAAAGGCGGCCCCGGACGCGTTCGGTCGCACCCGCGGCGTGGGGCCGCCCACGGGCGGCCCCTACTGGACCGCGTTGACCATGTCGAAGATCGGCAGGTACATCGCCACGATGATGCCACCCACCACGACGCCCAGGACCACGATCATGATCGGTTCCATGAGCGAGAGCAGCGCGCTCACCGCCACGTCCACCTCGGCGTCGTAGAAGTCGGCAATCTTCGAGAGCATCTCGTCGAGTCCACCGGTCTGCTCGCCGACCGAAATCATCGAGATCACCATCGGCGGGAACACCCCCGAGGCCTCGAGCGGCGCCGCAATCGTCTCGCCGCCGGCAATGGATTGCCGGGATGTCATCACGGCGTCGTGGATGACGCGGTTGCCGGCAGTCTTGGCGGTGATCTCGAGCCCGTCCAGGATCGACACCCCCGAGGAGACCAGGGTGCCGAGGGTCCGGGTGAACCGCGACACCGCCGACTTGCGGAGGAGGTCGCCGAGGACCGGAGCATTCAGCAACAGGGAGTCAATCACCTTGCGGCCGCCGGAGGTGGCGTAGTACTGCCGGATGCCGAAGAGCACCAGCACGATCCCGCCAATGATGGCGAACCACCAGTTGGTCAGAAGGTTGGAGAGCCCGATCACGACGCGGGTGGCCAGGGGGAGCTCCAGGTTGACCGAGGCGAACATGTCCTCAAAGGTCGGGATCACGAAGATCAGCAGGATCGCAATGGCCAGCAGCGCCACTGAGATGATCACCGCGGGGTAGACCATCGCCCCCTTCACCTTCCGGACGATGGCATCATTTTTCTCGAGGAACGACGCCAGCCGGTTCAGGATGGTGTCGAGGATGCCGCCGGCCTCGCCGGCCGCCACCATGTTGGTGTAGAGGTCGCTGAACGCCTTGGGGTGCTTGCCCAGCGCGTCGGCCAGCGTGTTGCCGGCCTCGACATCGTAGACCACCGCTTTGGTCACCTCGGCGAGCTTCTTGTTCTCGGTCTGCTGGGCCAGGATATTGAGCGATTGCACCAGCGGCAGGCCGGCGTTGATCATGGTGGAAAACTGGCGGGTGAAGATCACCACATCCCGGGTGGTGATGCCGCCGCCAAAGGTGATGTTGAGCGACCGGGGTGCTTCCCGGATGCTCACCAGGGTCATCCGGTTTTTCCGGATGTGGGCAATCACCTCGTCGCGACTGGGGACGTCGAGGGTACCCTTGACCAGTTGGCCGCTCTGGACGTTCTTGGCGGTGTACTCAAACATCGGCATGGCGGTCTCCTGGGCGGTCGCTACCGGCGCCCGCCAGCGGCGGACCCTCGGTCACTGGCAATGGCCATCTCTTCCATCGGCTTCTCGCCGATCATCCGCAGAAACTCGTTCTGGTCCGGCACCGCGCGCAGCGCCTCGTCCTTGCCGATTTCCCGGCCCATGTAGGCCTGGAAGATGGCGTCGGCCATCGTCTGCATGCCGTGCTTCTTGCCGGACTGCAACGCGCTGTAGATCTGGTGAATTTTATCATCGCGAACCAGGGCCCGAATGGCCGGCGTGGCCACCATGATCTCGGCACACATGATCCGGCCCCGTCCCTTGGCCTTCTGGAGCAGGGTCTGGGTGATGACCCCCTCGAGCACGAAGGCCAGCTGGGCCCGCACCTGCGACTGCTGGTTCGAGGGGAAGACGTCGATGATCCGGTTGATCGACTCCGCCGCCGAATTGGTGTGCAGGGTGGCGAAGACCAGGTGGCCCGTCTCCGCGATCGTCAGCGCCGCGGCGATCGTCTCCAGGTCGCGCAGCTCGCCCACCAGGATCACGTCCGGATCCTCGCGCAGCGCGTACTTGAGCGCGGAGGCGAAGCTCTTGGTGTCGGTGCCGACCTCGCGCTGGTTCACGATGCAGGACTGATGGCGATGGATGAACTCGATCGGGTCCTCCACCGTGATGATGTGCCCCTTGCGTTCCTTGTTCACCTTGTCGAGCATCGCAGCGAGGGTGGTCGACTTGCCCGAACCGGTCGGGCCGGTAACCAGCACCAGGCCGCGAGGCCGCTCCGCCAGCTTGGCCACCACCGCCGGCAGCCCGAGGTCGTCAAAGGTGCGCACATTGAACGGGATCATCCGGAGCACCATGGCCACGCAGCCGCGCTGTTTGAAGACGTTGCCGCGAAACCGGGCCAGGTTCTGGATGCCGAACGAGAAATCGAGCTCGTCTTCCTGCTCGAACCGCTTCTTCTGCGACTCCGTCAGCACCGAGTAGGCCAGCTGGAGGGTGTCCTTCGGGTTCAGCACCGTGTCCACGCTCGAATCGGTGATGTCGCCGTCCACGCGCAGCTTGGGCCGCTCCCCCGATGTAAGGTGCAGGTCCGAGGCATCCCGTTCGATCATTTCTTCGAGCAGCGAGCGCAGGTTGAGGCTCATTCCGCGGTCTCCTTGACGACTTCTTCGAGGGTGGTGATCCCCTTCTCCATCTTGACGAGGCCGTCCATCCGGAGGGTCAGCATCCCCTCCAGGACAGCCTGGGCCTGCAGCTCCGCCACCGAGGCACCCCGCAGGATCATCCGGCGCAACTCCGGGGAGAGCGCCATGACCTCGTACAGCCCCGCGCGGCCCTTGTATCCGAGGCCGCCGCAGGCGTCACACCCCTTCCCCTTGTAGAGCTGGACGTTCCGCATGCGTTCAAGATCCGTGCCCAGGGTCTTGAGCTCCTCCTCGCGGTAGGTCGCGGGGGCTTTGCATTCCTTGCAGATCCGGCGGACCAGGCGCTGGGCCACCACCAGGTTGACCGCGCTGGCGACGTTGAACGCCTCGATCCCCATGTCAATCATCCGGGTCACGGTGCTGGGGGCATCGTTGGTGTGCAGGGTCGAGAGCACCAGGTGGCCGGTCAGCGCCGCCTTGATCGCGATGCTGCCCGTCTCCAGGTCCCGGATTTCACCAACCATGATGATGTTCGGGTCCTGCCGCAGGAACGCCTTCAGCGCTGCGGCAAAGGTCAGACCGACGTCGGGGCGCACCTGCACCTGGTTGATCCCGGTCAGGTTGTACTCGACCGGGTCCTCGGCGGTCATGATGTTGGTATCAATGGTGTTGATGCGGGACAGGCAGGAATAGAGAGTGGTGGTCTTGCCGGACCCGGTCGGTCCGGTCACCAGCACCATGCCGTAGGGATTGAGGATGGCCTTCATCAGGTCCCGCTCCGCCTTGGGCTCAAAGCCGAAGGTCGTCAGGTCGAGGGTCAGGTTGCCCTTGTCCAGGATTCGCGCCACGATCTTCTCGCCGAACAGACAGGGCAGCGTCGAGACCCGGAAATCGATGACCCGAGCGCCCATCTTCAACTTGAGTCGGCCGTCCTGCGGGACCCGCCGCTCGGCAATATTGAGCTGCGACAGGATCTTGACACGGGAAATGAGCGCGGCCTTCATCTTCATCGGTGGCTTCATCACCTCCACCAGCGAGCCGTCGATGCGGTAGCGCACCCGCAGTTCATGCTCGTACGGCTCGATGTGGATATCGCTGGCCCCCCGTCTCACCGCGTCCGTCAACAGGCCGTTGATCAGCTTGACGACCGGCGCGTCGTCGATCTGCGCCTGGCCGTTGTCTTCCTCCACCTCCTCAAGCACCTCGACTTCCTCACCGATCCCCTCCATGTCCCGGAGCAGGTCCTGCAGCTGCTGGTCGCTCGACTCGTAGTGTTTCTCGATCAGGGTGCGCAGCGTGAATTCCCCGGCGATAACCGGGAACAGGTCAAACCGGGTGATGAACTTGAGATCCTGCAGCAGCCCCTGGTTGAGGGGGTCGGCCATGGCCACGGTCAGCGTCCGGCCCTCCCGCTTGAGCGGCAGGACACAGTTCTTGATGGCGACTTCCGCGGGGATGAGCTTGATGATCCTGGGATCCACCTCGAAGCGGCTCAGATCAACCGCTGGCATCCGATACTGGCGGGCCAGCAAACGGGTGATCTCGACCTCCTGAACCAGCCCCAGCTTGACCAGGACATAGCCGAGTCGGTGCCCGCCGGACCGCTGCTCCACGAGGGCCTGGGAAAGCTGTTCCCGGGAGATCAACCCATCCTGGATGAGCACTTCACCCAGGCGATCCACCGCGGTAGTTGCCATAGCCTCTCAGATCCAGCTGTAGGGTGACTTAAAGCTTTGAATCACAACGCCTTACAGTACAGTTGGCGACCTCACTGCTTCCCGGGGCCTCCCCTCAGCGCACCGCCACCAGCCCCGCCAGGCCTGCCAGCGTCGCTGCGCCGATCCCTGAGACTCGCTCCAGGTCGGTAACCGCTGCGAAAGGCCCCCGGGCTTGGCGATATGCCACGATAGCCCGGGCCTTTGTGGGGCCAATCCCTGGTAATCGCAAGAGATCGGCCTCGCTCGCGGCATTGAGATCCAGGGGGCCCGAAACGGGGGCCGAACCGGCGGGTCGATCCGTCACCCCGGCCAACGAGCTCGCGACGTGGCCGCCGTCCTGCGCCACCACCCCGACGAGGGGCCCCTCACCCTGCAGAACGAAGTCCCGAACCCGCCTGAGGAGCGCCGGCCCTATCCCGGAGACGCGATCAAGGTCCTCGAGCTTCCGGAACGGACCATGGTCCGCCCGGTCGGCGACAATGCGTCTGGCCAAGCCGGCGCCGATCCCTGGAAGCCGTGTCAAGGCCGCCGCATCGGCGCTGTTCAGGTCGAGGCGCTCGCCCGGCCGGAGCGGCTGACTGGCAGCGACGGCTGCGGCGCGCTGTCGATCGACCACCGCCGCAGCAGCGGGCGCCAGCAGGACCACCGAGCCGGGAGGCTGTCCCGGGGCCAGGAGCCAGACCCGGACCGCGTGGCCCGCCACGATCAGGCCGAGCACGGTCAGGAGCGCCTTGCGCTGCGCCGCATTCATGGACCCACACTAACCCCGCTGCCCGTGGGGGCGGGTACCGGAATCCCGCCCGGAGGGGCTCCCGAAACGCGTCGAAGCGACTCAGGGCCGCGTGCTGTCTCGCGGCGGGGAGGGCGGCCGGGGCGGACGTCCCCCACCGCGCCCAGATCCGGCTGCCTGCATTTCGGCCACCGCCGCCGCCACTCGCGACGCCACCTCCCCCGCGAGCGGGAGTGAGGGCCGACCCTGCTGGGTTGGCAGCATGATGCGCAAGGTCCTGGCCTGGCGCGAGCCGGCGGAAAGGTCGTGGATGGAGACCGCCACGCCGACGGAGTCCCGCTGGCGCAGCGGGGCCATGGTCAGGTAAAACCGGGCATCGCTCAATCGAGCCACCGCCTCGGGCGGCACCCCGCGTGCCAGAAGGGTGTCGGCCCGACCGGTCGTGGCAACGAGATGGAGCCGCGGCACTTCCGCCAGCGCAGCGCTGACCCGCTCGGCAAGCTCCTGCTGATTGGCGGCAAACCAACTGGTGCCCTGGGTGGCGGGCAACGGAATCAGCATGACCCGCGGCGTCTCGCTCGCGGTAAGCCGAGCCTCGGGCGCCTCCCCGAGCCGTCCGCCCCCCCGGCCGGCGTACTCAAGCAGGTCACCCATCTGGCCAATGCGCTCCTCGGCCAGGCGGAGTGCCTCCAGCTGCAGATCATCGGGCGGGGCGCCACGGCTGCCTGGCTGGTTCCGCGAGGCCCGCCGGATCGAGTCGGTGACAGTCGCGGTGACCTCCCGGCGAATCGAGTCCAGCATGGCCCGTGTCACCATCGCCGTGGCGGCGCTCTGGGCTGCCAGCTCCCGTTCCACGGCATCGGCAATCGCCAGCGAGTCGGCAAAGGTCAGGGTGGCGGGGGACGGCGCTGCGGTGGCCGCGACCGGCAGCGAGTCGGGAGCAGGCGCCGCCGGTGCTGGGTTTCCAAGCCTTCCAGCCAGCAGGTACCCCGCCACGATCGCCACCGCGACCACGGCGGTACCGATGGCCAGGTATCCGGGGCGGCGGACCGCAGCCCGCACCACTGGGGCGCCCGGAAGGGGCGCAATCCGGCGGCCCTCCCCCTCGCTGATCCGGCGCAGGTCCTGGATCAGGGCTGCGGCGTCCGGGTAGCGGTGGTCGGGGTCCTTTTGCAGGCAGCGCATGACCAGGGTGGAGAGCCCCGGGGGCAGATTGGCCCGCATGGCGTCGGGGGGCGTCGGCTGCCGGGTCAGGTGGGCAGCCATCGTCTGGTGGGGCGAATCACCGGCGAAGGGGGCCTTGCCGGTCAACAGTTCATAGGCCAGGAGTCCGAGGGCGTAGAGGTCGATCCGGTGATCGCCCGAGGGATCGCCGGCCACCTGTTCCGGTGCCATGTATGCCGGAGTCCCGACCGCGACCCCGACCGCCGTGGCGGCGTTGCCGGGCAGTGAGGCGTTGATCGCCTTGGCCACCCCGAAGTCCGTCACCAGGGCGTGCCCGCCCTGCAACAGGATATTCTCCGGCTTGATATCCCGGTGCACCAGGCCAAGCCGGTGGGCGGAGCCCAGGGCGCCCGCCACGTCGTGCAGGACCTGGAGGACCTCTGGCGTTGGCAATGCCCCCCGCCGGTCCAGCACGGCGCGGAGCGACTCGCCGGCTATGAACGGCATGGTGTACCAGAGCAGCTCATCACTCTCCCCGGCATTGAGGAGGGGGACGATGTGCGGATGCTGGAGCTGGGCGGCGTACTGGATCTCGCGGCGGAATCGATCGAGGTTGACGCTGGAGGTCAGTTCAGGGGGCAGGACCTTCAGCACAACCTCGCGCCCCAGGGCGGTTTCCCGGGCCAGGTAGACACGACTCATCCCGCCGCCCCCAAGCTCACGCTCAACGGCGTACGCCGTGCCCAGCGCGGCCTGCAGGCGGGTGGCAAAGTCGGTGCTCACAGCGGTCCTTTCAGCTCAAGCCTCACCAGTCACCCCACGCCCGCCGGGACTGGGCGGAACGCGGAACTCATCCCTGTAAGACGCTGCGGCACGGGTGTTCGTTACCGTGCCGGCGTCCGGGCTTCCCGGCGGATCACCGCCGTGGCCACGTCACCGACCTTCTGGAGGGTGGCGGCGCTGATCTTGTCGAGAGTGTCCTCGGGGGTGTGCCAGTGGGGATAGATCTCGATGATATTGATCGCCGGGATACCGACCCGCTGCAGCGGCACGTGGTCGTCGGTAATCGCCCCCCCGACCTGCGGGACGAAGATGTCCTGATAGCCGAGGTCGGCGGCCACCCCCCAGACCTTGTCCACCACGGCAGACGCGGCAATGACCGAGTTCCCTTCCTTCTCGAAGCGCGGGTTCTCGTGCCCCACCATGTCGAAGAGGATGGCAAACCGTGGCGCGCCGCCGGGAAGCAGGTTGGCGGCGTAGTGCTTGGCGCCGAGCAGCACATCGGTGTCGGTGGCGAAGTCGCCATAGTCCTCGCCATCGACGAAGAGCAGATCGACCCCGATCCCAGGTGGGGTCCGCTGGAGCACATCGGCCACCCCGAGCAGGATGGCCACTCCGCTGCCGCCATCATTGGCCCCGGGCATCGGGGCGGTGGGATCGGAGCTTCCCGGGGCATCGGATACCGGTCGGGTGTCCCAGTGGGCCAAGAGGAGGATCCGGTCGGTCAGCTCGGGACGAAACCGGGCAATGACGTTGACCAGAGGCAGTTCGCTCCCACCGGCGCTCCGGTGGGTCCAGCGCTGCACCACCACATCGTCGGCGCGGGCGCGCGCCTCCGCCTCGAGCCAGGTGGCCATCGCTGCGTGGCCGGGGGAACCGGGAATCCGGGGCCCGAACTCCAGCTGCCGGGCGACATACTGCCGCGCCGCCTCCCCGTCGAACTCCCGCACAAAGGGGGCGGCAGGCGTCTGGCAGGCCGCGAGCAGGGTGGTCAGGAGGAGCAGGCGCATGGTCTCGGGACTCCGACGCGGGGGAGCCTGCAATCTAGCGGCGAGAACTGCCGGGCGAGCGGTAAGCGGTGGGAGGAGAGGCTGCGGTGGCTTCCACGGAGGGCCGGCTCGAATGCAGGTCCCGCCCACCGATCACAGCTGCCGACATCACTCTGGACCGTAGCAGTTCCCGCCCACCAATCACCAATGCCGTCGCTGGACGGAGCAGAGCAGTTCCCTCTCCTCTCACCTCACTCACGTCTTGACGCGCGCCATCAGCACCATCCCCAGCGCCAGGAAGATGGCATTCGGCACCCAGGCTGCGTAGTCGGGGTTGATCAGGCCGCTCTTCCCGGCGGCAATGGCCAGCTGGACGAACATGAGGAAGATGATGGTGGTGCCGAGACTGATGGCAATCCCCACCGCGGCGCCGGCGCGCGGGGCGGACACGGCGAGTGGCGCGCCGAAAATAGCGATGATCAGGCAGGTGACCGGAACGGCGATCTTGAGCCAGCGCTTGACGACCAGTTCGCGGACATCGTAGCCGGCCCGCTCCATGGTATCGACGTAACCGCCCAGCTCCGCCCAGGTCATCTCTTCGGGCTGCTTGGGCGTGATCAGCAGTTGCCGGGGGGTCTCCGAGAGCGAGGCGAGTCGCATCGAAGCAAAGCGAACGGTGCGCGGCCCGGCGCTGTCGCCGAAGGTGTGGGTGGCCCCGTGCCACAGGGTCCAGGCCGCAATCTCGGGCGACCAGGTGGCGCTGTCCGCCGTGACCGACAAACCGGCCAGTTCCGCCCGCCGGCTGGGGCGTTCCAGCAGCAATCCGGACAGCACCGCCCGTTGGGTATCGAGGCTCCGGATGGTGTAGGTCCACCCCTGGTCGGCGCGGAAGACAAAGTTGTAGCGGGTGGTGATGCTGCGGACCTGTCGCTCCTTCTGGAGCTCCAGCTGGCGGGCGCTGGCCCGGGTGGCGTACTCCCCGATGTAGAAGTTGGCCACGCCGGCACCGGCGGCGGCCACCAGCAGGGGGAACACGAGGCGGTGAAAGCTGATCCCACCGGCCTTGGCGGCGGTCAGTTCCGAATGTCGGCTGAGGGGACCGATGGTGAAGACGGTCGCAAACAGCGAGGCGGCCGGCATCATCTGGAACATCCCCTCCGGCAGCCCGAAGAGAAAGATGGCCGGCAGGGCGTCGGAGGTGACGCCCCGGTTGAAGAGCTTGTTGAGCTGGTCGGTGATCGCGATCAGCGACTGCACCGCGGGGAGCCCGACCGCCGTCAGCAGGAAGATCTTGAGCCACTGCCAGGTCACGTAGCGCCACAGGATCCGGGTCCGCATCAGGCGCTCGCCCGCCGCCGGGTCCAGCCTCGGAGCCTGTCGAACAATCCCATCTGGCTGCCGCCGCGGGTGGAGCCCCCAAACCGGCGCACCACCAGGAGCCCGAGGACGCCGGCGACGAAGATCAGGATATTGGGAAACCACATCGCCAGCGCCGGGGACATCCAGCCCCGATCTGCCACCGTCTCACCGGCGGTCAGGCCGACGTAGAAGACGGTGAAGACGATGATGCTGCCACCCATGACCAGGCCAAAGCCGCCGCTCGGGAATCGCAGCGCCAGCGCCACGCCGATCAGCATGAAGTTGAGGCAGGCCAGCGAGATCGAGAGCTTCTTGTGGATCTCGACCCGGTACCGGAACTCGGCCGCGGCGGCCTCGTCGTACTGGGACTGGACGAACATCGCCTCGCCGGCAATGGTCAGCTCCGGCTCCTCGCGGGAGGTGCCATCGTCAACGAACGCCGGGGGATCCTGGGCCTGGGCCGGGGCCGGCAGGAGCAACCGTTTCATGATGCCGTCGACCTCGGCCCACGGACCACAGCGTTGCACCGTGGTGGTGTCCCGGCGCCACCGCGGCAGGGCCGGCTGTTCCAGGTGCAGCAGTACCCGGAGGTCGCGGTCCACCAGCCGGTCCAGCCGCTGGGCATGCTCGGCCTTGCGACGTCCGGACAAGACCACCTCGACCATCATCTCGCAGGTGCTCTTTTCGCGTTCCCCCTCATCGAAGTCTCCGGTGGTCCGGCCGAGCTCGTTCTGCACCGCCCGCACCAGGATGGTGCTCGAGGTGAAGTCGGTGACCTGGAGGGCGCCGCGATCATCGTTGCGGTAATCGTGGGCCTGGCCGTCGTAGAGCTGCATGGCCAGGTCGGTGCCGTTGGGCTGGAACGCCATGCGGCCGCTGT
>JAWXBA010000387.1:0-6877 GCA_034439775.1 Gemmatimonadota bacterium | reverse complement strand
GCGACGACGATCGTCGTCGCAGCGGTCAGAACAGTCCAGCGTGATAGCATCACAATGTCCTCATCGGCAGGTTGTGGTGTGCGTCCCAGAACAATGTGTGCCACGGACGGGGAGGACACCATCGGCCAAACGATGGTAAAACGATGTCGATCGCACGGATGAGGAGGAGGTGCGGAGCAGCGCGTCCGCGGAACCCGGATCAGCAGTGATGGCTGGGGCTACTGGCGGGAGAACACCGTCGTCGAACGGCTGTGGCGCTCGATCAGGTACGAGGAGGCCTACCCTTTGGCAGGGCTATCTCACGGCATGGGTGTGCAGGATGACTCCGATCAATACCGGTAGATCGCAGCTATTCCGGTCCTGGTCGGCATCCGTTCGGTCGGTACGATCACGACTTGTCCGCCCATCTTCAGGGCTAACGTCCCCAGGTCGTCGAGCACGTCATCAACCTCCGGGTGTGCCAGGTCGCCAAACGCAATGTCGCCGGTCGCGGCATTGATCCGACCGGGAACTTCGCGGCTGGCGTCGATCAGCAGTGTGGCCACCCGCCCACCCACAGCCGCCCTGGTGACCTCTGCGAGATCGTCGTCTCCGAGCCCCTTGGACCGTGCGCTGCCGAACTCCTCGACCAGTGCGGCCAGGCGCGACAGATAGCGAGGCTCCATAATCTGCCAGGCGCGCTGGCGGAGTTCGTCGCTCGACGACAGGGCATCCGGGTGGATGTCGATGCTTTCCGGCATCAGAAACGGATTGTGGCTGACTTCGTGAAACAGATGATGATGCTCGGGGAGCGCTGCCAGGATCAGCGGCAAGCGCGATGGCTGAGAGTGGTGCTCAAGGATTCCCCGGTCAACGGCGCGGAAGAATCGTTCCGCATCGATATCGACCTCCGCCTCTTTCCCCCCGTGGCCATGGTGCATGGGTTCCTTGGATCCTCCTACGCCGCCATACGAGGCAACGGTGACGTGCGGATCGGTCAATTCTTCCCCCAACGCATCTGTCAGCCTGCGCGGCACATCCTGGTGGAGTGGAATCTCGTCCAGGGCGTCACGGTTGCCCTCGAAGAGTGCGATCTGCTGTCGATTCAAGCCGAGAACGTGATAGTGGTCGACTGACTGGAGGATGCGCATCAGCGGCTTGGTATGAAAGCTGTCCGCCACGACCGCCAATGCGGCAACGGGCCGCTGGAGTTTGTACACCCGGAAAATGCCTTTCGCGCCCAGCACCGCCAGCCCGTCGAGGGTGTGGTTCCAGAAGTCGCGGTCGTCAGCCAATGCCAGGAACGGTTCCAGCAAGGGCCGGATCTCTTCCTTCGGGAGTTGTTGCAGGAGCGACTCCTCCGGCGCCTTCACAAGGTTCCCGAACCGGATCGGATCTTTCTGATTGTCCGGATGGTGCCGATGCGTCGGCTGGTAGAGCGAAAGGCAAGGGGGATCACCATGGTCCAGGAGCCCCGTTGCATAGTCTCTGTCGAGCGTGTTCACGTTGTCTCCTCACGGGTTGCGTGCTACGCGTCATCTGGCTGCGTGCCCAACGGGAATGCCGCCGAGCGGCCCAATGCGCCGGTTCAGCGGCGGGCCGTGCAGCCGACGGTGGTAGCCTTGTCCTGGGAAGTCTTCACGATGCCCCGGGCGATGGGGTCCTACGACCCGGCACACCGCCCCCGACCTCCCTCACTATCGCATCATCCCCTCATGCATCGCCATCATCCGTTGTATCCGAACCGCATGGGCCTGCATGTGGGTGGTGAGCCTCCCCCCGGAAAGCGTCGGCATCTCGGCGAGATCCCGGCGCAGGGAGTCACTCAGGACGGTCCAGGCAGTGATGGGTTGCATGTTCATTCCCCGCATGTCCGCACCCATGGCGTCCAGCATGCGGGTCACCAGACCCTCGTGGGCTGGCACCATGGCGGCCATCCGGGTTGGCGGCATCGCTGCCACCGAGTCCATGTGCGCCCGCATACCGGGCAGCAGGTCCATTCCTGCCATCGTCATCGGTGCTGCGGCCATCATGCTTACGGTGTCAGCCGCCGGCGCCTGCGCGGCATCGGGCTTCCTGTCACACGCTGCCAGAGTGACCATGGCCGCCATCAGAACGGGATACATCCGTCGCATTTGTCGTCGTCCCATGTTGAGGGTGAGAGACTGGTTCCTTGAGGCCACGCCACGCTGGCGCTGCGTCAACTCGTCACCGTCCGGAGGCCGGACGGCTGTTGCGAATCTGTCCCAGAACAAGTTGGGCTATGGACGGGGAAGACGCCATCGCCCAAACGGGGGGGAAGCGCCATCGATCGCAAGGATGAGCAGGTGGTGCGAACCAGCGCGTCCGCGGAACCGGGACCAGCCTCTGGCCTGCTTTGAAAACACCAACCGGAGCCGTTGCCACCACGGTTCGTCGAACGCGCTCAGGGCCAGCGGGTTGCCGCCACGGCGGTACCGAAGCAGACAACGGTGGCAGCGGGGGAGTGGGGGCGATCAAGGAGGGTCAGGCGGATCGACGAAGCGTTACAGTCCGGGGGCACCCCCCATCCACGCGCGGACCTTGTCCCCTCCTACGCATCGGGCTCGGCGGGGGCCTGGTCCTCCAGATCAGTATTGGTTCCCAGCCACCGGGTGATTGTGCCCATTTCATTGCGGAGGGGGACCGCGCGCCACGCGAACCGGTGAAAGGCGCCGTCGTGGCGGCGAATCCGGTACTCGCCAGCCAACGCCGTCCCCGCGGCGACGGCGTGGTTCCAGCTGCTGATCGCAGCGGCGCGGTCGTCCGGGTGCAGCTGCCGAGCCCAGCCCAGCCCCTTCTGCCCGTCTGCCGGGAATCCGGTGTACTGGAGCCACTGCGGGCCGAGGTAGTCCCACTCGCCGCCGGCCCCGCTGGTCCAGACCAGCTGCGGCAGCGATTCGATCATCTGGCGGTAATAGGTCCAGCTGTCGCGCAATGCGTCGGCGGTGCGCAGCGCCTGTTCGGTCTGCTTGCGGGCGGTGATATCGGTCAGCACCATGCGCAACACCGGGTTCGCATCGTCGTCCTGCGCGGCGGTCGCCTCGATCCACACCCAGAACGGCTGGCCATCGCGCCGGTTCATCCGCAGCTCGAAGGCCTGGGCCCGCTCGGTGTTGACCAATTGCCGGGTGGCGAGGTAGAAGCTGTCCTGATCCTCGGGCAGGATGAAGAGATTGAGCGGCCGCCCGACGAGGGCGTCCCGGGCCACGTCGAGCAGCCGGGACCCGCTCAGGTTCACCTCCAGGATGGTCCCCTCCTCGCTGACGGTGAAGTAGCTCACCGGCGCCAGATCATACAGGTCGAAGTAGCGCGACCGCGAGGCCTCGAGCGATTCCTGGGTGCGGCGCAGCTCCTCGTTCTGCAGCTCGAGTTCGATCTGATGCACCCGCAGTTCATGAATCACCTGGCGGGTATCCGCGGGGGGGAGCTCGCCGAGTGGCTCCGGCTTCCGGTCCTGCATGATCTCGTCGGCACGATGGCGCAGTGCCTCCGGGGAACTGATCGCGGCCGGCCCGTGCGAAGCGCTGCCCACGGCCGGATCCTTCGGGGGTTCCTTCATGAAGTCCTCGATCAGGTGATGGCCCGTTCGGTGGTGGCGATCGCGTACATCTCGCCCGAGCCGCTCAGCAGCATGGTGGCAGTGAGCGAGATGTCAATGGTCCGGCCATCCTTCGTCAGCCGTTGGGTGCGATACGGCACCAGGATCTCGGCGTGACTGAGCTGCCGCACCGACGCCAGCGCGGACTCGCGCAGCGCTTCCGGAATCAGCTCGCGCACATTCATCCGCAGCGCCTCCGGTTCGCTCCAGCCATAGAGCCGGGTCGCGCCCGGATTCCAGGCCAGGATGCGACCGTCCAGATCGTACACGGCGATGGCATCGTTGGCATCCCGCAGCACGATGGCCAGGCGAGCCAGGGCCCGCGATTCGTCCTGGGCCTGCTTCATCTCGGTCACATCGGTGAAGGTGATCACCGCGCCCTCGATCACGTTCTCCAGCGTGCGATAGGGGCGGATATGCAGCAGGAACCACCGGCCCGCCTTGCTCTGCACCTCGACCTCGAACGGCACCAGGGTATCCAGCACCCGCTGCACGTCCTCCACCAGCCGGTCGTAGCCCTTCAGATTGGAGACGATGTGACCCATCGGCCGCCCGACGTCGGTGGGGATCAGGTTGATCAACTGGGTGACCGGTGGCGTGAAGCGTGTGATCTGCAGCCCGTAGCCCACGAAGATCGTCCCGACGCCCGTCCCGGCCAGCAGGTTGTTCATGTCGTTGTTCAACTGCGACAGGTCGGCCACCCGGTCCTGCAGTTCGACATTGACCGTCGACAACTCCTCGTTCACCGACTGCAACTCCTCCTTGGAGGTCTCCATCTCCTCGGTGGTGGACTGCAGCTCCTCAATGGAGGCTTCCAGCTCCTCGTCGGAGATCAGGAGACTCGCCTCCTTGAGCTTCAGCTCGTGCGTCAGCACCTCGATCCGGCTGTCAGCCGAGGTGCCGGACTCCGCGGCATCCGCGGTGGACTCCGGTGCGCGGGCTCCGGGGCGCGGCAGGGCGGCCGGTTCCAGGATCACCAGGAACATGACCGGCTCCTCGACGCCGTGCCGACCGGACGGCACTGGCTGCACGATGAGGTCGATGACGGTGAAGTCCCCGTTGGTCCGGACCGAGAGGCCGGATTGCTGCACCCGCTGATTGCGGGCGACCGCCCGCCGCAGCGCCGCGCCCAACGGGCGCTTCAGGCCCTCGCGCGCCTCGGCCACGAGGTTGGTGTGGAGCTCGCCTTCCGGCAGCTCCAGGTACTGCCCGGTGCGTCCGTGCAGATAGAGGATATCGCCGTTGCCGGCCACGATCGCCCCGGCCATCGCATGGTGCTGCAGTATCGCGCGCGCCATCACGTCGCGGAGCCGATTCTTGGCAGGGGGCGTGGTTCTCCGGGATGCGGACGAGCCGCCGCTGGTCAGCGGCGGCGGGCGGAACCGGGCGGCTCCGGCAAACCGGACGTGACCGTCATCCCGGGACTGATATACCTTGGCCTTGCGATCCACCGCAGAGAAGAGGGGAGCGAAATCGCCGACGGTTTCCGACGTGCCCAGAAAGAGATACCCGCCCGGGCGGAGGGCATAGTCGAACAGTGGCAGCAGCTTCTTCTGCAGCTCGACACCCATGTAGATCATCAGGTTGCGGCAACTGATCAGATCGAGCTTGGAGAAGGGCGGGTCCCGGGTGACATCCTGTTCGGAAAAGATCACCACGTCGCGGACCCGCTTCTGCACGCAAAAGTGGTTGAGGTTCTCTTCCAGCACGAAGAACCGCGCCAGCCGTTCCGGCGTGAGATCGACCGAGATGCTCGCCGGGTAGGCTCCGCTGCGCGCCGCGTGGATGGCCCGACGGTCGATGTCGGTCGCGAAGACCTGCAGCTTGACGTTGTGCTTGGCGGCATCCATGTACTCGATGAGCAGCATGGCGATCGAATAGGCTTCCTCACCCGTGGAGCAGCCGGGGACCCAGACGCGCACCGTGGCGCCGGGCGAGCGGTTCGCGAAGAGCTTCGGGATCGCTTGCGCCTCCAGCACGGCGAAGGCGTCGGGGTCGCGGAAGAATCGCGTGACTCCGATGAGCAGGTCCTGGAACAGGGCATCCACTTCGCCGGGATCCCGCTGCAGCAGGCGCACGTAGTCGTCCACCTGCTGGATCCGGTGCACCGCCTGACGCCGCTCCACCCGGCGCGAGATGGTGTTCGGCTTGTAGAGGGAGAAGTCGTGGCCAGTCTGGGCCCGCAGCAGCACGAAGATCTTCTGCATCACCTCGGTGGTCGAGAGAGTGGCGGCGGTGGCGGTAGTGATGGCGGTCGTGGTGGCGGTAGTGGCCGCCCGGCCGTAGGCCTGGCCGCAGTAGGCCATCAGCTCCGCTGGCATCTCGCGCGGCGGCAGCACGAAGTCCACCATGCCCGTCGCGATGGCGCTCCGCGGCATGCTGTCGAAGTCGGTCGTCGTCGGCGTCTGCGCCATGACCATCCCACCCTCGCCCTTGATCGCCCGCACGCCGAGGCAGCCGTCGCTGCCACTGCCAGAGAGCACAATCCCGATCGCCCGATCGTGCTGATCCTGGGCCAGGGAGCGGAAGAAGAAGTCGATCGCCAGGCGCTGGCCCCGCGCCTCGACCGGATCCAGCAGCTGCAGCGTCCCGTTGATGAGGGCCAGGTCGCGGTTGGGAGGGATCACGTAGATGCTGTTGCGCTGCACCGTGATGCCATCGGTGATTTCGAACACCGGCATCGTGGTGAAGCGCTGGATCAACTCGGAGAGGATGCTGGTGTGATCCGGGGCGAGGTGCTGCACCAGCACGAAGGCCATGCCGATCTCGGCCGTGACCGGCAGGGCACGAAAGAACTCCTCGAACGCCGGGAGCCCGCCGGCGGAGGCCCCGATGCCGACGATCGGGAAGCCGCGATCCACGGGCTTGCCCGCAGGCTCCCCAGGCGCCGCAGCCGGGGCAGTTGCGGCTTTACGCCGCGCGACGGACGGATGGCTTGAGGCCTTCTTTTTCGTCATATCACGGTCGATGGTCCTGCATGTGGGGCCTCGCGAATTCAGATACCAGGTGCAACACCGCCAGGACATGAAAGCGGTGACCTGGCCGCTGGGAGACTTCAGTCTCCGCCCGGAGAAGGAAGCCTGCCATGGGCTCCGTCCAGATCACGCTGCTGAACGGTACACCATTGGCCTCCCCCGGCAACAGGGGGTCCGCCCCGCCACCATCGTCCGGCCCCTGCCGCTTGACCCGGGTCGAACGGAAGACCGGCCACCGCACCCCGGAGGAGGGCCATGTCCCTCAGAGCTGACTGTTGTGCGTCAGACCAGATATCAGACCGGC
>JAWXBA010000386.1:0-4204 GCA_034439775.1 Gemmatimonadota bacterium | reverse complement strand
GCTCCGCGACGCGGGGTCACTTCACGGAGGAGACGGGCGGTTTCGATGCGGGGTCCGACCTGCACCTCGAACGGTTCCCCGACCGCCTCGAGCGCGCCGGCCACGTCCCGTGCCCCCGCGTGCAGCGGCATGATGGCCATGGTGCGCACACCGGCCCTGGACTGAAACCGTGCCAACCCCGCCACCGCCTCGGCCAGCCCGCCGGTCCGGGCGTACGGGAAATACTCGGCCGCCACGTGCACCACCGTCACTGGGCTTCCCGCCGCATCCGGCAAGGCGGAGGTGGGATGCTCGGCACGACGGGCAGAGCGGCGCTCGATCACGGATGGCGGCCCGGTGGGTCGTCAGCGAAAGGGGCGTTGCGCATGGCCGGCACGTAGAACCGCTCGGTGTAATCCTGGACCATGCGACGGGCGCTGAAGCGGCTCCCAGCCACCCGCATCGCGTTACGCATCTGGTTGACCCAGCCGACCGGGACGCCCTGCTCATCCCGGTCGTAATACAGCGGCACGATCTCATCCTCCAGCAATCGGTACAGTGCCTCCCCATCGGCGTCGTCCGCGCCCGGATGGTCCTCGGCATCGGGGGCCAGGGGGATCGCCCAGCCGTTGCTGCCGTCGTAGGCTTCCTCCCACCAGCCGTCGATCGTGCTCAGCTGGGGAACGCCGTTGAGCGCCGCCTTCATGCCGCTCGTGCCCGACGCTTCGAGCGGTACCCGCGGCATGTTGAGCCAGAGGTCCACGCCCTGAACCAGGACGTGGGCCATGTGCATCTCATAGTCCTCGAGGAATGCCACCCGGCCCTCGAAGAACGGGTCGTGAGTAAACTGGTGCACGGTCTGGAGAACCCCCTTGCCGGGATCGTCGGCGGGGTGCGCCTTGCCGGCTATGATGATCTGGACGGGGCGCCACGGGTCCACCAGCAGTTGGCGCAGCCGTTCGGGATCGCGGAACAGCAGGTCGGCCCGCTTGTAGGTGGCAAACCGCCGGGCAAAACCGATGGTAAACGCGTTGGGGTCGAGCAAGGTCCCAGCCGAGACGACCTGCGCCGCCTGGCGCCAACGATCGGCATACCGCCGGCGTGCCTCCTCCCGGATGAACGTCATCAAGTGCTGCTTCAGCTCCAGGTGCACCTGCCAGAGCCCGGCCGAATCCAGTCCCCGCAGGCTCTCCCACAGGGCCGGGTCATCGACCCGATCGGCCCACGCGGGGCCAAACTGGCTGTCGAGGAACGCCATCACCGGGTTGGCCATCCAGGTCCCGACATGGACCCCGTTGGTGATGGCAGCAATCGGGACCTCGTCCTGGCTGCGTCCCGGCCACAGGTCCTGCCAGAGTTCCCGGCTGACGTGGCCATGCCGCTGGGCCACGCCGTTGACGCGCCCGGCCAGGTTCATTGCCAGCACCGTCATGTGAAACCGGTTCGGCTCCCGCACCGGATGCGATCCGAGGGCCAGGAACTCTTCCCGGCTGATCCCGAGTTCCTCCCAGACCGGCCCGCTGCAGGTGGCGACCTGGTCGGCGTCGAAGATGTCGTGGCCGGCGGCAACCGGGGTGTGGGTGGTGAAGATGGTGGAGCGCCGGACCTCGGTGACGGCATCGTCCCACGCCGTGCCCGCTGCGGTCAGCTCGCGCACCCGCTCCACCATCATGAATCCGGCATGCCCCTCATTGGCATGCCACGCCCCGGGCGTGAGCCCCGCCGCGCGCAGCACCCGGACCCCGCCCACGCCGAGGATCCATTCCTGGCGCAGCCGGAGGTCCGGACCCCCGGCGTACAGCTTGGAGAGCAGCGGGCGATCGGCCTCGGCGTTCTGCTCCAGGTCGGTGTCGAGCAGGAAGATCGGGGCCCGGCCCACCTGCATCGTCCAGGCCCGTACGTGCACCGGCCGGCCAAAGGTCTCCACGGTGGTCACCCAGGCCTCCCCGTCGGGCCCGTACACCGGCGTGAGTGGAGTGAGCATCGGGTCGGTCTGGGCGTCGGAGTCCTCCTGCCAGCCGTCGAGGCGAAGCCGCTGGTCGAAATAGCCCTTCATGTAAAACAGGCCGATCCCCACCAGCGGTACCCCGAGGTCGGAGGAGGCCTTGCAATGGTCCCCCGCCAGGACACCCAGCCCACCACTGTAGATCGGCACCGAGGTGTGGAAGCCGAACTCGGCGCAGAAATAGGCCACCGGCTGTCGGTCCATGTCGCCGTGCCGCCTGGCAAACCAGGTGCCGGTGGCGGAACGCTCGGATTCCTGCCACGCCAGCACCGAGTCATACTGGGCCAGGAACCCGGGGCTCGTGGCGAGCCGCTCCAGCCGGGCAGGGGCCACCCGACGCAGCAGGGCAATGGGGTTGTGCCGGGTCAGCCGCCACAGCGGTTCGTCAATGGCGCGGAACAGTGCGCGGGCCTCGCGGTTCCAGCTCCAGGCCAGGTTCGTGGCCAGGGTCGCCAGCCCCTCCAGCCGCGGGGGAAGGATCGGGATCTTGCGTCGCAGGGCATTCATCAGTGGATCAGCTTCTTGTACTTGATCCGGTGCGGCTGGTCCACCGCGGCTCCCTTGCGGCGCTTGTAGTCGGCGGCATAGTCCTGGTAGTTGCCCTCGAACCAGAAGGCTTCGCTGTCGCCCTCGAAGGCCAGGATGTGGGTGGCGATGCGGTCCAGGAACCAGCGGTCGTGGGAAATGACCACCGCGCAGCCCGCGAAGCCGAGCAGGGCGTCCTCCAGGGCGCGCAGGGTGTCGACGTCGAGGTCGTTGGTCGGTTCGTCGAGCAGCAGCAGGTTGCCACCGCTCTTGAGGAGCTTGGCCAGGTGCAGCCGGTTGCGCTCCCCGCCCGAGAGGGTGGCGACCTTCTTCTGCTGGTCGGCCCCGCGGAAGTTGAACCCGGCCGCATAGGCGCGCGAATTCACCATCCGCTTGCCGAACTGCATCTGGTCCTCGCCGCCGGAGATTTCCTCATAGACGGTGCGGGTGGGGTCGAGCGCCTCGCGGGACTGGTCCACGTAGGCCACCTTCACCGTCGAGCCGACCACCAGCTCGCCGCTGTCCGGTGACTCCTGCCCGGTGATCATCCGGAACAGCGTCGTCTTGCCCGCGCCGTTGGGACCGATCACCCCGACAATGCCGCCGCGCGGCAGCGAGAAGTTGAGATTCTCGAACAGCAGCCGGTCCCCGAATCCCTTGCTGAGATCCTTGGCGATCACCACCTCTTCTCCGAGTCGATCCGGCACCGGGATCAGGATTTCGGCTGTTCCCTCCGACTCCCGTTCCCCCTTCTCGCGCAACTCCTCGAAGGCACTGATCCGCGCTTTCGACTTGGCCTGGCGGGCCCGCGGCGACATCCGGATCCACTCCAGCTCGCGCTCCAGGGTCTTCTGGTGCGCCGAGGCCTGCTTCTCTTCGGTGGCCATGCGCTTCTGCTTCTGGTCCAGCCACGAGGAATAGTTGCCCTCCCACGGGATCCCGGCACCCCGGTCGAGCTCCAGGATCCAGCCGGCCACGTTGTCGAGGAAGTACCGGTCGTGGGTCACCGCCACGACGGTGCCCGCAAACTCGGCCAGGTACCGCTCCAACCAGGCCACCGATTCGGCGTCGAGGTGGTTGGTGGGCTCATCGAGCAGCAGCATGTCCGGTTGCGAAAGCAACAGGCGGCACAGCGCCACCCGGCGCTTCTCGCCGCCGGACAGGGTCTCGACGGAGGCGTCACCGGGCGGGAGCCGCAGGGCATCCATCGCGATATCGACATGCCGGTCCAGGTCCCACAGGCCCAGGGTGTCGATCCGGTCCTGGAGATTCCCCTGCTTTTCGAGCAGCGCCGTCATCTCGTCATCGGACATCGGCTCTGCAAAGCGGGCGCTGATTTCCTCGAACCGGGCCAGCAGGCCGCGCTGCTCCGCCACCGCCTCCTCGACGTTGCCGCGGACATCCTTGGAGGGATCGAGCACCGGTTCCTGCGGCAGGAACCCGATCCGCAGGCCATCGGCCGGCCGGGCCTCACCGATGAAATCCTGGTCCACCCCGGCCATGATCCGGAGCAGGGAGCTCTTGCCGGCACCGTTGGCCCCCAGGACGCCAATCTTGGCCCCCGGGTAGAAGGCCAGGTAGATCCCCTTCAGGATTTCCCGGCTGGGAGGGACAACCTTGCGCAGATCGCGCATCGTGAAGACATATTGATGGTTCGCCATGGGCGGGAAGATACCGCCGCGCGGGGGGGTCTTG
>JAWXBA010000385.1:0-4789 GCA_034439775.1 Gemmatimonadota bacterium | reverse complement strand
GGGAATGGGGAATAGGGTAGGGGCCTGGATGAGCGAAGGGCCCGGATTGCTCCGAGCCCCCCGACTTCACCCGCCTCACTGACCCGCTGACCCGCTGACCCGCTCCCGCTGGCTACGGCTGGAACGCCACCTTGGTCGGAGTCGTCCGCCGGACGGTCGTGCCGTCACCGAGCTGGCCGTACTGGTTGTCGCCCCAGCAATAGGCGCGGTTGGTCGTGGTCACGCCGCAGGAGGCGAAATCGCCGCCGCTGACCGACACGAAGCTCAGTCCTCCTGAGGCGGCCGTGGGCTGGTTGACGCTGATCTGGGAGCCATTGCCGAGTTGTCCGCTGCTGTTCCGGCCCCAGCAGGACAGGCCGCCACCGGCCGGTGCCACGCCGCCACTGGGCGGCGGACCGCCTACCACGCCGCAGGTATGGTGCATCCCGGCACTGATCGATTCGAAGATCATCCCGCCGGCCACGAGGACCGGAAGGGAGCTGCTGGCATTGGAGCCATCGCCCAGCTGACCATAGGTGTTGTCTCCCCAGCACCAGGCGGCGCCGGTCGCGGCCAGGGCGCAGGTGTGTTCACCGCCCGAGGCGACCCGGACGAATGGTGCGCCGCCCGCGATCAGGGTTGGCACCAGTCGGTCGGTGGTTGAACCGTCGCCGAGTTCGCCCCGGAGATTGACGCCCCAGCACAGCGTGCTGCCACCGAGAGTGATGCCGCAGGTGTGGAGGCCTCCGGCGGAGAGCGTGCTGAACCGGTTGTTACCGGCCACCTCCACTGCGATCGCCACCGCCGGGGCTACCCCGCCATCACCGACCTGGCCGTCGCGACCATTGCCCCAGCAGTAGAGGCGGTCGGCCGGCGTCAGCCCGCAGGCGTGGGATGCACCGCTGCTGATCAGTCGGAACACCGTCGGGCCGGACAGGTGCGCGGGTGCATCCACCTGTTCCGACCCGCCATTGCCCACCCGGCCATCGACGTTTTTGCCCCAACAATAGGGGTTGTAGGACAGCGTCCAGCCGCAGGTGTGATAGGCACCACTGCTCACCGCCACGAACGTCTGGGCGCCATTGACCGCGGAAGGCTGGGGCACCGAGTACACCGGGCCGCTGCCGATCGCGCTGGTGCCCACACCAAGCTGCCCATCTCCGTTGTAGCCCCAGCAATACAGGACATTGTCCGTGCTGACAGCGCAGGTGTGGCGTCCTCCGGCGCTGACATTGGCATAGGTGACCGAACTTCCGGCGGCAAACTCCACCATCAGGGGGCCGGCGGTCGCGGTCACCAGTTTCAACCCGCCCGCCGGTCCGAGGGTCCAGCTGCCCTGGGCCGTTCCATCCGCACCGGTAAGCGCGCTGGGCGGGCTGACGGTTCCGTCTGCGGCGGTCGCACCGAAGGTGACCGGAACGCCGGGTACGCCGTTGCCGTATTGGTCATTGATGCGAATCCGCAGTGCCGTGGGCAGCGTCACGCCCGGGCTCCCCACCTGGTTGTTGCCAGTGACGATGACCATCGCGGCGGGTGCCGCCGCGACGCCGGTGGCGCTGAAGGTTACCGCCGGGAGACCCTGAGACGATGCGACGACTGCCTGGGCACCAGACCCGGTGCCCAGCGTCCAGGTGACGCTGGCCAAGCCCAGCGAGTTGGTCAGCGACGACCCCACGGCGACCGATCCGCCGCCACTGGCGACCGCAAAGGTGACCGGGACCCCGGACTTCGGATTGTTGACGGCGTCGGTTACGCTGACCACCAGCTGGGAGGACAGCGCCGCGCCGACCGTCCCAGTCTGATTGTTTCCGCTCGAGACCTTGAGCTGCGAGGCCGGGGCGGCAGTGGCGGTCAGCGAGAAGATGACTGGCGGCTGACTGCCGACCGTTGCCGACACCCGCTGGGTGCCGATGGCATTGCCCAGGCGGAACACCGCCTGACCGAGGCCATCCTGGTCGGTAGCCGAGGAGGCCGCGACAAAGGAGCCGCCACCAGACAGGACTGCCCATTCGATGGGTACTCCCGGGACCGGGACACCATTCTGGTCCACGGCCCGGACCACGATCGGATCGGGCATGGTGGCGCCGACGGCGGCAGCCTGCTCATTTCCGGAGACTTGGGTCAGCGAGACAATTCGGGGACCGGTGGGGCTCCCGGTGTCGCAACTCGCCAGAAGGATGGCAGCACACACCGGGAAAAGCAGCACCGAGAATCGAGAGAAACGGCCGTGCATACCAACCCTCCGAAGTTCAGGCGTCGTCCTGGTCGGACAGCGGGAGAGGCTACCACGGCCTGCCTCAGAAGATGTCGAGGTAAGGGCCGCTATGTCATGACTATATTAGCACTTATCGTTGTAGCAAGCCAGCGCCTGAACCCCCTTTGCGAGCGGGGGCGAGTCCGGTTGGAAGCGTTACCACCACCACCGGCCAGATCGTCCGACCTTGGCCAGAAGGGCAAGTTCCAGGCCGATGCGCCCGCGAATCCAGTTGGTGGTTGCCGCTGTCCTCTTTGCAACCGGCGGCGCCGCCATCAAGGCGGTCGAGTTCTCGGGGCTGCAGGTGGCCAGCCCCGGTTCGGGATTGCGGCCGGAACTCTGTTCCTTCCCCTTGACGGTTCCTGGTGAGATGCAGGGCCCCTGGCCGATCGTGGGCGCCGCGCTGATCCTGGTGGCGTCCACCCTCCGCGTCCTCGGCGAGCGGCGTGGAAATCGGACCCTTGACCCCCCCGCGGCCGCGGCCTAACTTTCCCGGTCTGAATTGGCAGGACAGCGGCTTCGTGGTGGTTGTAGCTCAAGTGGTTAGAGCGCCGGACTGTGGCTCCGGAGGTTGCGGGTTCAAGTCCCGTCAGCCACCCTGCAGGAGCGCAAGGCAGTCGAAGGTCCGTAGCTCAATTGGCAGAGCACCGGTCTCCAAAACCGGGGGTTGCAGGTTCGATTCCTGCCGGGCCTGTGCAGGACCAGATGGCGCTATCGTCTAGAGGCCTAGGACACAGCCCTCTCAAGGCTGGTACACGGGTTCGAATCCCGTTAGCGCTATGCCGCAGGAGAAGATGTCGGCGCGAGTCTCCTGCGGCAGCAACACCAGGGGGATGGACCAGCGGGAACCCGGCCCCATCGTCTATCGGTCAGGACGCGACCCTTTCAAGGTCGAGAGACGGGTTCGATTCCCGTTGGGGCTATACGGGATGCGCGCCGCTAGCTCAATTGGCAGAGCAAGTGACTCTTAATCACTAGGTTGAAGGTTCGATTCCTTCGCGGCGCATCAAGGTAAGTCATTCAGTACCACCAGTTACGGTTTTCGGCGCGGCCCCCGCTTTGGGGGCCGTTGTCGTTGCGCTGCCACTGCGATCCAGTTTGTCGAACGCCTCCCGCACTTCCACCATCCGCCGCTTGTTGTACCGGGCCGCCACCCGGAGGTCGCGGTCGTTGATCGTGTTCATGGCGGCGGCGATGCTGCCGGTCGCGGCCAGCACATCCCCAAACAGCATGCGCCGAAACCCGTGGGCGCCCCGGCGCTCCTGGTGGGGAATGCCGGCGGCAGCCTCGGCCTTCCGGAGCGCTGCCCCAAGCGACGGCGGCGAGTAGACCTGGTTGTGCGGAATCGGAGGTTCTTCCAGACCGCGCACAAAGCGCTGGCTTTGGGGTTCAGGCGGTCCCGGGTCCTCGGGTGGTCAAGGAAGGTTGGGGCCCGAAATTTGATGCTATCTGTGCACCGAGCGGGCCCAGCCTTCCCTGGAGGGGCCCCGTACACCCCGGGATCGGACTATTGCGCCAACAATTTTTCGGCCATATCGTCTCCTCTACCTGAGTCAGTGTAGGCTCGGCAGGGTATCTGCAACCCACCCCATAGTGAGGGAGGTCATAATGATCTCCTCTCGTCGTAGCCTGCGGCTGCTGGTCACACTGTTGGTCCCCGCGCTTTTCACCTCCTCACTTGCAGGGTTTACGGTGCACACCCCGGCGCCGCTTGCAGGATGTGGCTTGGATTGGGAGCAGCCCTGCCCGCCCGGAAACTATTGCAATATCAATTTTTATACGATTTGCAACGGATGGCCTGACAAGATTTGTCAAGCCAACGGCGAAGGCGAATCCGAGGAAGAGGAGGTCTCGTCAGGAACATGATGGGACTGCGCGGTCGGGGCCTGACGCTGAGGTGGCTGGCCCTCGCCGCCACCTTTGCGGCTCCGCCAAACGGGGTTCCGCTTCTTGCCCAAGCAAGTGCTGTCGAATGGCCCCGGGTCGGGGGGACGGTCCCCAGCAGACGGTTCACGGTGGGTGGCGCCGGTTTGTCTATCGGCGCCGGGTCTGCGCCAGGGATGCCGCTCCTCTCTGGGGTGATTGGCGCAACCCGCCTTGTGAATGGCGGCATCGTGATAGGCGATGCAAGCGCCCATCGCGTGCTCTTTTTCGACTCGGCGGGACAGTTTGTCCAGGAAATCGGACGCCTGGGTGATGGCCCCGGGGAGTTCCGATTCCCTCGGTGGCTCGGTCAATGCGGGACCGATACCGTTGCCGTCTTCGATGCGATCCACAACTCCATTACCTACCTTGGTCCAGCTGGTTCCGTGATTCGTTCGGTGCCGCTGCCTTCAGTTGTGAGCTTCGATAGGGCACTTGGTTGCACGAACACGGGGCGGCTGTACTTCCTGCTCAATCGGAGGCGGACTCGAGTAGGGCCCGGTGAACGACCGGCCGTTCCGACCGCTGTCATTCGAATCAGTCCTCTCGTGCCGATGGACACCCTCTTTCGTGGCGGCGTCCAGGAATACTACGTGGCCCAAGCCAGCTCGGCGTACTCGGAGGTACCGTTAG
>JAWXBA010000384.1:0-8009 GCA_034439775.1 Gemmatimonadota bacterium | reverse complement strand
CTGATACCTGACACCCCGGTCCCCATGATCTCTCTTCGCAATCTCGAAAAGTCCTTCCCCACCGGTCCCACCCGCACCTGGGTGCTGCGGCGCATCGACCTCGATATCGCGGCCGGCGAGTTCGTGACCATCATGGGTCCCTCCGGCGCCGGCAAATCCACACTGCTGGCCATCCTTGGCATGCTCGATGCCGGCTGGACCGGGGAGTACCACTTCCTGGGGCAGCCTGTCCACGCGATGAAACCGCGGGAGCGCGCCGATCTGGGTCGCGCCCATGTTGGCTTCGTGTTCCAGCAGTACCACCTGATCGACAGCCTGACGGTGTACGAGAACATCGAGACCCCGCTGACCTACCGGGACTTTTCCCGCGCCGACCGGCAGTCGATGGTGGCCGACATCCTGGACCGATTCCGGATCGTCGGCAAGAAGGACCTCTTCCCGAACCAGCTCTCCGGCGGGCAGCAGCAGCTCGTTGGCGTCGCCCGAGCCGTGGTGGCCAGGCCCCAGATCCTCCTCGCCGACGAGCCCACCGGCAACCTCCACTCGGCCCAGGCCCGCGAGATCATGGAGCTTTTCCGCCAGCTCAACGAGGCCGGCACCACCGTCATCCAGGTGACCCATAGCGAGGAGAACGCCGAGTTTGGATCGCGGATCGTCCGGCTGAAGGATGGGTGGATGGAAGGGGCTGCGGGGGCTGAGTAGGTACCGGGTTTCGGGTGCCGGGGGGGACAGGTATCAGGTATCGGGTATCAGGTAACCGCGGCTGGTGACGCTTGACCGTGCCCCATCGAGGTTGCGTTTGAATGGCCCCCTCATGAACGATTCCGGTAAGTGCCTTTAACGGCGGGTACGCGAGATTGGAGAGGCCCCTTCCGGAGACACAGTTGATCGCGAGTTACAGAGACTTGGTGGTCTGGCAGCTCGGCATGGAGCTGGTCACCCTTGTCTATGCACTCACCCGAAGGTTTCCGGCGGATGAGCGATTCGGACTGACCAGCCAAGCACGGCGGGCCGCGGTATCGGTGCCGGCCAATATCGCCGAGGGCCGGACCAGAACCCATCGAAAGGTCTACCTCCACCATCTTTCGATTGCAGTGGGCTCGCTCTCAGAGTTGGAGACGCATTTGCTGATTGCCGGTCGACTCGGTTTCTTGAAGCAGGAGGATGTCACTGGAGCTCTCGCAAGCACGGGTCGTTTGGGGTGAATGCTGCATGGCCTCGTGCGTCGCCTGAGGAATCCTGCCGATTCGGTGAAGGGTGTGTAGATAGCCCGGGAGCCTAACCTGGCTTTGTCCAGCTATTCTTCCCAGGGTCCGTATTCTTCATCCCCTCTCACCGATCTCTGACAACCGATCCCTGACTCCTGATACCCGATACCCGATACCCGATACCCCTAGCCATGACCCACCCCGTACCCACGATCCTGATCGCCGACGACCAACCCGACGTCCTCGAGGCGCTGAGGCTGCTCCTCAAGGCGGAGGGATACCGGACCGTCTCGGCGCATGTGCCGGAGGGGGTTGTGGCGTTGCTGGAACGCGAACAGGTCGACGCCGCGTTGATCGACCTCAATTACACCCGGGACACCACCAGCGGGCGGGAGGGGATGGACCTGCTCTCCCGGGTCCGGGCGCTGGACCCCACGCTCCCGGTCATCGTGATGACCGCTTGGGGCAGTGTGGACCGCGCAGTCGAGGCGATGCGGCTCGGCGCCAAGGACTTCGTGGAGAAGCCCTGGGACAATGCCAGGCTCCTCACCACCCTGCGAACCCAGGTGGAACTGGCGCGGGCGCTCCGCACCGCCCAGCGCCTGCAGCAGGAGAATCGTCTCTTCCATCGCGAGGGGCTTCCCGATCTGGTCGCCGAGTCGGCGGCGATGCGACCGGTGCTGCAGCTGATGGAGCGGGTGGCCCCGTCGGACGCCAGCATCCTGATCACTGGGGAGCACGGCACCGGCAAGGAAGTGGTGGCTCGGTGGATTCATGCGGCCTCGGAGCGCGCCGACCAGTCGCTCGTCATCCTGAATGTGGGGGGATTGTCCGAAGGGGTGTTCGAGAGCGAACTCTTCGGTCACGTGAAGGGTGCCTTTACCGATGCCAAGACCGAACGCGCCGGGCGGTTTGAGCTGGCCGACGGCGGCACCTTGTTCCTGGACGAAATTGCCAATATCACCCTGCAGCAGCAGGCGCGGCTGCTCCGCGCCCTCCAGACCGGCGAGATCGAGCGGGTCGGCAGCTCGCAGACCCGCCGGGTGGACGTGCGGTTCATTGCCGCCACCAACGCCGACCTGCGCCAGGAGGTGGCCGGGGGCCGTTTCCGGGAAGATCTGCTCTTCCGCCTCAACACCATTGAGGTCCACCTGCCGCCGCTCCGTGACCGGGCCGATGACATCCTCCTGCTGGCCCAGTATTTCCTGGTCAGGACCTGTGCACAGTATCGCAAGGCGATCGACGGATTCAGTGCGGCTGCCGCTGCACTCCTCAAGCGCTACGAGTGGCCCGGCAACGTGCGCGAATTGGCGCACGCCGTTGAACGGGCGGTGCTGCTGGCCGGTGGCCGCCAGATCCAGGCAGAGGACCTGGCGCTTGGAGCTGCTGCCTCGCACGCTGCCCCGGAACCGCGGACCCTCGATGACCTGGAACGCGACACGGTCCGCCGGGCGCTGGCCCGCTGTGAAGGGAACGTGAGCATGGCGGCCAAGGAACTCGGTTTGAGCCGCAGTGCCCTCTATCGGCGGATGGAGAAATTCGGGCTCTAGCCTCGCCCTCCCGCCTGCTGCTCCCTTCTCCCTTCTTCCTTCTCGCCTCATACTTCCCGGATGCCCCTGCCGCACGATCGTCGCATCCAGCTGCTGGCGCTACTGGCCGGTGCCCCGGCCCTGGCGGCCTGTGCCATCCTCCTCTGGATCGTCCCGGCCTCATCGCTGCTGCGGTGGACCGTGCTCGCGGCCTTGGCCATCGGCTGGGTCTGGGCGGCGGTGGCGGCGCGACGGCAGGTGGTGCGCCCCCTCCAGGTGGTGGCGAACCTGCTGGCGGGGCTCCGGGAAGGGCACTTCACCGTGCGGGCCCGTGGGGAGGGAGCCGGCGGCGACCTGGCCATGGTGCTCCGCGAGGTCAATGCCCTCGGCGATACCCTCGAGACGCAACGCCTTGGCGCGGTGGAGGCCGATGCGCTCCTCCGGCGGGTGATGGACGAAATTGATGTGGCGGTACTGGCGTTCGATGCCGGCGCCGTGTTGCGCTTGGTCAACCGGACCGGGGAACGGCTGCTGGGTCACCCTGCCGACGCGGTGATCGGGCGCAATGCCGAGGCGCTCGGTCTTGCGGAGTCGTTGCAGGGGCCCGCCTCGCGTACTCTGGAGCGGATCTTTCCCGGTGCCAGCGCGGGGCGGTGGGAGGTGCGACGGAGCACCTTCCGGATGGAGGGACGTCCCCACGACCTGCTGGTCCTTGCCGACCTGAGCCGGGCCCTCCGGGAAGAGGAGCGCCAAGTCTGGCAGCGACTGGTGCGGGTCTTGAGCCACGAAATCAACAACTCGCTGGCCCCGATCAAGTCGCTGGTCGGGACGATGGCTCACCTGCTCGATCGGGACCCGCGCCCGGGAGACTGGGAAGCCGATCTGCGCTCGGGGTTGGCGATCATCGACGCGCGTTCCGAGGCGCTCAACCGGTTCATGGGATCGTACGCCCGTCTGGCACGCCTTCCTGCGCCGGTCCTCGGCGAAGTGGAGGTCGCGTTGTGGGTCGATCGGGTCGCCGGGCTTGAATTCCACGGAACGGTATGGGTCCTCGGCGGGCCGGCGACCGTGATCCGCGCCGATGCCGACCAATTGGAGCAGCTGTTGATCAATCTGGTCAAGAACGGGATGGAGGCGATGGGATCGGGCGGCGGGATGGTCACGATCGCTTGGGCGGTTCACGAGGAGACCCTCGACCTCTGGGTCCGCGATGAGGGCCCCGGCCTGGGATCCACCGGCAACCTCTTCGTCCCATTCTTCACCACCAAGCCTGGGGGGTCCGGTATCGGGCTGGTGTTCAGCCGCCAGGTCGCAGAGGGCCATGGCGGGACGCTGACCCTCTCCAACCGCACCGACCGGGTTGGCTGCGAGGCGCGGCTGACGCTGACCGGCGTCGTGGTCCGGGTGGAGCCGTAGTCTCCAGCGGCCCCTGGCTAGAAGCCGAGGGTCAGGGTGTGGGAGTACTTCAGCAAGAGCGCCTGGTTGTCGGTCAGTTCCCGGGTGGGGGAGTAGCCGAACCGGTCGGTGTTCAGTCCGTGATTGTAGACCAGGTAGAAGTCGTTCCCTTCCCGCGGGTTGTAGCGCAGCCGCAGGTTCAGGACCATCGCGTCGCTGGCGGTATTGTACTGCACCAGGCCGGTGATGGCGGTGCTGCTGTTGAGCATCAGCAATGCCCGCAGTCGCGCCACATGAGAGGTCGAGCGCTGGTCGCGCTCCGAGAACTCCAGTCGGTTCAATTGATAACTGCCCGAGAGCTGCCAGTGTACCGAGGCGTTCCAGGTCGGTGTGACCGAGGCGGAAAGCCGCTGCCCATCGTAGAATGACCCGACCGTGGCCTGGGAATTGACGCGCAGTGTGCTGCTCTGGGGCGCGTCATGCTTGGCGGAGAATTCCAGGAACCGATGGAGCCCCGCTGGAATTGACACGCCGCTGCCCAGGCTGAACGCGGCGTCCAGGTCGTCATACCGGCCGGTCACGCTGAAAGTGAACTTCCGGCCACGCCGGCTTTCGGTGGCCCACTCCAGCGTTGCGTCCGCAGTCTCGACCAGCGCCCGGGAGAGGCTGCGATAGCTGGTGCCGCTGGCCAGCAGTGAGTGGCGCAGGAGGGCGGCCCCCTCTGGTCTGCGCCATCCCCAGCCGAGCTTGGCGCTGGTTCGGGAGTAGTCGCGGCGGGAGACAAACCCGAGGGCGGGAAGAAAGTCCTCCCCCACCCGGGCCACCTCGGCGGCATAGGCCGGTCCGTACAGCCCCCGCCGCTCCCAGCGGGCTCGTGCCAGCCACCGGTCGGGCTGATCGATCAGCGAGTCGGCACGGTCGGCGGTGCGGGCCAGGTTGAGCACCAGGTAGTCCTGATCGAAGACCCGGACCAGCGCGTCTGCCCCCAGCGTCACGTTTCGGCCGTCGGCCCCCAGGCGCGTCGTCGCGATGGCCCCCAGGTAGGAGTTCTCGTTGAACAGCTGGCGCCGGACCCGGGCCACTCCGTTGTTCTCGGAGGCCGACCCCGCCGCGCCCTCGGTCTGCATGTTCAGCACCCCGACATCCCAGCCCCTGGCCCGGCCCACGGCCCGCGCGCCGCCGTAGATCCGGACCGGTGCCCCGTTGATCAGCCCGATCTGCCGCGAGTAGAACAGCTGCTGGTTGTCCCCCAGGCTGTACTCGAAGACACCGGCCCGTTCCTGGAAGAACAGCCGTCGTTCCGGGAAGAACAGCGAGAACCGGGTCAGGTTCACCTGCTGGTCGTCGGCCTCCACCTGGGCAAAGTCGGTGTTGACCGTCAAGTCCAGGGTCAGGCTGTTGGTCGGCGTGAGCTTGAGGTCCAGGCCTGGTTCCCGGGCACTGGTGTTGCGAGGCAGGTATCCAGTGCGGTCCGGGGTCAGTGCGACGTTTCGCGCCACCCCTCCCAGCACATAGGGGACGACCTGGATGGGGTTGGTCCGCGTTACACCGGCGAGTTCGATGTCGGCCATCCGCGAGGCCTTGTAGATGCTGTTGCTGCCCCAGTCATAGGGGATTCCCGGCCACGAGATCGACTCGCTGTTGCGGGCCACCCAGCGTGAAATGGTGGCACCCATTGCCACCTTGTCGCCCACCGTCTCGAACCGCAGGCTGCTCAAGGGAATCCGGATCTCGGCGTACCAGCCGTCCGCGTCCTGGCTCGCGGCCGCGCCCCAGACAGCGTTCCAGGTGCCGCTCCAGGTGCCGCCATCCCCGGAGAACACCCCCTCGGTCCGCACGCCTGCCGGGTTGGTTGCGAACACCAGCGTCGTTTCGCGGTCGCGGAATGTGTCCAGGTTCAGGATGAACCAGTCGTTGCTCATGCTGGTTTCGTCACGCTTGAGCGAGGTGGACTGAATCCGATCGGGGGACCGGTCGAACATCCGGCCCGAGGCGTATAGATATTTGTCGTCGTATCCCAGCCGGAGTTCCGTGCGTTCCGAGGGGGGGGCGCCGAAGGTCGGGCTGCTCATCACGGCCGGGAGCGGGTCGATCGCCTCCCACGCCGCCTCATCGACGCGGCCATCGATCTGGACCGGTCCGGAAAGCCGCGGGATTGCCCGCCGTTCCTGAGCGCCAGCTGGGGCCACCCCCAGAGCAACGACCAACACCGCCAGGATCCACGCGGTGGTCCCCGACTGCTTCGGCTCGTCCGCTCCGGCTGGCGTCACTGAGTGTCTCCCGAGGCGTCTGCCAGTCGGCCCATCAGCTGTCGGCATCCCTGAAGTGCTCGAGCATGATCCATTTCATTGCGGTCCTTGCCCGGCATCAACCGGTTCAGTCTCGAAAGCTCGGCGGCGGACCAACCGCCACTCGGAGTCAGCGCATCAAGCATCACGGCCAGGCGCGAGTCCCGCAGGCCGAGCCGCCGCTTGGCCGAACGGCCGGCTTTCACGCGGTCGACATCAAACCGTTCCAGGATGTGGCGGGAGACAACTGCACCGACCTGCTCAACGTCGATTGGTGCCCAGCCCGCCTCCAGGGGGGTCTCCCAGGCCATCACCGCATGGGACAAGCGCCGCAGCGTTGCCGCCGGGGTGCGCTTGCCACCGGGCTTGATCCGGAGCGCCTCGGCGCGAGCAAGTGCGAGAAGCTCCGCCTGCCGAGGCCTGAAGCCCAGGCGCCAGTAGAACCAGAACGCTCCCGACCGGATGCCATCCGGGTTGCCGAGGCCAATCTGATACGGGTCCACCAGGAACAGCTTGAGGCCAAACCGCCGGGCATACAGGCGCAGAAGCTGGCACAGGAACAGCGCCGACTCCCCGCCGCGAAAGGGCGTCAGCACGTTCAGTCCAAACCGGGCTTGCCGGCCCAGGACCCAGCCCCCGCCATACCCCACCGGAACATGGTTCTTGAGGAGCAGGTACCCGACGTACGCCTCGAGCGCGAGCTTGTGTTCCGGGATGGAGGCAAAGAGCGCCACGGAAACGCCGTGTCCCATGTCGTGCAGCTCCACCTCGCCCTCATGGGCGCAGGTGAACGGGTCGGTTTCGCTCAACAGCGAGGTCATCGTGCCGCGTGCCAGGTCGACCAGATCACGGCGCTCCGCGGCATCGAGCCGGAGCCGGGCCGGCTTGCCTTCCGCCCATGCCCTGGCCGGCAGCGCCCGTTTGACCAATCCGCGTGGGTGGAACCGTGGAGCGCCCGCAGGAAATCGTCCGGTGCTGAGGACTGGCGCATCGATCGGAACGACCCACCGGACAAAGACGCGCAGGGAGGCAAAGACCGCATCTCGCTCTGGAGAGGTGCCGGGCAATCGCTCCAGCAGGGTCAGGAGGCGCCGGAGGTGCTGGGCGCGCTGCGGTCCCAGGAACTGCCGCCTCCACTGGGTCCACCTCAGCGGGTGCTCACTCAGGACCTCTCGCTCGATCGGATCGAGCAGGGGGGTGAGCGTGGCCATGAGGTGCTCAGGGTCTGCGTCGCTCGAATCCAGGGAAACGTTTTCGCCGAAGCGGTCTACCAGCCACCGGGTCAGTGCAAGGCTGAACGACGCCACGATCGGCGTGCCGGCTATGCCGCTGTTCTGCAGGGCGGCGCCTCGGCTCGTGCGCGAGAGTGCCTGCGCACGAACCGCGAGCTCACCGAGCTCGCGATTGGCGCCCTCCCATTCATCCCGGTTCATCGGGTATGCACAGGCAAAGAGCAGTCGGTCATGCGCACGCCGCAGCGCCGCGGCGGACAACTTCACCTCAGGCACTCCCTGAACCCGCTTGTGTGTTCACCCCTACCGCGCCCATCGCCTGGACTCCGATACCCGATACCCGATACCCGATACCCG
>JAWXBA010000383.1:0-11435 GCA_034439775.1 Gemmatimonadota bacterium | reverse complement strand
GCCGCCGTCTTGCCGCTGCCGGTGGAGGCACAGGCGAGCAGGTCCTTGCCCTCCATGGCCGGCGGAATGGCCTCGTTCTGGATCGGGGTCGGGCGGCTGAAGCCGAGCTCCTTGATGCCCTTGAGGAGGTTCGGGTGGAGCTTGAAGGTACTGAACGGCACGGGAATCCTTATCAGTGAATGCATGGGAGCCAGAGAGTCCGGCACCCAAGCATGAAAGATAGGCCCTTCGGGCCGAATCAGGGCTGTTGGGGGGATTCCAGCGGCGGGGCGGCCTGTGCCGCTACCACGTCGGCCTGGGCAGTCAGGGTCATCCCCAGGTTGCGCAGGAGGCCGTCCTGGATGCCGTAGATCCAGCTGTGGACGGAGAGGGCCTTCCCGGCGGCCCAGGCCTCGCGCACGAAGGAGGTACCGGCCACACTGAGCGCCTGGGCCATGGCGTTGAGCTCGCAGAGCCGGTCGTGGCGGGCCTGCTCGCCCTCCAGCGCCTCGAGTTCAGCCCGATGCTCGTCGGCCACATCCTCCACATGGCGGAGCCAGTTGTCGATCATGCCCAGTCCCGGCCGGTCCAGCGCCGCCTTGACGCCACCACAACCGTAGTGACCGCACACGATGATGTGCCTCACCCCCAGCACCTCCACCGCGTACTGCACCACCGACAGGCAGTTCAGGTCGGAGTGCGTCACCACGTTGGCAATGTTGCGATGGACAAACACCTCGCCCGGCATCAGTCCGACGATCTGGTTGGCGGGCACCCGGCTGTCGGAACAGCCGATCCAGAGGTACTGGGGCGCCTGCTGCTCGGCGAGCTTGGCAAAGAACTCCTGGTCCTGCGCTCGGGTGCGCTCCGCCCAATCACGGTTGCGCTGGAGCAGGTGGCTCAGCGGCACGCGGGCCTGGCAGTGTGGCGCGAGGCGTCCATGGTCAGAACTTACCCGGTCGCAGCACCTCGACGTCGTGTACGAAGAGGATCATGGCATAGTTGGCATAGTACCGCTCCCGGAGGTGCGCCGCGATGGCGGCGGCGGTGGGGGTGTCGCAGACCACCTCGATCCGGATGTTGCTGCTGGCTTCCCACCCGGCGTCGCGCACCCCGCGGGTGCCCTTGCCCCGGGCGTCGCTGATGGTGTAACCGTGGGCGCCGAGACGCTCCAGATCCCGGACCAGCGTCGCCTCGAGGGCAGCTTCCGTCACGACGGTGAGCAGGCGGCGGACATGGTCATCCATCGGATCACCCTCCCAGGAGCGCGTGCACGCGCTCCGCCAGCGTGTAGTAGAGCGGGATGCCGAACAGGACGTTGAATGGAAAGGTGACCCCGAGGGATGCGGCCAGCGAGAGGGTGGGGTTGGCCTCCGGCACCGAGATGCGCATCGCCGCGGGCACCGCGATGTACGAGGCGCTGGCGGCGAGGGTGGCGAGCATCATGGTACCGCCCACCGACAGCCCCAGCGCCCAACCGAGGGTGGCGCCTACCAGCGCCGAGAACAGCGGCATCAGGATCCCGAACCCGACCAGGAAGAGGCCGTACCGCCGCAGGCTGCCGGCCTGCGCCGCCGTAATGAGGCCCATTTCCAGGAGAAAGAGTGCCAGCACGCCCTTGAAGAGGTCAAAGAACAGCGGCTCGATCGAGACCAGCCCTTCAGGCCCCGAGATCCAGCCGATCAGCAGGCCGCCAACCAGCAGCACGATGCCCTTGCCGAGGAAGACCTCGTGGGCCACGCTGCCCCACTGGGTGTCGCGGCTGACACCTCGGGCGAGCACAATCCCCACGAGGATGGCCGGGATCTCCAGCAACACGAGGAGGAGCGGCATGTGCTCCTCGAACGGTACCTGCCGGGCGCCGAGCCACGCCACCGCCACGGCATAGGTGCCGACACTGACCGAGCCATAGTGAGCCGCGATGGAGGCGGCGTCGGCCCGGGTAAACCGGCCCAGGGCTCGCAGCACCGGAAACGCAACCAGCGCCAGCGCCACGCCCATTGCCACCACGGCCACCACCTGGGGCAGCAGCACCCCGAACGGCTGCCTGGCCAACTCGACCCCACCCTTGAGGCCGATGGTCAGGAGCAGGAGAATGGTGACAAAGTCGTACAGCGCCGCCGGCAGGCGCAGCTCCGAGCGCAGCAGGCCGGCCACGAGTCCCAGCAGGAAGAACAGGATGACGGGGTCAATCACAGTGGGGCTCGCTCTTCCTGGAGCAGGGGACTCGAGCGCGGCGGTGCGCCTGGACCCGCCGCTCGACGGGCGCAGTCTGTCATGGCCGGCCATCCGCGTCAACGCGGGCAGGCACCCCCCGGCCCGCCCGGCGACGCCGGAGGATCCACCCATAGACCAGGAGGTTGACCAGGAGGGCGAGCACGCCAAGCCCCCACTGCAACTCCCGGGTCAGCCCGGCGGGATAGAGCGTACCCGTCAGGTAGTGCTCAATGAAGCCGCCAGCGTATCCGGCCTCCCCCCCGAGCCGCCGCAGGTGATTCTCGAGCGGGGTCAGCGGGCAGATCACCCCGGCGAACTCGGTATACACCCCCCACACCACCGCTGGGAGATGGAGCCACGGGGCCCACCTCCAGCGGAGTGCCAGAAGCCCACCCAGTACCACGAAGAGCAGGAAGGCCAGGTGCACGAGCAGCACCAGGTCGGCAAGCGCACGATAGATCATGGCAATCCGCCCGCCGGTTCACCTGCTACGGCAGCACGGCAATCTCTCGCAGGGTACGGGCCAGCGCCCGCAGCCGCCGCGCGTCGGTGTCCGCACCGATACCAGCGAGCTGCGTGGCAGTGCCCGCCAGCTGTTCCAGTGCCGCTCGGCGTGGTGCACCCGGCGCCAGCGCCTCGACCCTGGCCAGCTCAGTACGGATCGCGCCCAATCGGGCGGCGGGAACAGTGGCCCCGCGCGCCAACTGATCGAGGTAGGCACGGGCAACCACGAACGCGGGCGGCCAGATGGCCCGCGGCTGGGTCTGAGGGTTGAAGGTCTCGAGCTGCACCAGACGGGCGGCATCGATCTCGTTCTGGGTCAGGTGCGGGCTGGCCACGAGCTCAAGCACGTCCAGGCCACGGGCAATCTCGGACCCGATGATGTGCCCGTTGTACCAGTAGGAAGACCACTGGCCGGCCAAGTGGAGGGTGGTGTCGCTCACCGGCCCGCGGTCGAACGAGGCGATTTCCACCGGCTTGACGGGATCGGTAAAGTCGAAGACCGAAATGCCGCCCTGGTACCAGGCCTGCACCTTGATGTCGCGGCCGGGCACCGGAATGAGCGAACCGTTGTGGGCCACGCAGTTCTCGGTGGCCGACTGCGCCGCGGGCAGCTTGTAGTAGCCGGCAAAGGCCAGCTTGCGATCAACGAGGTTGAACAGGGCGTTGGCGCCCCACTTTGGATCATCGGCAGCCCGGCAGCGTGGGGCCATTCCCCCGCCCCACTCGTCGGTAAAGATCAGCGAACGACCATCGTTGCTGAAGGTGGCGGAGTGCCAGTAGGCAAAGTTGTTGTCCATCACCTCGTCGATCCGGACTGGATTGGCGGGGTCGGAAATATCCAGCAGGATCCCGTTGCCGGAACAGGCGCCGGCAGCCAGCCCGATTTCCGGATACACGGTAATGTCGTGACACGACTCGGTGGTGGCGGTCTGCTGCGAGCCGGGGCCGTGATTCCCGCCGGCCCACAATCCTGCGATGGCGCCACTCTGGCGGTCGGCAAAGATCCGCGGGGCATTGACGACCCGGGCAGCCTCCGGAGCCGCCAGCGGCACTTCGATCACCTCGATCCGGAACATCGCCGTGTTCGGGTTCTGCTCTGGCGGCCCCCCGGTGCATCCCTGCATTTCGGCCGTGCGGACCGGCCCGACGCCGGACACATAGAGGAAGACCCGTGACCGGTCGCGGAGGTCGGGCACCAGGGTGTGGGTGTGCGACCCGCGGCAGGTCTGGATCGCCGCCACCTGCCGTGGCCGGTCGAGGTTGCTGATATCAAAGATGCGGACGCCGTTGAACCGGTCGGGGCTGACCGCCGTGGTCGGGGCGTTGGTGCCGCAATCGGTGCGGCCGTTGGGCATCTCGACCGACATGAAGAGCAGGTTCTGGTACACTGACAGGTCGCCCTGCCCACCGGGGCAGGAAAAGCCCAGCCGCAGGCGCGGGTGGGCCGGGTCACTGATGTCGTAGACCTGGAATCCGGCAAAGTTGCCCAGGAACGCCAGGTTGCCCTTGAACGCCAGGTCGGTGTTGGCGGTGAAGAAGTCGCCGGGATTGGTCGGGTCGAAGAAGCCGGCTGAGCGCGGCGTTTGCGACACCAGCCGCAGGTTCGAGATCGAGGCGCCGGCGTCGAGCCATCCGGACTTGAGGCCAACCCTGCCGTCCTGGGCCGGGCTGGCGGAAGCGAGCAGCGTGAGGGCCGCGGTCGTTGCGGCAAAGACGCGAAGTTTCGTGGACATGACGTTCCTCATTGGGGTGAACTGGTCAACAGTCGGCGCATTCGGGAAATCTCCATCCGCTGGTCGGCATCCACATCACTGGCAAAGCGGTACAGCTCGGGTTCCTGCCCGGCACCGTCAATGGCCAGGAGGTCGCGCACCATCACCAGCGCGCCCTCGTGGTGGCGGATCATCAACTCCAGGAAGAGGCGGTCAAAGGCGCCACCCCGGAGTGTCCCGAGCCGCACCATCTCCTCCGGACTCGCCATTCCTGGCATGGCGCCGTGCTCCGCGCCACCATGGGCCGTGTGGTTCTCGGCCGCCACGACAGGGTGGCCACGACGGGTCAGCCACTGGCGCATCATGGTAATCTCGTCCCGCTGGGAGACATCGATCCGACCCGCAAGCGACTGCAGGGGCTCGCTGCCCGCCCGATCACCAGCGAGGGAGGCCATCTGCAGCGCCTGGTCGTGATGCACGATCATCCCCTGCATGAAACGAACGTCGGCGGGAGAAGGTTTCGGCCGCTCCTGGGCGGAAAGCGAACCGAGGGCGGCACCAAACAGCACTCCGAAAGCCGCGAATGTTGTCAGGAAGGGGTGAAATCGTCGGGGAGCCATGCTGGCAGGATCAGGGGATCGTCTCAGGGAGTCAAGTCGGGACCAGCAACTTGTCGGCAATCGCCGCCACCTCCGCCGCCTCGCGCCAGGCGCGCTCCAGGTGCCACAGCTCGCCCTTGAGGAAGAGCCGCTCCTCCGCTTCGTGGGAGGCCATTTCGAGGGCGAGCCGTACCGCGGGATCGAGATCGGCCAGCAGGTTGGGGAACCGAAGTGCTGCCGGGCGCGTCTCTCCCCGGCGCGGGGCAAGGGTGGTACCGGCCTCCTCGGGACCGGGGTCCGGGTCGAACGGGTTGCCGAACTGGTCCAGCCATTCCAGGGCGGCCCGGACCCGTTCGGGGGTCCCGGTTCCGCGGTTGAGCTCTGTGAGGGCCAGTCCTCCCAGCCGCAACCCACCCGCCCCCAGGAACCGTTGCCCAGCTGGAATCTCGGCGTGCAGCGACACACCGCCGCCCGGAAGGTCGGGTTCGACTTTGACGAGCTGCCGCTCCAGGCTCCACGTCCGGCCCTCCGCGGCTGGCCGCCAGAGGATCTGGTGCACATCGTGCTGGCGCACCAGCTGGAGGGCGCGCGGAACGTCTGGGACCTGGTGGATGACCCGGCTCTGACCCCACACCGGGCGGGCCACCTCACGGAGCAACCAGGCGCTGAAGCGCCCCACCCGCCCGGGAAGGCGGCCAGTTCAGGGCGCAGCGGCTTGCCGACCCGGACCAACTCGAGCCCCGCGGGGAGGTGGGCAAGCGAGAGTTCGTCGGTGCCGACCCGAAGCCGGGTAGCGCGGTACAGGCGCTCACAGTCCTCGACCGCTTCCCAGCGATCTTCGAGCGGGGTCAGGCACCAGCGGTGGCAATGGGGGCAGACCACCCAGAGGCGACCCTGCCAGGCGTCGAACGCCACCCGGCGACCGACGGGGAGTGTCTCGAGCACCTGGTTGGTACCGAGATCGCGCTTGCAGAAGAGACAGGAGCGGTACATGACCGGCCTCCGGGTGCCCCGCCATGGGGCTACACCTACTCTACAAGCTCAAGATTACGGCCAGATGACAGTGGGATGAGGGGTGGGTGACGGACGGCGGCATTACTTTGGACAGCAGCCCGACCCGTGAGCGGGAAGGGCAGCAAAGGGACCCCAGGAGGGAACAGGATCGGCATGACAGACCAGGCACCAGAGGTTCTTACCGAAGAGGAAGCGGCCCGGCTGTGGCAGCGCGCCGCCGAGCTGCAGGCGGAAGCGGCTGCAGACGTGAAGGTCCCCGCGATCGAGGGAGCTTCGGCGCCCTCGACGGGCTATGCACTCACCCATGTCCGCTCCGCTGCGGTGCAGGCGGGAATCTCCAGCGAGTTCATCGATGCCGCGCTGGCGGACCTCCGATTGGAGCGGAGCCGCCCGGCACCCGCCAAAGTCCACGGGCTGGCTCGGGTGCTGTTGAAGAATCCGCCCGACGCTGTCACGGTGCGCCGCGTGGTCGCTGCCGCACCCGAGGACGTCCTCACCGCTATGCAGACGGTGTTTTCCTCCGAACCGTTTCGCCTGACCTTGACCGATCAGGAGGGAGATTCGCTGGACGGGGGCATGCTGGTCTTTGACATCCCCGGCATCCGCAATCCCTTCGACGGCGGGTTTGCCTACACAGCACGGGAAGGCGGACTCCGGCAGTTGCGAGTGTCTCTCCGGCCGGTCGAGGGAGCCACTCAGTCCAGTGAAATCACGATCCACAGTGCGAGAACCACCCACAATCTGGCCCTGGGGGTGAGCATCTTCGCGTCCACACTGACCGGCGCCATGGGGTTCGGCGCGTTCCTCGGCATCGGCGTAGCAACGGGGATCGGGCCATTGCCAGCCATTCCTGGGATTTTGCTTGGTGCTGGTGCCGGACTGATTGGCTTTCGGGCGGTCTATCGATTTGCGATCCGGCGCGCCCGGCGAGCGATCGAGGGCATGGTGGGCGCGGTGGCGGCCCGGGCCAAGGGGGGTGAGGCTAGCGAATCGCGGTCGGTCGATAAACCCGGCCCATGGGCCTTCAGGGCCGGATATGGAACTGAATCCGCTGCGCCACCTGCTGGGGCACCGCACAGCCCGCGATCCGGGCTGGGCGGTACTCCCCCTTTTCTACTGCTTCGATGGCGGCCTGTGCAAACGCCCGGTACCGCCCCCCAACCATTCGGGCACTGCCGCGCACCATTCTCCCATTCGCCCCGACGACATACACCAGGTCGATCGCATCCCCGATCCCCCCTTCCTGGGCCGCGGCAGGGTATCGCGGTGGTGGAATCCGGATGACCTCGACGGGCGAATCCGCTCGAAGTATTGGCAGCACCAGTCGAATCAACCCCACGCCGAGAGTGTCGGTCGGCTCCCAGCGCACCAGCCGCAGCGCGATCCGCCCGCCATCCCACCCCTCGCCCTGTCCGGGCGGCGGGAAGACCCCGGCCGAGTCCGCTCGACGCACCGCCGCGACAATTGCCGCATCCAGCTCCGGAATGGCGGTGGCGAGCTCGACGTCGCCCCGCAGCCGGCCCTCCGCTGTCCAATGGAAACTGATATCCGAAAAGAGGCCGCTGCCCAGCACCGTGAATGCCCGGGGGGCGGTATCTGGCGGGCCGCTGATCCGCGCCCAGAAGGGCATGGAGGTGGCGGTGGGGGCGGAGAAATGTTGACGAATTACCTGGGCAATGCACCGGTGGTGCTCAAGAACCCCAGTATTCGCGGCAGCAGTCAGCCCAGGGGCGAGGCCGATGGATACCGGGGTGGGTGTGGAGCGGGCGGTCGTGTCAAAGGCGCAGGCCGGTGTGGACTGGGCGTACATCGGCGGGGATGATGCCCCGGCGAACGCACCGAAAAGGGCAATCCATCCGGTGATCCGGCGCGCCATGGTATCCATGGGTGCAATGCTATCATCCCATTCGGGGGCCTGCAACCGCCGACCAAGCACACCTGCCGACTGTATCCTTCCGGCATGCCAGCCCTCTACGAAGCCTGCGCCACCTCGGTCGCCCAGGCCCGGGCCGCCCAGCGGGCCGGGGCCGATCGACTGGAGCTTTGCGCCCGCATAGGGACCGGCGGGCTCACCCCGCCGATCGCCCGGGTTGCGGCGACACGCGCAGCGGTGAAGATCCCGATTCATGTCATGATCCGGCCCCGCCCAGGCAACTTCGTGTACACCACCGGAGAGATTGCCGAGATGCGTCGGTGCATCGCGGCGGTACGCAAGGTCGGTGCGGACGGCGTGGTGCTCGGTGCACTCACCCCAGGTGGCGGCATCGACACCGACGCCCTGGCTCACCTGCTCGAGAGCGCCGACGGGCTGTCGGTCACCTTTCACCGAGCGTTCGACGAGGTGACCGATCCTCTGGTCGGGCTGGAGCACCTGGTGGCGCTGGGGGTGGACCGGATTTTGACCTCAGGCGGGGCGCCGACCGCGCGCTCGGGGACACCGATGCTGCGCAAGCTTGTGATTGCGGCGCGGGGGCGGATCGAGATCATCGCGTGTGGAACGGTCCGAGCGGCAAATGCGAAGCGGTTGATGGCCGCCGCCGGGGTGACGGAGATCCACGCGCACCTGCAATCCCCGGGCGACATGCGCGCGCTGGCGCTTGTAATTCACGCGGAGCCGCGGTGGTAGGGGCGCACCCCTCTACGCCCCTGTGAACGTGGAGCAGCGGGCTCACGCGGAGACGCGGAGGTGAACGGAGAGACGCGGAGCACAGCGGGTTCACGCGGAGCCACGGAGGCGCAGAAGACTCCGGCCCTCTCACCGGCACCAGGCTCAATGGAGCTCATTGGTGTTTTTGGTGAACAGCCCTACCCGAGGAGATCCAATCTTGCCTGTGTGGCGTTTCACAATCCTATCGTGGCTCTCCTCTGAGCTACCGCTCGCCTAGCCACCGACCACTCCGCGCCTTGCCGTTCCCCTCCGCGTCTCCGCGTGACACCCATCCACAGCGATCCGGCCGTGAGCGAACGCGTCACCGCTGGATCGTCACCCCGATCACCGTGGTCCGGCCGAGCGGCGGCGAGAGGTTGTCGCGGATGAATCGGGTGGTCTGCGCGGGATTGTCCGCCCGTAGGAACGCCGAGATCCCGTTGCCGAGGTCGGTGCTGACCGCAACCCAGGGCCGCAACACGCTGGGATAGTCAATCCAGAAATCGCGGGGGGTATCCCGTGAGGGAAGCTCCCCGGCTTCCACGGCGATCGCCGCGGCGCGATCGAAGCCGGTCCACGAACCGAGCCACGAACCGCCGACTTCCGCGGTCACGCGCCCAGCGGCATACCGCACCGCCAGGGATCCCACCGACTCCGGCACATCGGGTAACGGGTCGCCGGCGAGGAGGTAGCCGGTGTAGCGCGCGCCGACATCCAACACGGTGCTCTCGGTGAAGTAGGCCAGCCCCACCACGCTCACCACCCCCACCCGCACTGCCGCCTCAAACTCGGCCCCTTGGTTGCTGATGGCGCCGACATTCTGGAACTGAAACGCCTTGATGGTGGAGTTGTTGCGGAGCCGCACCTGTTGGATGAGGTTGTCGGCGCGCTGGTCAAAGACGGTGGCGCGCAGCCAGCTACCCTGAGCCAGGTAGAGCTCCGCCCCCAATTCGTATCCCGACTGCCGCTCGGGAATCAGGGTCTCATTCGCCATCTGCTGCACCGTGGCGGTAGCCATTGCCCGCCCCATGCCGGGTTCCGGCAGTCGGAGCCCCCTGCCCCAGGCGGCGCGCAAGCGCACCGTCGAGGACCCAACCGGCTGGTTCCATGAGGCCCCCACGGTCGTGGCCCAGACCGCGCCCTGATCGGCGTTGACCGTGGATCCCCATTCGGCACGGGTTCCGCCGCTGGCCACCAACCGGGTCCCGAATCGCACTCGGGCCTGGCCATAAATGCCAGTAGAGGTCAGATCGTCGGAAAAGAGTGGCACCAGGTCACTGCTGGCCGCCGAGAGCCGGGCCGAGCGGGTCAGGGTGCGCGCCGCGTGCTCCACCCCGCCGGAAAGTGTGGCAGTGGTGGGGCCGTTGCCCATATCGAAGGCGGTGGCGTATCGCAACGATCGCCGCGACGCCTCCTCGTGGTTGGCGCCGAGTGGCAGGCGCAGGTCGAGCAGGAAGGAGCGGTTCGGGTCTCGTGGACCCTCCACGTGGTGGTATCCGAGCGTCAGCGACTGTTGCCAGCCCGGAAGGATCGAATGCAGGATAGTGATTCCGGCGGCCTGCTCGTCGAGCTGCTGGGGCACGCTGAACGGCGAGGCGCTGCCGGCGCGGCGCAAGCCATACTCGAACCGTCCCACTCGACCCGATGCCCTGATCACCACCGGGCCGACCTGCGCTGTGCCGCCCGCCTGCCCGGTCATGATCTGCTGCCAGGGAACTTCTCGCTCACGTCCAGTGCGGGCATAGCTGACGCCGGCCTCAAACCCTGTCCGCGCGCCATTCACGGCCACCGACACGGCGTGATCCTGCCAGAGCGCCGAAGTCGACACGTCACCCAACTCGTGCGGACCAGCGCTGGCCGAAACTTTGGTCACCAGCGGCTCGCCGCCCGGCTCGCCGAGCCGCGTTTCCACCTGGAGGACGCCGTTGAGGGCGTCGGGGCCGTAAAGGGCGGCACCTTGCGGGCCGCGGAGCACCTCAAGGCGCTGGATAGACCGGCCATCGACCAGCGGGAAGAACTCCGGGGAGGCGACCTCCACCCCATCGACGTAGGTTTTGAGCCCGCGACTGGTAAAGGAACTGACTCCACGCACCGAGGTGATCTGGGGGGGGCCACCGCTCGGACCGGCGTCCCAGAGGACAACCCCGGGGATCAAGGTGCGGATCAGGTCACCGATCCGGGTGTGCGCCGCGCTGGAGAGCGCGGTAGAACCGACCACCGAGACGGCCGTCGGTTGTTCGCGCTCGGCAGCGCCCGCCACCGCCGTCCCCATCACGATCACCTCGTCGAGCTGGCGCACCCCGGTGGACATCAGCGCCGTGGCAATCGCGATCTCTCGCTCGGCGGGTGTCCCTGTCCCACTGGCACCCATGCCGCGCACCACGACGAGGGTGCCGTCGCGGGTCGAAACCACCTCAAGCCCGGTGCCCGCCAGCACCTGGGTCAGGACACTCCCGACCGAAGTGGCCTGGCCGGAGACCGAAACCCGGTGCCGCGGTGGCAACAGGTCCCCGCTGTAGGCCAGCGGCACCCCCTGCTCATGACGGAGCCGCACCAGTGCCTCGGCCAGCGTGACGTTCTGGATCGGAAAGGAAATGGAGCGGGAAAGGACGGAGTCCGGGGCGGCAGCTGGCCCCTGTGCCGCCAACAATGGAGCGAAGGCCACCACCGCGCAGAGGGCCAGGAACACGATGACGCGCGGTGGCATCCTCATGCAGCAGTTACCGGATGACGAGCGTATCGGCCCGCCGCTCCATCTGCACG
>JAWXBA010000382.1:0-7735 GCA_034439775.1 Gemmatimonadota bacterium | reverse complement strand
GGCAAAGTAGGCGGCGCTCTCCTCGGGCGAGATCAACTCCACGGAACCGGTCACCCTGACCTGCCGCTCCAGTTCGCTCCACCAGAAGCAGAGCGCCGCGTGCGGGTTCTCGGCCAGTTGCCGACCCTTGGTGCTGCGGCGGTCCCCGAAGAAAGTGAGGCCGTCCGGTCCGGCGCCCTTGAGGAGGACGATTCGCGCGTCGGGACGCCCGTCGGCCCCCGCCGTTGCCAGCGTCATCGCGGTGCGGTCACCGACTTCGGCGTCTTCCGCCTCCGCCAGCCACCGGGCGAACTGCTCATGGGGATCGGGATCGGTGTGCCCGATGTCGAGCTCGGCCCGCTGGAAATCACGGCGAACGCCCGCCAGATCGCCCACCTAGAGTCCCTCGCCGGCCGGCACCACCACCCCACGGCACTCACCGAAGCCGATCCGGGCCCAGCCCTCTCGATCGCACCACCCCCGGATGATCACTTCGTCCCCATCCTCGAGAAACCGTCGCTGTTCGCCAGTCGGCAGCTCAATCGGTTCCGCTCCGCGCCAGGTGCGCTCCAAAAGGCAGCCGCGGTTTTCCGGCGCGGGGCCGGAAACCGTCCCGCTGGCGATGAGGTCGCCGGGGCGCATGTTGCAGCCGTTGCTGGTGTGGTGGGCCAGCATCTGACCCAGGGTCCAGTAGAGGTCGCGGGCTGAGCCTTGGCTGATGATCATTGGCGCCATACCTTCGGCCTGCATCCTGCTGCTGCGGAGGGCCACCTCAAGGGTCACGTCCACGCCGCCGTGACTCCGGTCGGCGGAAGCGTCGAGGTATGCGAGCGGTTCCTCCGCCCCTTCAGCGCGTGGAGCCCGCGGGGAACGGAACGGCGTCAGCGCATCGAGGGTCACCATCCAGGGTGCGATGGTCGTAGCGAAGCTTTTTGCCAGGAACGGGCCCAGCGGCTGATACTCCCAGCGCTGGACATCGCGCGCCGACCAATCGTTGACCAGGCAGAGCCCGAAGATGTGGCCTTCGGCCTCGCTCAGCGGCACCGGCACCCCGTGGTTGTTTCCGGTGCCCACCATCGCGCCGAGCTCCACTTCGTAGTCGAGGGCCCGGGTCGGTCCGTACACCGGCGGTGCGGCGTCATCGGCGCGCATCTGGCCAGCGGGGCGATGGATCGGGGTGCCGCTCGGCACGATCGACGAGGCCCGGCCATGATATCCGATCGGCATCCAGGTGTAGTTCGGCATCAGCGGCTGGTCGGGTCGGAACATGCTGCCGACGTTGCGGGCGTGATCAATCGAGGCATAGAAATCGGTGTAGTCCCCGATATCGGCGGGGAGCGCCAGCTGGACCTCGTCCATCGGGACGAGGCATCCGGTGGGACGCTCGGCAGCGGGCAGCGAATCCCGGAGCAACTCGGAGAGTCGCAGGCGAAGCGCAGTCCACGCCTCGGGGCCCTGCCGCATCAACGGCCCCAGGCTCTCGGCGCGGCAGGCCCTGATCAGGCCGCCACCGATGCCCTCGAGCACGCCACGATCGGCACAACAACCAAGATCGAGGACCTGATTGCCGATGGCCGCACCAACGCGATTGACCCCGCCGCCACGGCGCGCGAACACCCCGAACGGAAGGTTCTGAATCGGGAAATCGCAGCCCGGCTCATTGGCCGAGGCAAGCCACGATCGCAATCCAGGGGCATGGGTGGCATCAATTGAACGGGTCATGGTACCAAGATCTGCTGGAGGTCGGAGAGCGGTTCCCGGAAGGAGCAGGAACCAAACGAACGCATCCCGTCACGGCGGACCTGTTGCAGCCCGGCGAGGGGCACCTGGAAGCCGCGCCAGGCCAAGCCGGTTTCGTCACAATCGAAGGCCGCCGGCGCCTCCTCGAGCAGGACCGCCCGGGCATCCTGTTCCCCGGCGCCGGCCTGGAGCAGCGCGGTGGCGAGCAGGAGGTTGAGGTAGCCATACATCGGCCCGGCCGGGCTGTCCGGGGCGTCGGTGAGGCGGTATTCGCCGCGCACCGGATGATGCAACCCGGCGGTGGCCTTGAAGGCCAGGCTGCGGCGCACCACTTCCGACAGAAACTGCACCACCTGGCCGGGATCCGGAAACGCCGCCAGCTCCACGCCACCCATCCGGATCTTGGGCCCGGCGGGGGAACCGGCCATGGCATCGAGCAGCGCGGGGAGGTTTGGACCGGGCACGACCTCGATCCAGCACTCGAACCGAGCCGCAAAGCGGCTCACCTGTTCGCGGACTCCTGCGGGGGTGGCGGCGCGGCATTCCACCGCATCGACGAGCGTGCCCGAGGCCTCGTGGGTCGCGTTGAACTGGTCGATGGCCGCGAGTTGGGCGTCGGCATCATCGCCGATCAGCGCCGAGAGGCGACATGGTGCCGGGCTGGGGAGGAGGCCGCCCGCTTGGGCCGCCCGGCCGAATTCGCCCAGCCGGCTGGCGGGTACCACGAAGCGGCCCAACGCCCACGCTTCGGCGGAGGAACGGCAGCGCTGATACTCGGCGACCGCCTCCGGCATGGACAGAGCAGCGGGTGGGAACAGGCCGGCGTAGTCGATGGCGCCGGCCAGAAGGGTGCGAACGCTCAGCGGAATGGCGATGACCATACCCGTGGAAGTATCTCCTCACCTCCTGGGCTGGGCAACCGCCGTGCGTTCAGGCCGACGGCGAGAGGATGGCGTCGGCCTCGATTTCCACCAGCATCTGCGGATCCACCAGCGCCGAGACCTGGAGCAGGCTGCTGGCCGGCCGGATTTCCCCGAAGATCTCGCCGTGGGCGCGCGCGACCTCCGCAAATCGACTGATATCGGTCACATACACCCTGGTCCGTACCACATCCTGCAGGGTGGCGCCGGCACGCTCCAGTGCCGCCCGGATGTTGTCCAGCGTCTGGAGCGTCTGGGCGTACATGTCCCCCGGGGCCACGATGCTGCCGTCCAGACCGGTGGCGGTGGTACCGGAGACGTAGACGAACCGGCCGACCCGGACGGCGCGGGAGTACCCGAAGACGGGCTCCCACGGCGTGCCGGAGGCGAAATTGACCCGGGTCATGGCGTCCATGGCCACCACTCCCCGTCGCCATTGCCGATCGGTGCCCCCGGCGGTGCCTCTCGCGATTCGGAAACCAGCCGGGCGGGATCGTAGTTGCCCTCGAAGAATCGCGCAATATCGCGGGCGAGCAGCTGGCGGTGCGCCCGTTCCGCCACCGGCAGCGTCGCCGCTGCCGCCGCCATCCGGACCCGCAGTTCCTCCAGCTTGAGACTCGCGATGGCTCGGACCTGGCTGGTGCCTGCCTCCGAGACCAGCAGCATCAGGCGGTCGGCCACCACGCGCTGGGTGGAACGCCCTACTTCCGCAAGGTACTGATCGGTGGGAGCGGCGGTGAAGGTGGCCCGGATCAGCTGGTCCACAACCCCCTCCAGCGAAGGCAGGGTGGGCTGCAGGGCATGCTGCTGGATCAAGCGGGCCGCGCGCTCGGGCTGGAGGATCAGGGCGACGGTCATGTCGGCGGCAATCGCCGCCGGCGCGATGGCGTCGAAGGTGCTCCAGGTCCGCCTGGGAAAGAGCTCGCGGTGCGCCGGGTAACCCGCCGGCCGGGGCGGGATCAAGTCGAGGAGGCGCCTTGGCATCGCCAGTTCGGCGGGCCGGAGGGTGGCGAGCATTGAATTCAGCGCCCGCAGCTGGTTGGCCGCCGGGACGGTTGTCACCGGCACCTGGCCGTCGCCCCGGATGGCATAGGTATAGGCCTGACCCGCCACCATCTTGCTGGCCGCCTCGACCTGGTAGCGGTGGTGCAGGTACAGCGGCACCAGTGCTTCCTCGATGGTGGCCATCGGCCGGCCGTTCGGAATGGCGTTGGCCCCGAACCGGTCGAGGGCGGCACGGCGCACCAGCATCATGCGATCCAGTTCCGCCGCCGCATCGGTGCCATTGTCCCACAAGTGCGTCTCCGGGTGGCTGGATCCGGTGGGCCGGCCATCCTGGTCGGTCAGGAAGAGCAGTCCCCGCCCCCGCGCCTCGCTGAGAATCCGTTCGAGTGCCTGGCCCTCGTCCTGCCCGGTCGGGAAGTGCGAATAGCCATACCGGATCGCCTCCTTGTCCCAGGCACCGATCCCCTCGACGTAGGCCTGGGACAGGTCGATGCTGCCGTCTCCGCGCAGCTGCACGAACGGGTGCGGATAGTCCATCACACTGGCCCGATCGGCGGTGCTGGACAGGTAGTTGTGGGAGATCCCGAGGGTGTGGCCCACTTCATGGGCGGAGAGCTGGCGCAGCCGAGCCAACGACATCGCTTCCGCCTCGGTGGCCCGCTCGTTTCCCGTGACGTAGGGCGCCAGCAGTCCTTCCGCAATCAGGAAGTCCTGCCGAACGCGCAGGGAACCCAGGCTGACGTGCCCCTTGATGATCTCACCGGTGCGGGGATCGGTCACCGAGGACCCGTAACTCCAGCCGCGGGTGGAGCGGTGCACCCACTGGATCAGGTTGTAGCGCACATCCATGGGATCGGCGCCCTCCGGCATCATCTCCACCCGGAAGGCGTCCCGGTACCCTGCCGCCTCGAACGCCTGATTCCACCAGCGGGCCCCGGTCAGCAGCGCGGTCCGGATCGGCTCGGGGGTGCCGCGGTCGAGGTAATAGATGATCGGCTTGACCGGCTCGCTCATGGCGGCGCTGGGATCGCGCTTCTGGAGCCGGTGGCGGGAGATGTAGCGGACCGTCGTCGGCTCGGCGATCGGGACCGAGTAGTCGGCAAAGGAGGGTCCCCCGAACCCGGAGCGCGGGTCGGCCAGCCGGGGCACGTACCCTGGCTCCGGCAGCGCCACGAACGAGTGGTGCTGCCGGACGGTCACCGCCTCCGCCGATGCCGCCACCGTGCGCACCAGTCCGCCGGGCTGGTCACTCGCAAAGGTCAGCGTCACCTCGATCTCAGAGTTCCGCGGGAACCCCTTGGTGCGCTCCAGGTACAGGGCGCTGCGGGAGGTATCGAGGCGGTAGCTGCCCTGCCGGGCGCCAGCCAAGCTCCCGATCACGCCGTGCGCATCACGCATGACGAAGTCAGTGGCGTCGACCAGGACGCGTCCGTCAGTCTCCGCCACGGCGGTAAAGCCCCAGATGATGGACTGGGCAAAGGACTGCTCCACCGCGAGCTTTTCCGCCGCATCGCCGCGCTCGGCCCGATAGCGATAGTTGGGTTGCAGCATCAGGATCCGGGGCCCCACCCGCTGGAACTTGACCACCCTGGTCCCGCCCAGCTGGCCGCGGTCAAGCCCGATGTCGTTGGAGCCGAGGCCGGCGGGGAGGGAGACCACATAGATCATCTCCTCGTCCAGCCGGGGAATCTCCATCCAGAGCTTACCGGTGTTGTTGTCCCAGTACGTCGGCAGGTAGCCGTCGATCGCCTGGAAACCGCGCACCCGATCGGCGATCGGGGGCAATCCGCCCTGGGCCAGGAGCGGTGACGCCGACAGGCTGATGGCGCCCAGGAGGAGGGAGAGGATTCGACGCATGGAAGGGTCCTTGCAGGGGAAACGGTGGCGGGCAGGTGTCACTTGGCGCGCAATCGCGAGAGGATGCCATCGAGCAGGCCGACCGGGGCACGGATCCGGCGAATCTGGCGTCGGACACCGTCGAGGACCTGCTGTTCGAACTCAAAATGCGGGGCGCAGCACGCGCAATCCTGGAGGTGCGCTTCGAGGCGTTCCAGCTCCGTGGCGCTCAGCTCGCGGTCCACGAAATCATCGAGGCGCGCAAAGGCATCCTGGCAGGAGAGCCGGTCGGAGTCGCTCATCGATCCCCCGTGGTGACTGGGTTGCGCGGCACGATCCCGCTGGCCGCCGCCAGCGCCCAGAGCTCGGCCTGCAACAACCGGCGGCCACGATGCAACCGGGAGCGGACCGTGCCGATCGGGACGCCCAGGATATCGGCGATCTCCTGATAGGAAAGATCCTCGACAAAATACAGGACGGCCGCCAACCGGTACTCCTCGGGCAGGCGGTCGAGGGCAGCGGCAATCTGCTCGCCATCGAGCTGGCTGGTGAGGGCCGCCGCCGGGTCGGCATCGGGCGAATGCATACCCGACGCCCGGCTGTGCTGCCAGAGGGAGAACTCGGGGACGGCATCCATATCCACCACCACGCCCCGACGGCGGTCGCGGCGATAGTCGCTGATGAACTTGTTGGTCAGGATCCGAAGAAACCACGCCCGAAAGCTGGAGCCCGGAAGGAATCCGTGGTAGCCGCGCCACGCGAGGAGGGCGGCCTCCTGCACCAGGTCCTCCGCCTCGGCCGCGTTGCGCGTCAGGTGCCAGGCCGCCGCATAGGCACGGTCGAGCACGGGGGAGAGCTGGGCCTCGAAGGAGGCAGTCGCGGAATCGGCCATGGAGTCCTGTATGATACCACGGGGCACCAGCGGTGCCCGGCGTCCCGCCCGGCTTCAGCGCACCGGGTTGCTCAGGATCATGACGAAGCCGGCCAGCAGCCCCGCCCAGATGGCCGAGTAGAGGGGCACGAAGTGACGGCGACGGCGGAGCATGTCCGGAAAGAGCACCGGCTTGTCGGCAAACTTGCCGCGCGGCTTGCTGGGGAAGAAGAAGGTCTTGTAGGTCTCGGTGGTCGCGATCACGAACCCCTCGGCCGCGATCACGACGGCGGCCACGTTGTCGGTCACGAAGGAGAGGACCAGGGCGTAGCCGGCCGCCATCAACGGGCTGCGGAAGAACTTGAAGATCTGGAATCCCTCGATCGGGGCATCCTTCCAGGCGCCGCCAAAGGCGCTGAACCAGCCGCCGAGGCTGCCGAGAATAACGATCCAGGTCCGGGTGCCAAGCTGGGGAAATGCCGCCTGGGCCCGCGTCAGGCCGTACACCCCGCCCACCATGATGGCGACGTACGCCACCCCCACCAGCCAGCGAGCTCCCCGGCTCTCCACCGGCCGGCCAAAGACGGCCAATTGCATCGGGATGGTGTACTTGGACTGGTCTTCTTCACGGAAGAACGACTTGTACGACTCCGCAATCGCGCGCTCCACTGCGTAGACAAGCCCGAACAGCATCATCGCCCCACTGGCGGTGCCGGGATCGTATCCGGTCACAGCGTAGATCGGGGCCGCGATCAGGAGCGCAATCAGGGTGCTGCGGAAATACTTGGTCCACGTAAACCCCTCGTGGGGCGCATCCTTGTACATCCCCCAGGTGGAGGAATGCAGGCCGGCGCAGAGGCCGATCAGGGCGCTCAACAGCAAGGGTGTGGTACTCGGCATCAGCATTCCGGGAGGCGGGGAGAACACGGCAAGCCGCTCCGGGGAGGGGCTCCGGGGCGGGGTGAAGCCTAATCATTCCCGCCGGGATCGCCAGACGGGAGGGCCTGTATCGCCTCCAGCATTTCCAGGTCCCGACGAGCCATGGCCAGGGTCATTTCGGGCTCGCTGCCAGTGCGCAAGGCGTCAATGAAATCCGCGAACATCCCCTGCATTCCCTTGATGTCCCGAAATCCGGGAAACTCCAGGCGCACTCGCCGGGCCCGCTGGAACAGCACCAGTCCGTTCGCCTCGAAGGTGGCCGACCCGAGCGTGCCGGTCAGGCGACAGAGCCGGAGCCCCTTGAGGAGGGAGGGAACCTCCCAGGAATGGTGCAGGGTGCCGACGGCGCCTTGGGCGTACCGGCCGACGACCAGGGTGGACTGTTCCTGCCCCGCTTGAGGTCCGGGACGGAAGCCCACCACCGCAGTCAGGGTCAGGCCGATAT
>JAWXBA010000381.1:0-11166 GCA_034439775.1 Gemmatimonadota bacterium | reverse complement strand
GGCTTCCCCGCCGACCTGCTGGACGCGTTTGCTGCCCAAACCGGCCGCGGGGTCATCTGCAACCGGGCCGCCTCGGGCACTGCGGTGCTTGCCGACCATGGTGAGGAGCACCTCTCGACCGGCAAGTGGATTGTCTACACCAGCGCCGACAGCGTCTTTCAGGTGGCCGCCCACGAATCGGTGGTTCCGGTGGACGAACTGTACCGGGCCTGTGCCGTTGCCCGGGAACTCTGCACCGGACCGCACGGGGTCTCCCGGGTCATTGCCCGCCCGTTCGAGGGTACCGGGGGCGACTGGCGCCGTACCTCCCGCCGCAAGGACTTCAGCCTGGCGCCTCCGGGGCCAACGCTGCTCGATCGGCTGGCGGCGGCTGGCATCCCGGTCCGAGGGGTGGGGAAGGTCGACGACCTGTTTGCGGGCCGGGGGGTTTCCAGCACCCACACCGCCACCAACGCGGAGGCGTATGCCTTGATCGAGGCGGGATTGAGGGAGCTGGAGCAGGGGCTCCTCTTTGCCAATGTCATCGAGTTTGACCAGAGCTGGGGCCACCGCAACGATCTGGCCGGCTACCTCGGCGGGCTCCGGGAGCTGGACGAGGCGCTGCCGGGACTCCTGGCAGGCGCGCAACCCGAAGACCTGATTATCTTTACCGCCGATCACGGGAACGACCCGACCACCCCGTCCACCGATCATTCGCGGGAGGTCGTGCCGGTGCTCGTGTATGGCCCGAGGGTCCGAGCCGTCTCCATTGGGATCCGCACCTCGTTTGCCGATATTGGGCAGACGGTGGCCGAGTTTCTTGGCGTGCCCCCCCTCGGGGCGGGCACGTCCTTCCTGAATGAGGTCTGGATTGGGTGATTCACTGATTGCGGCGGCACAGGCGGCCCAGGCACACGCCTATGCCCCCTATTCCTCATTCCGGGTGGGCGCAGCCCTGGAGGCGGCCGACGGTACCGTCTATACCGGGTGCAACGTGGAGAGCGCCTCCTACGGGCTTACCATCTGCGCCGAACGCGCGGCGGTGGCCCAGGCGGTCGTGCAGGGCGCCAGGGAGTTCCGTCGGATTGTGGTCGTGTCCGATAGCGAGCCACCTGCCACCCCCTGTGGCGCCTGCCGCCAGGTGCTGGCCGAGTTCGGCCTGAACCTCGAGGTCCAGGTGGTCGGTCCGCAAAGTCGGCACGCCTGGCGACTCGACGAACTGCTCCCCCACGCCTTTACCCGGGACCGGCTGGCATGAAGCTCCTTCCCTGCCTGGCCGCCCTGCTCCTGACCCTGACCGGATGCAAGGAAACGCTCTCCATCCCCACCGACTGTGCCGTCGAATGCGCCACCGGGATGATCATCCGGGACACGGTGATTGATGCCCTGGTCGATGGCGACTCCTCGTTCAGCGGATACCTCGGATTCAACGAGGCCCCGAGTCTCCTGCTCTCCAACGATCCCGCCATCGGGATCATCCATTCGATCCTTACCTTCGACGTTACCCCCGATTCCCTCGAGTTCGGCGGGACCAAGTTTCGGGTCGACATCGATTCGGTCAAGATCCTCGTGGCGATTGGCACCCGGGACACGCTCGTGTCGCATCCGCGGTTGCTCTTCTACCGGTTGCCGATCCGCACCGACTCGACCGCGTCGTTCGAGGATATCGAGTCCTACTTCACTCCGGACCGCCTCATCGACAGCCTGATCCTCTCCGACTCGGTCTTTTCGGGGGAGGTGTCGCTGCTCTTCGCCGGCGAGGATCTCGCCAAGATTGCGATTCCCGCCGTCGACAGCGGCCGGGTGTCCCTCGGCATCAAGCTGCATGCCGATACCTTGACGGCGCTGCGGATCGGCAGCCGGCTCACCAGCGGCTTCGCCCCGGGTTACGTCACCTACGGCACCGGCGAGGCGGGTGCGCCCGAGGTCATCAAGATTCAGTTCGATCCCGAGGCACTGTACACCGGAATGGTGCGCTCCACGGCCTCCCAGGGCACTCCCGGTCCGGACCTGCTGTCGGTCGGAGGGACACCTGCCTCCCGGGGGATTGTCCGATTCCGGCTGCCGGAAACACTCCGCAGCCAGGGCAACGTGCTGCGCGCTACCCTGATCCTGACGCCCGATGAGCCCATCCGGGGGTGGGCACTTGAGCGGACCGGACTTGAGGTCCGTCCGGTGGTGGCGGATCTTGGCTATCGGTCTCCCCCATCCTCGGTGGCGATCGGGGGCGCCCTGCTGACTCCGGGCAGCTCGGCCGAGGTCGAGGTGGACGTGGCCGGAGTGGTCAACCTCTGGTTCCAGAGCCCGCTCATCGCCCAGATGTTCTACCTCACCGTCACCACCGAGGGCGCCGCGTTCTCCTCGCCGGTCTTCCGCAGCACGCGCTCGTCCAGCGGCCGGCCTCGGCTGCGACTCACCTATGTCCTTCCCGGCCGTCCGGAGACTCCCTAGTGGCCCGCGCAATTCGATGCCTCCTGTTCGCGGCCGGTCTCGGAATCGGTGCCAGTGGTCCCTTGGTGGCGCAGTCGTCCCAGTTCAGTTCCCGCGGCCTGGGGCTTCCCACCCGGCCGTATTCGGCGCACAGCCTGGGCATGGGCGGCGGGCTGACGATGTTCGATACCGAGTCCGCCTTGAACCCGGCTTCGATTGCCGGGCTCGGCTCGCTGCAATCGGCGGGGAGTGCCACCAGCAGCTGGCGGGACAGCCAGAACAACGCCGGCAGCGGCTTCGGGCGGGACACCCGGATCGGCCTGATCCAAGCGGCGGGTCCCGTCCATGTGACCGAAACGGGACTGGTCCGATTCAACGCCAGCATCAGCGTCTCCTCCTACCTGGACCGGAATTACGGACTCGCCTCCACCGATTCCATCACCCTGCGCGGCGAGCGGTTCCTGGTGCGCGATTCGTTGCTCAGCCAAGGCGGGCTTTCCGACATCCGTATTGCCGGCTCCTGGAACACCGGGGGGCGATTTGTCTTCGGGGTCGCGGGTCACCTCATCACCGGGGCAGCCCGCGTCTACACCTCGCGAACCGTGGAGTCAGAGCTCTACTCCCTGGTCCGCGAGTCCCGGGAGGTGTCCTACCTGGGGTATGGGGTCTCCACCGGCCTGACCTTCCGGGTCTCCGGCCGCGTGGCCATGGCTGGCACGGCACGAGTCGATGCTCCGGCACGGGTGGAGCGGGATACCACCGACCTCGGCACGATCTCGTTTCCGGTTACCCTGGGCCTCGGTGCCCGCGCCACCGTACACCCGCGCTTCCTGGTGTCGGGTCATCTGCTCCACCGGGGATGGGCAAGGTCCGATGCCGACCTCAAGGCATTGGGGGGGCTGGGCGCCCGGAACAGCCTGGAGGTCGCCGCCGGGATCGAGTGGGCCCGGAACGCACAGGATGTGACCCGATGGCCGCTCCGGCTCGGGTTCCATCGCAACACCCTCCCCTTTCCGCTGGAGGCAGGAGGCGCGGGACGCGAAGTCGGGCTGTCGATCGGCACCGGCGTCCGCCTGGGCGCCGGGGGCAGGGGGGGCTTCGACTTCTCGGCGCAGCAGGTCTGGCGCTCGGAAGGCACCCAGTGGCGGGAACAGGCCTTCCTGCTCACCGTCGGCATCTCGATCCGGCAATAGGGCGGGCAGGGGCGAGCCATGAAGCAGGTATACATCGAGACCTACGGTTGCCAGATGAACGTGGCCGACAGCGAGCTGATGCTCGGCGTGCTCCACGCCGACGGCTACGCCCGGACCGAGGATCCCGCCACCGCCGACCTGATGCTGGTGAATACCTGTGCGGTGCGCGACAATGCCGAGCAGCGGGTCATCGGGCGCATGGGGGAGCTGCAGCGATTCAAGCGCCCTGGTACCGTACTCGGCGTCGTGGGCTGCATGGCGCAGCGCCTCGGGCCGCTGCTCCTTGAGTCGGTGCCCCGTGTGGACCTGGTGGTTGGGCCCGATGCCTACCGCAATCTTCCTGAACTCGTCCGCCACGCCCAGGCCGGTGGCCGGACCTCCGATACCGAATTCCGCAGCTGGGAGCACTACGAGGACGTGCCTCCCGTCCGCGAGGCCTCCGCCACCGCCTTCGTGACTGTGCAGCGCGGCTGCGATTATCGGTGCACATTCTGCATTGTTCCGACTACCAGGGGTCCCGAGCGCAGCCGCAAATTGGAGGACGTGGTGCGCGAGGTGACGCACCTCGCCGGGCAGGGGACGACGGAGGTCACCCTGCTGGGCCAGACCGTCAACTCCTGGAACGACGGGACCCATGACTTTGCCGACTTGCTGTGCGCCATCGGGGCGGTGGAAGGGATCCGGCGGCTGCGGTTTACCAGCCCCTATCCCACCGACTTCACCGACCGGGTCATCACCGCCATGGCCGAGACGCCGGCGGTCTGCCACCACGTGCACCTCCCGGTGCAGAGTGGGTCGAATGCGGTGCTTCGCCGGATGCTGCGGCGGTACTCCCGCGAGGAGTACCTGGCGGTGGTCGGTCGGCTCCGGGCGGCCATGCCGGATCTCACCTTCTCGACCGATATCATCGTCGGCTTTCCGGGGGAGACCGAGGAGCAGTTTGGCGAGACCCTCTCGCTGGTGCCGGAAGCCGGGTTCGACGACGCCTACATGTTCCGGTATTCGGTCCGCGATGGCACTCCGGCGGTGCGGCTCAGGGATCACATTGTCGAGTCGGTGGCGGCGGAGCGGCTGGAACGGCTCATTGCCGTGGTGCGCGCCCAGGCGCGGCACCGCAACGTGTCCCGGATCGGGACCCAGCACGAGGTGCTGGTGGAGCGTCCGGCCCGGCGCGGGGACCTCATGCTCGGCCGGACCCGCACCAATCATATGGTCCTCCTTGACCTCCCGGTGGAGGCGGCTGGGAGTTACCACCAGGCTCGTCTTACCGGCACCACCGGGTCCACCTTCACCGGGGCAATCGTGTCTCCCCAATTGGCGGTCCTGTGATCCAGAATCAGGTCGAACATCACGTCACCCAGGCCTACCAGGCGCTGCAGCAGCAGGTGGCGGGGTTCTGCGGCTGCGAACTCTGCCGGGCCGATGTCCTGGTCTATGCCCTCAATCGGCTGCCGGCCCGATATGTGGCCAGTCGCGAGGGCACGATCATCACCGAACTCGACCTCGATGGCAACCAGATGCGGGCCCGCATAGAGGTTGTCGTCCTGGAGGGACTCCGGCAGGTAGCGGCCCACCGCCGCTGCGATGGCAAGGGACGGTCCTTGACCCCGTGATCGGAGCCCCCGCATGAGGCGGGGTGCTCCTCAGTGGATGGTTGCCGCACTCGGGGCCGGTCTGATGACCGGCCTTTCGCGTTTTCCGGACCCGCTGGTCGTCTGCAGCGTGCTCCTGGCAATCGCCTGCTTGCTGAGGCGACACTCCGCATGGATCCTTCCGGTTGCCGGTCTGGCGGGGGCAGTCCTGGGGGCGCTGACGCGACAGCACGATGCCGGAAGTTGTGCGGCCAGATTCCGCAGTGGGTCGGTGGAGGTCACCGCCAGACTGATCGAATCGCCGATCGGCGGTTCTGCTCGGGTGGAACCGTTGGGGGCAGGGTGCCACGGCCTCGTCCGGGTGCAGCTTCCCGAACCAGCCACCGCGGAGCCCGGGGCGGTGCTGCGGATCTCCGGTCGCTGGATTCCGAGGCCGGTCACCCTCCGGCCGAGCGACGGCCTCCTGGTGGCGGCGCAGGTCCAAGCCATGCCGGGGTCCGCCTCCCTGGGAGAGTGGCTTCGTGGCAGGGTCACCGTCAGCTCAGCCCGATTGTTCGGCGACCGGGCCGGGGTGGTGGACGCGCTCATCCTTGGTCGTCGGGAAGGGATGGACCTGACGGTGCGCGAGGCGTTCGCGCAGGCCGGCCTGGTGCACCTCCTTGCCATCAGCGGGTTCCACGTCGGGCTGCTGGCATCCTGGGTCATCCTGCTGCTGCAGGCCCTCGCTGTGCGCCGCCAGCACGCCTGGTTACTCGGCGCCGCGACCGCCGTCGGCTATGTGGCGCTGTTGGGTTGGCCCGCGCCGGCGACTCGTGCGGCATGGCTCACCGTCCTTGCCGCGCTCGGCATCCTTCGCCAGCGAGCTGTCGGCCGGGCGGCACTCCTGGCCACCGCCTGCCTGGGGGTGCTGGTCGTGGATCCCTGGGCGGTCTTCAACCTCGGCGCGTGGCTCAGCGTGACGTCGATTGCGGGGTTGGCCGCCGCCACTCGCTGGAGCGACCGGGCCCTCGGTACCGGTTGGGGATGGCGGATGCTGGCGGCCTCGGTCGGTTCGACGCTCGCCACGGCGCCGCTCACCGCGGCCATTCTGGGTGCCGTGGCGCCGATCGGCATCGTGCTGAACTTTGCGGCGATTCCCCTGGCGGCGGTGGCAATTCCCGGCGTGCTCCTCTCGATCGTGGCCGACCAGTTCCTCCCGGCGGCGGCCGCCACCCTCGCCGCGGGATCCGGGCTGGCCCTCGCGGGGCTGGAAGGGTTGGCCCGGACCGGTGGGTCGGTGCCAGGTGGTCACGTTGTCACCGAGCCATCCTGGACCGCAGCTCTGCCGTGGCTGGCAGTCGCGGGACTTGGATGGTGGGGGATTTCGGGAGGCAGCACAAGGTACGTTGCCCTTGGGCGGTGGGGGTGGTCCGCCGCGCTGGCGTGCTGGGTCCTGGTGGTGCGAGATGGATGGCCCCGCGGCGGTGACGGCAATGGCGCCCTGACGTTACATTTTCTGGACGTGGGGCAGGGGGATGCCGCCGCCATTCGCACCCCGGCTGGACGATGGATCCTGGTCGACGCCGGACCCGCGGACGATCGGATCGATGCTGGCCGCCGCGTCGTCGCGCCATTCCTGCTCCGGAGAGGGGTCCGCCGCCTCGAAGTCGCCCTCGTCAGCCACGCCCATGCCGACCACCTGGGTGGACTGCCGGCGGTCCTCAGCCGGATTCCGGCGGCGGTGGTGCTTGAGCCAGGAATGGCAGCGCCCGACCCGGGGTACCGTGACTTCCTGAACTGGGTCGTCACGACCGGCCAGCCGTGGCGTGGGGTGCGAAGGGGTGATCGCTTCCTGCTGGATGGCGTGGAGTTTGCTTTCCTGCATCCCGACACCACCTGGGCCGGCTGGGGATTGGACCTGAACGAGAACTCGGCCGTGGTGCGCATCCGGTGGGGCCGGTTCACGGCACTCCTGACCGGGGATGCCGGGTTTCCAGCAGAATCGCTGTTGGCTGGAATAGTCGGGCCAGTGGACCTGCTCAAGGTGGGGCATCACGGTTCCCGGGGCTCATCGGGCGCCGGGTTCCTGGCCGAAGTGACTCCCACGGTGGCGGTCATCAGTGCCGGCCGGAACAACCGCCACGGGCATCCGGCTCAAGCGGCACTGGCCCGCCTGGCTGAAGCCGGGGTGGCGGTGTTCCGGACCGACCGGGACGGCACCGTCGAAGTGAGCGTGCGACCGACAGCCATGACGATCCGCGGTGCCGGTGGCGCCCGGAGCTTTCCCCTTCCGCCCTGAGGGCACGCCGTGCTGACCACGACCTCCATCATCACCATTGAGCGCTTCATTCTGGAGCAGGAGCGCAACGTCCCCGAGGCGACCGGGGAGTTGACCAACCTGCTCTACGATATTGCCCTGGGCACCAAGATTGTCGCGGCCGCGATCCGCCGCGCCGGGCTGGTCAACATCCTCGGGGCGGCCGGTGCCGTCAATGTGCAGGGGGAGGAGCAGCAAAAGCTGGACGTCTTTGCCAACGAGACTTTGAAGAGCTCCATGACGCACACCGGACGGGTCTGCGTCATGGCCTCCGAGGAGGACGAGGAGATCATTGCGATCCCGTCGGCATACCACCCCGGGAAGTACGCGGTGCTCTTCGATCCCCTCGATGGTTCGTCCAACATTGACGTCAATGGCGCGGTCGGCACCATCTTCAGCATCTACCGTCGGGTCACCCCTGATGGGACCGGCACCCTTGCGGACGTGCTGCAACGGGGCTCCGAGCAGGTCGCGGCCGGTTACGTGATGTACGGATCCAGCGTCATGCTGGTCTATACCGCCGGCGATGGTGTCCATGGTTTTACCCTGGACCCGACGATCGGGGAATTCGTCCTGTCGCATCCGACCATGCAGATGCCCGCGCGCGGCAAGTACTACAGCGTCAACGAGAGCAACTTTGCCCGCTGGAGCAAGGGGGTGCAGCGCGCGGTGCGCGGCTTCCACGGGGACTTCCCCAACCTGGTGGCCGGCAAGGTCAGCCGGTACATCGGTTCCCTGGTGGCCGACTTCCATCGCAACCTCATTGCCGGTGGCGTCTTCCTGTACCCGGGGAACGCCAGCAATACCGGGGGCAAGCTCCGCCTTTCCTATGAAGCGGCCCCGATGGCGTTCATTGCGGAGCAGGCCGGCGGCGCCGCCACCGACGGCACCCGCCGGATCCTGGACATTGCGCCGACCGAGCTGCACCAGCGCATCCCGCTGGTCATTGGCTGTGCCGAGGACGTGGCCTTCGTGACCCGGATGATCGCGGAAACCCCGGCGTGAACGATCGCTGCCCCTATCCCGGCCGCCTTCCAGTCCGTCCTGTTGTCGGCCCGCCGGATGTGGCGGTCCACGATCCTGGTGCTCCGGGACAGTGGCCTTACCTCCGCGGCGTCCAGGCCAGCATGTACACCGGCCGCCTCTGGACCATGCGCCAGTACGCCGGCTTCGGGACTGCGGAGGACACCAATGCGCGGTTCCATACCCTTCTGGATGCAGGCCAGACCGGGCTGTCCACGGCGTTCGACCTCCCCACCCAGATGGGATTCGATTCCGATCACCCGATGGCGGAAGGAGAAGTCGGCCGGGTGGGCGTGGCGATCGACACCGTGGACGACCTGGCGGTGCTGTTCCGCGGGATTCCGCTCGACCAGGTCAGCACCTCGATGACCATCAACGCCACCGCCGCCATCCTGCTGGCGATGTACCTGGTCGTGGCGGAGGAGCAGGGGGTGGCACCGGGCCAGCTTTCCGGCACGATCCAGAACGACATCCTCAAGGAGTACATCGCCCGGGGCACCTACATCTTCCCGGCGGAGCCCTCCCTGCGGCTGGTGGCGGATGTCTTCCGGTTTGTTGCCGACCAGCGGATGAATTTCAATCCGATCTCGATCAGCGGCTATCACATGCGCGAGGCCGGCGCCACCGCCATCCAGGAGGTCGGTTTTACCCTGGCCAACGCGGTGGAGTATGTCGAGCGTGCGCTTGCCTCCGGGCTGCGGATCGAGGAATTCGGCCCCCGCCTCTCGTTCTTCTTTGCCGCCCACAACGACCTGTTCGAGGAAGCCGCCAAGTTCCGGGCCGCGCGCCGCCTGTGGGCCACCCTGGCCCGGGAGCGCTGGGGCGCCGACGACGCCCCCTGCCGGTTGCGCTTCCACACCCAGACGGGGGGGGTCACGCTGCAGGCCAGCCAGCCCCAGAACAACATCGTCCGGGTCACCGTGCAGGCGCTGGCAGCGGTTCTTGGCGGCACCCAGTCGCTCCACACCAACGCCTTCGATGAGGCGCTCGCCCTGCCGACCGAGGAGAGCGCCACCCTCGCCTTGCGGACCCAGCAGGTGCTGGCGCATGAGAGCGGCCTGGCGCGCACGGTGGACCCGCTGGCCGGCAGCTGGTATGTCGAAGACCTGACCGACCGCATCGAAGCCGGGGCCCGGACGCTGCTGGAGGAGATTACCGCCATGGGGGGCGCGGCGCGGGCCATCGAGAAGGGTTTTGTCCAGGATGCCATCGCAGCCAGCGCCTGGGCCCTGCAACAAGCGCAGGAGTCGGGGGAGATGGTGGTCGTGGGCGTCAATGAGTTTCGCGACGGTGCGCCAGCACCGGTGATCGACACCCCGGACTATCGTGCCCTGGCGACCCGCCAGCGTGCGGCCCTCTCCGCGGCCAGGGCGGCGCGCGACTCCGCCGGGGTGACCCGGACGCTTGCGGTGCTGGGGGAGGTGGCTTCGGGAACGGGGAATCTCATGCCGCCGATTCTCGACGCGGTGCGAGCCCGTGCCACCCTGGGCGAAATCAGCGACACCCTCCGGGCCGTCTGGGGCACCTATCGTGGCTGAGGTGTCCGACATCCGGGTTCAGGAGTTCATGGTGGAGCGCACCGCCCGCGTCGCCACCCTGGGGAGATTCCCGGCGCGCGAACTGTGGCTGGTCCTCCATGGCTACGGACAACTGGCCGACCGCTTCCTGCGCAGCTTTCTGCCGGTGGCCCGAGCCGATCGGATCATCGTGGCGCCCGAGGCGCTCTCCCGATTCTACACCTCTCGCGAGCCGAGCCGGGTCGGTGCAACCTGGATGACCAGTGAAGGACGCGAGTCGGAGATTGCGGATTATCTGCGATACCTCGACCGGGTGATCGACTCCCTGGCCGTGGACGCCACCACCTTCCAGGTGCACGGCTTCTCGCAGGGCGCGGCCACCGCGACCCGCTGGGTCAATCACACCGGGAGGCCGGTGCGCCGGCTGGTGTTATGGGGAGGGGGCGTCGCCCCGGAGGTGGATCTGGCTGCCCTTCGCGGCCGGCGCCCGGAGATGGAGTGGCACCTCGGCGTGGGATCGACCGATGAGTTCATCACCGCAGCCGCGGTGGCGGCGGAGACCGCCCGCCTGCGCGAGTCTGGTGTTTCCTTTGCGCTGCATCGATTTCCCGGGGGGCACATCGTGGATCAGGCCACCCTGGTCGAATTGGATTCGCCCGGCCAACGCCGGGATCGAACTGAAGTGGGATGACCGCCGGGTCGGTTCAGCCCGGCTTTTTCGTGTAGAGGCCGTCGAAGGAAACTGCCCAGTGTTTGCCGCCATCGGTGGTCGTTTCCCAGAGCTGGCGCACCGAGCCGTCCGGGTTTGGGGTGAACAGGAGCCGGTGCTCGACCGTGCCGCCATCCGGGCGGCGCACCACACTCCTGTAGCGCAGGGTGCCATCCACAAAGGTGCCGGTGAGCCGGATCACGCCGCCGCCCCTGTCGACCCAGACCTGGTTCCACTCGCCGGTGCTGCGGTCAAAAAAATTCATGCTCTGCCCGCTCCCGCCCAATGCACCCACCCAATGTTCGTGGAGAATGCAGCCGCCCTCCTCGAGGGTAATCCGGTTGGTGCCGGCCTGATTGCCTCCCATGGTCACGTTCCAGTCGCCGACCCAGAAATCGAATGCCCGGTGATCGGGGGTGTTGCAGGT
>JAWXBA010000380.1:0-4233 GCA_034439775.1 Gemmatimonadota bacterium | reverse complement strand
GTTGGGGGAGCGGTGGGGCGGAGGTGCGATCGGACGCCAGCGACGGCTTGCAGGCGCAGGCGGGCCCAGAAGTCGAACCCGCTTTCGGTCTTGCTCGCGGACACGAGGACCTGTGCCGAGCAGGAGGGCTCCGTCTCGCACTGCGGTTCGGGACAATGTGGGCAGTCGCCCCGATCGCCACTATCTTTCGTCGCGTCGGGAAGGGGGGCGGAATGATGCGGCGTAGCGGTGTTGGCATGGATCGACGAGGCCGGAGCGCAGTGCTCCTGACCGTGTCCGCCGGCTGGCGCCAACAGGATAGCCAGCACCAACCAGCCCATGCAGGCGCGGGTGACCGCGAGACGCCGCAACCGATTCATTGCCTCAACATACCCTAGGGGGGTATACTATTCAATCCCCCGCAGTCCCAACTCTGGAGCGAAGCCGATGGTCTCACGCAGCCGATTGATCCCGATCATCGTGGTCCTCGCCTTCGCCGGGTTCCTGGCGTGGACCACCCTGTCCGCCCAGAAGGTCACCTGTGAGATATGCGTTGACTACCATGGGCGCTCGAACTGTGCGACCGCCTCCGCCGCTTCGGAGGAAGAAGCGGTGACCTCAGCCCAGAACACCGCCTGCGGGCCGGTTGCCTCCGGGATGAACGAATCGATCGAATGCGGGCGCATCCCCCCCTCCACCCGGCAGTGCCGCACCTCCTGAGCTGCCTGACATTGGCCCCCTTCTTGCGGCATCGAAACTTGGAGACCCAACGGATGGTATTGAACGGTATGGTCAACCAAGAGCGCAACCTCACGATCCGCGACGCCGGCCAGGACGAGGAGTTCTCGGCCTGGCTGAGCGAGCTGGTCGAACGGCACCCCAGCGGCGCCACGATGTCGGCACCCCGCATCGGGCACCACTTGGTGCTGTCCGATGAGATTGGCGACTGGATCGGGGGCGCCCGGTTCTGGGTGCACGGTGGGGTGGCGCACCTGGAGGATCTCGGCGTGGTCCCCCACGAGCGCCACCAGGGTCACGGGCTGCGCCTGCTGGGGGCCTTCGAGGCGCGGGCGGTCGAGGAGGGCGCCCACCTGCTCGAGTTCTGGACCGATGACCTCCGGGCCGAAGGACTGCTCGCCGCGCTGGGGTGGAGCCGTACCCTGCAGCGGCCGGACTACATCGGCCGTCGGCCCTGGCATCTCTTCGAGAAGCGCTTCCCCACCTCACCTTGACCTGGGCATCGATCGCTGCCGGCCTGGCCGCCGGAAGCCGGATCCTGGTCCTGGCGGTCGCAGCGGCCGCCAGCCTGGTGGCCGTGACCCACTGGGCCGTTCGCCAGAAGCACCTGTCGGCGTTCAGCGCGTTTCCCAGGTTTGTTCGCCGGTGGAGTGATCCGATACTCCGTCCGCTGGAAGGCCGGATGGGGCGCTGGGGACGGAATCCCCAGGACGCCCCGCTCTGGCTCCTGGGGATCGCCGTGTTCGGGGGCATCCTGCTGCTGAGCCTGGTAGGGTGGGCCACCGGCTGGATCGGCCAGGTGCTCTGGTTGCGGCAGGCGGGCGCTTCCGATTGGGCCCAGTTCCTCGTGACCACGGCGACCCAACTCCTGATGCTCGCCATCCTGGTGCGGGTCATCGGCTCCTGGGTGGGCGCCGGCGATTTTACGCCGTGGATGAGGCCCTTTGTCTTTCTGACCGAGTGGCTGGTGGCTCCGATCCGCCGGCGACTCCCGGCCAGGGGCCCCTTCGACCTGAGCCCGATCGTGGCCTACTTCGTCCTGATCCTCGTCCGGGCCATCCTGTTTTATCTGATCCCCTGAGCTGGTTGACCCCGACCCTCACCGGGGTGCGGCTGCAACTTCATGTGCAGCCCCGCGCCTCGCGCACCGAGTCGGCAGGCCTCCATGGCGACGCACTCAAGATTCGGCTTGCGGCACCCCCCGTGGATGGTGCCGCCAATGATGCCCTGCTCCGGTGGCTGGCCCGCGCGCTCAAGCTGCCAGCGCGCGACGTTGTCCTGACCGCGGGCGATAGCAGCTGCAGGAAGGTCGTCGTGGTCGAGGGGGTGACGGTGGCGGCGGTGGTGGAGTCGCTGGGGGCGCCAATCGAGGCGGACTCGGCCAGAGGCTAGACCGCGGCTGAGCATTCTTAGGGAGTGGACGACGACAATCGACCTCAAGGCCACCCCGCCTATTTGAACAGTTTCCGAAAACCCTCGCATCGTTTTTGTGCATGCGATGGCGTCATTCCTCAGTCCGAACCCTCCAAACTACAATCCTTGGTAGTGCGGCTTCTTGAGTCGTGATCAACTGTGTCATTTTGAATCTTGCTATTCCGCCCGAGTGCCCGTAGCTATGGAGAGCATAGGGGCCTTGGGGTCTACGCTGACCATTGCATTTGAGACCCCACCATACGGGGGGAACCGGCCATGCACAAAGTCATCAGACGGACTGGCTTGTTGGTTGGGACGGTGCTATGTGTCGTGCTGGCGCAGCCCGTCCAAGAAGCTGTAGCTGTGTCGAGCCCCACGGTCGCTAGCGCGGGTTGCCTGGTCTGTGAACAGACTGCATACGGGCATTGGTTCCTCGCGACGAGCTGTGAAGAAGGTCCATTCTGCATGAAGTCTGCTGACTCACACCCAGGGGTTGAGCCAAATGGGTGCGGCGACTCCCACGACGGGTGCGACGAGACGTAGGCTGAACCTCACCAAGCACCACTGCCGAAGCCCGCAGTACCCACCTGAACAGGAGGAAGAAAAGATGCATGAAGTCGCGAGGCGGACATGTCTATTGTTGGGGACGATCTTTTCTGTGATACTCGCCCGGCCCGTCGAGGAAGCCGCTGCGGTATCGAGCCCCACGGTTTCGAGCACGCTTTGCCAACCCTGTGAGTCCGACGCGTTCTGGCATTGGTTCACGCCTGCGTGCTGTGAAGAAGGTCCGTTCTGCATGAAGACCCCCCACGAGGGGCGGGAGCCGAATTGGTGCGGTGACGGCCACGACGGATGCGACATCACATAGCCTGCGCCGACATGGCGCGGCCGATGGATCGAGACCAGAGGTCAAGCAGCAGATCCATCGATGCTCGCTTGGGTCGATCGCACTACCCCCACCGTCGATTTCCTTATGTGGGGAAGGGCCCGTTGCAGCGTGAGGCCGTGACATTCCAATTCATGGCGGGGCAGACTGATGAGTCGACTTGAGGCAGCCATCAGTTTGGTACTCACCTTGGCGATTGCGGCGATGGCTACCGTTTTCGTGAAACGAGAATTCTTCCCCAACGAACCTCCACCACCCCCACTCCCCACTCCGGAGTTCGTAGAGACCTGGCGTGAGTTGCTCCCACATGGCACAACCATCGGCAATCCCGAAGCGGTCGTAAAGATCATCGTCTTCTCCGACCTCCAGTGCCCAAACTGTAGAAGGGGGCACGAGGTGATTCGGAGGGTGCAGTTGGCCAACAGCGCGGACGTCGCGATCGTGTTCCCACATTTCCCGCTCACCACCATCCATCAATTCGCCATGCCCGCTGCGATCGCCGCCGAATGCGCCACGGCAGGCGGGGCACTTGAACAGTTCTTGGACTTGGCTTATGCGCAACAGGACTCGCTAGGAATCAAACCCTGGGAATTGATGGCGACCGAAGCGTCCGTCGAAAGCTCTGCTGCCTTCTCTGCCTGTTTGGCGGACAGCACCACCAGGGCTTCGGTGGCCGCCGATATCGCCAAGGGCAAGGAGTTTGAGGTGGACGCCACGCCAACGCTGTTCATCAACGGGTGGAAGTACCGAGGGACGCCCCCGGAGGCCGTCCTCATGGAGCTCGTGACTCGATTGGTGAAAGAAGCTGTCGCTGCCCCGGTTGGGATCAACCCCGGAGCCAGATAGTGGGCCACTCTATATATTCTCCACTCCTCGCGCTCTCAACCTCCACTGCGCTGCTCATCAGCCTCCCCGGAATGGCGCATCCGCAACTCGTACAACGCACACCAACGCCGCCGTCGACCTATACCCAATCCGGTGTGTTGACTTTCGAGCATGGTGCCTCCGCCTTGAACAACGCGCCGCGCATCACAATGTCCCAGCGACCGATCGCGGTGATTGGTGGTGCGGACGGGGATTCGAAGTTCGATCTCACTCGGGTCGCTGGTGTGTCAGTACTAGTGAACGGTAGCGTTGCTGGGTTCTCGTCAGCGGAGGGCCAATTATTTATGTGGCAGCCCGGTAGGCAAGACCCAACGGTCTTCGGCCGCCCAGGG
>JAWXBA010000379.1:0-2742 GCA_034439775.1 Gemmatimonadota bacterium | reverse complement strand
GCTGCCGCTGCTGGTGACGGCCGACCTCGAGGGCGGCACCGCCTTCCGCTGGATCGGCGGGACCCCCTTCCCCACCAATATGGGCGTGGCTGCGGGCGGGAGCGAGGCCGACGCCTACATGATGGGCCGGATCACCGCGGCCGAGGGCCGATCGGCCGGCGTCCACATGACGTTCGCACCGGTGGCCGATGTCAACAACAATCCCGCCAATCCGATCATCAACACCCGCTCCTTCGGCGCCAACCCCGCCGAGGTGAGCCGCCTGGTGGTCGCCGCGATCCGCGGCACCCAGGATGGCGGCATGCTGGCCACCGCCAAGCACTTCCCGGGACACGGCGACACCGGCACCGACTCCCACATTGAGCTGCCGGTCATCACCGCCGACTGGGCCCGGTTGGATTCGGTGGAGTTGCCCCCGTTCCGGGCGGCGATCGCGGCGGGAGTGTCCGCGATCATGTCGGCGCATGTGGCGATGCCCGGCATCGATGGCGGCCAGACCCGGCCCGCCACGCTCGCCCCGAACATCCTGACCGGGATCCTCCGCGACTCGCTCGGCTTTCAGGGCTTGATCGTGACCGACGCACTCGACATGGGCGCGCTGATCAAGACCTACGGGCAGGGCGAGGCGGCGGTGCTGGCGTTCCTGGCCGGCGCCGACATCCTGCTCCAGCCATCCGATCCAGTCGCGGTGGTCAACGCCATGGAAGCGGCGGTCAGGAGCGGCCGGATCTCCGAGGCGCGCCTCAACAGTTCAGTGCGGCGGATCCTGACCATCAAGGAAGATCTCAAGCTGTTTGAATCGAGGACCGCCGACTTGAATGCCGTGGCCAGTACCGTCATGAGCCCCACGCACCGCACTGCCGCCCTCGAGGCCAGCCGGCGATCGATCGTGCTGGTGCGTGATGACCGGGGCACCGTCGATTCGCTCCGCGCCGCGCCGCGCCGGATCGTCATTGTCGGGTATGGCGACGGCAACGGCTCGCTGGTCGGCGACACCCTGGCCGATCACCTGACGCGGCAAGGGCACTCGGTCACCATTGCCCGGATCCGCAGCGGGGCCACCCTTGCCGCCGATGTGGCCGCTGCCGGTCGAGCACTCGGCGCCGGAGTGACTCCCGTGTTTGCGGTGGCGGTTCGGGTCACCTCCGGCCAGGCACGACTTGCGCTGCCGACCGAGGTGTCGGGGTTGATCGAGCGGACCGCTGCCCGCACCCCCGCGGTGCTGGTGTCATTCGGCTCGCCGTACGTGGTGACGCAAACGCCATCGATCCAATCGTACCTCACCGCCTGGACCACCAATGCGCTGACCGAACGTGCCGTGGCCGAAGCGCTGTCTGGTGGTGCGATCACCGGCCGACTGCCGATCCCGATTCCGCCCGGGATTGCCGTGGGCACCGGTCTGCAGAGGCCGGCCAAGTGAACAGAGGCAAGCGCAGGTTCGTCCCGATGGTGGTGGCAGTCGCGTTGCTTGTGGGGTGTGCTCCAGCATCCCGTTCCCTTGCCACAGATCCTGCCACACCGTGGGCACCGCTGACCCACCTGATCGACAGCGCCGTCGCTGTTGGTGCCGCCCCTGGCGTCGTCCTGGGCATTTCGTGGCGGGGCCAGCAGTTCTACCACGGCTCGGGCAAGCTCGGCCGGGGCATCAACCGCCGTCCCGACCTTGAGACGGTGTACGACCTGGCCTCGCTCACCAAGGTGATCGGGGTCACGACGCTCGCCATGCAGGCGGTCAACGAGGGGAAACTCGACCTCGATACACCGGTATCCGGCTATGTGCGCGGCCGGATCCCACCTTGGGCCGGACAGGTGACCATTCGGCACCTGATGACCCACACCAGCGGGCTGCCGGCCCACCGGCGGTTCTGGGAACTGACCCCGAACGCCGATTCGATGAGCGCCCTGGTGCGCGCCACCCCGCTCGACACTGTCCCCGGCGCCCGAATGGTCTACTCCGACCTCGGGTTGATCTTCCTGGGCCAGATCATGGAGACGATACTCGGCGCGCCGCTCGACCAGCTGGTGGCAGAGCGGGTGACGCGGCCGCTCGGCATGGTCGGGGCGCGCTATCTCCCCCCCGACTCATGGCGGAGCCGGACCGCGCCGACCGAGCAGGACCCGTGGCGCGGCCGGATGCTTCGTGGCGAGGTGCATGACGAGAACGCCGCATTCCTGGGCGGGGTGTCGGGGCACGCCGGGCTCTTTGGTTCAACCCGCGACCTGGTCCGATTTGGGGAATGGCTGGTGGCCGCCGAGCGGAGTCAGGGCACGGTGACCAGCGGTGAGCGGTGGTGGGTGCCGGGATCGATCGTCCAGAACTTCATGAGCCGGCAGGAAATGGTGCCGGGATCCAGCCGTGCGCTGGGATGGGATACGCCAACCGAGCAGGCCTTGCCTGGGGTGGCGACGGAGCTGTTCACGGTATGGCATACCGGCTTTACGGGAACCGCCATCTGGGTCGATCCGACCCACCAGCTGGTGCTGGTGCTGATGACGAACCGGGTGCATCCCACCCGGGACAACTCCCGCCATGTGGCGCTGCGTCGCGAGGTGGCGAGCTACGTGCTGCGACGGGTGGCGTCGGCTCCGTAGAGGAGGGGCTCACGCGGAGGCGCGGAGGAACTGCGGAAGACGCGGAGGGCCCCCAGTCCCGGACAACCCACTCCATCAGGCGGACTGAAGTTCTTGTGGTGAAAAGCACCCCCGGTTGTATTGCAGAGCGGTGGCTAGCACGATCCTTAG